>NZ_SDMK01000003.1:0-300000 GCF_004123295.1 Silvibacterium dinghuense | reverse complement strand
GACGTGATCGCCGTCACAGACGCGGGTGCCGTGCTCCCGGGAGAATGGCTCCAGAGGTGAAGGGATGGCTATGCCGGGCACGGATTTCGAGGCGTCTTCCAGGAAGACCTGCAAGGATTACTGCATCCATTGCAAGAGCTGCAATCACAAGATTCCGCTGATCGTGCTGGCCGTGCATGTCTCGCAGCGCAAGCGCGGATTGGTGCAGATCCGCTAGGCCTCCAGCCCGGCGGCCTGAGCGAGGCGCTTTTCGCGCAGCCACGCAGGCTGCCAGCCCTGGCCGGCAAAGGCCGCGGGGCCGCGGCGTCCCCACCAGAGCGCCATGAGCAGGGCGACGAGCAGGAGCAGTGGCACGCCGAACAGGCTGCCCTCCGGGCCGGTAAGCCCGCCGCTCAGCAGGATGTTGCCGACCGGGTGCTCGGCGAAGAGATGGCCGTGGGCGATGAGGCCGCTGTCGGAGGTGCCATAGAAGTAGGACTCGCCCCAGTCCCAGGCGGCATGGAAGCCGATGGCCCACCACAGCGAGCCGGTGTACCAGAGGCTCAGGCAGAAGACCAGGCCGACGAATCCGGCCTGAAAGAGCCCGACCGGAGATTCGCCCGGGTTGGTGCTGTGGATGAAGCCGAAGAGGAAGGAAAAGAGCAGCGCTCCCCACCAGAAGCCGACGCCACGCGTCATGGTGAACTGCACGTAGCCGCGCAGCAATGACTCCTCGAAGAAGCCGGTGCCGAGAAAGACCAGACCCCAGCCCAATCCATAGGTAAGGATGGCGTCGCCGTGCAGCGGCTGGCCGTCGAAAACCAGGTAGCCGGCCTTCCAGAGCACCAGCACCAGCGCGCTGATGGCGGCAAAGCCGGAGACAAGGCCGCCGAGGAAGCGCGGCGCGCGGGACGGTCCCTGCAGTCCATAGCTGAAGGGGGAGCGGCGCTCGACCAGAGCGAGGACGAGCGTGGTGAGGAAGACGGCAGACAGTTGCAGCGCCTCGGAGATCAGTCCGGAGCTGACTGTGAAGCTGCCAGGCGTGGGCTTCCAGTGGAAGAGCGCATGCATCGCGATGCCGATCCCGATGACGAAGAGGATGAACAGGAGGACAAAGGCGGCAATACCCCAGCCGGCGCGCAGGCCGCCACGCCCCCACAGAATCCATTCGATGCCGTGATCCTCGCTGGACTGGGGCGGAGTGGGTTGCCCGGGTGTGGGCAAGGAGCTGCTCTGGGGCGTTTCGGGAGATGGAGGCGTCGGGTCGGTCACGCGTTCATCATACTCAGAGGCTAGGAGGGGATAGGGGAGTTTTCTCAAAAGCCTGCTCTTTCGATCGGCGCTGGGCGATGGAGTGCCGTGCTACCCAACACAAGCCAACTGCAGGCTTGTATGGGGACACTCGGGAATCTTCCTGCATCCTCGGTGCTCCCCATGTCCCCGTGGTTTTAGAATCGCGACCAGCGGGAGCGGAGGCCGAAGGCGAAAGGCTCGCACGGCCAGTGCCGCGACCAGCGGGAGCGGGGTGCCGAAGATAGAAGGCCTGGACGGCCAGTCCCAGCCTTGACAATGCGGCCGGTCCCGGCAATCCTAAACATTTCCTGATCACGAAAAATTTTGGCAGTGGAGCAAGCCCGGTTTGAAGGTTCGCGTTTTCTATCACGACAAGTGTTTCGATGGGGCCTGCTCGGCTTCTCTGTTTACCCGCTTTCATCGCGAGTGCATCGCGAAGGATGCCGAGTATGAGTTTCACGGGCTGGTGCACCGCGCCGGAGCGTTGTTCAACGAAGCGGACTTCATCGGAGACGAGAACGCGATTGTCGATTTCAAGTATTCGGCTTCGCCGGAGATTACCTGGTGGTTCGATCACCATCTGAGCGCTTTTCTGACGCCTGCTGACCAGCAGGATTTCGTGCAGGGCGTGGAAGACGGCCGCTATGCGATGCGCCGCTTCTATGACCCGACGTATACCTCCTGCACCAGCTTTCTCGCGCACATCGCTGCGACGAAGTTCGGTTTCGACGCGCAGCCGGTGGCGGATCTGGTGAAGTGGGCGGATATTGTGGACGGCGCGCTCTATGAGAGCCCCGAGTCCGCGGTCGAGATGGCTGCGCCAGCGATGAAGCTGACACTGGTGATCGAGTCGACGCAGGACCCGGCGTTTATTCCGCGCCTGATTCCGCTGCTCACTTCGATGCCTCTGGGCGAGATTCTCAAGCAGCCATTCGTGGCTGAGCTGTTGCCGCCGCTGCTCGAGCGGCATGAGGAGTCGGTGAAGCTAATCCGTGAGCGTTCGGAAGAGAAGGACGGCACGATCTACTTCGACATTACCGACCACCAGCTCGAGGGCTACAACAAGTTCATTCCCTACTACCTGCATCCGCAGGCGACGTACTCGGTGGGGCTGTCGAAGTCGAGCTTCCGCACCAAGGTGTCGGTGGGCTCGAATCCGTGGACCAAGGCCGATCCGGCGAAGATGCTGAACCTGGCGACGATCTGCGAGCGCTACGGCGGCGGCGGACATGCGCGGGTGGGCGCGATTTCCTTCCCTCCGGATCGTTCGGACGAAGCGCGCAAGGCGGCGGCGGAGATTCTGTCCGAGCTGCGGGCACATCAACCTCTGGCCTAAGAAACAGGAATAACCAATAGAGGATAGGGCATGCGATCTGCTGTTCTCGCTGTGACGCTGATGGTGTTTCCGTGGGTGGCAGCGCTTGCGCAGTCGCCGCAGGCCGCTTCGCTGCCGGATGCGCCTCCGGATTGGGCCATCGGCCCCTTCACCCGGCCGGTCGAAGGCAACCCGGTGATCACGCCCGACCCGAAATCCACCTTCACGGACCCCATCACCCACCAGCCGGTGCGCTGGGAGGCGCTGCACACCTTCAATCCCGCGGCGGTGGTGCGCGACGGCAAGGTGTATGTGCTCTATCGCGCCGAGGATGATTCGGGCTCGATGGCCATCGGCATGCACACCTCGCGGCTCGGCCTGGCGGTGAGCGAGGACGGTATTCACTTCCGCCGCGAGGCGACCCCGGTCTTCTATCCCGCCGAAGACAGCCAGAAAGACCTGGAGTGGCCGGGCGGCGTCGAGGACCCGCGTCTGGTGGAGTCGCCGGATGCCCATTCCAGAAACCGTTATGTGCTGACTTATACGCAGTGGAATCGCAAGACCTATGCGGTGGGCATTGCGACCTCTCCGGACTTAGTTCACTGGACTAAGTCCGGTCCGGCTTTCAAGGGCGCGGCAGGCGGAAAATATGACAGCCTCCGTTACAAATCCGCCGGAATCCTGACAGCGATCGTCGATGGGCGTCTGAAGGCGGCGAAGATCGACGGCAAGTTCTGGATGTACTGGGGCGAGGGAGCCATTCATCTGGCCACATCGCAGGATCTGATCCACTGGACGCCGCTCGAAGATGCGAAGGGCGCACCGCAGGAGCTGCTGAAGTCGCGCGCCGGTCATTTCGACTCGTTTTTTCCGGAGACAGGACCACCGCCGGTGGTAACGAGGCAGGGCATCGTGGTCTTGTACAACGGCAAAAATGCAGCCGATGGCGGCGACACAAAGCTGGGTGCAGGGGCTTATGCCGTGGGTGAAGCGCTCTTCGACGCGGTACATCCGTCACAGTTAGAGGCACAATTCGACGAACCGGTGCTCTGGCCGGTGATGCCCTGGGAGAAGACGGGGCAATATGCGGCGGGCACGACCTTCGGCGAAGGGCTGGTGCTTTTTCACGGACAATGGTTTCTGTACTACGGCTGCGCCGATTCGCTGGTCGCGGTGGCGACGGCGCCGTATCGTCGTTAGGGTGTATTCCCCTATATCCGAACAGAAAATAAGCGATTTATCTTGCGCATTGTCATTCCGACCGGAGTGAGCCGTAAGGCGAACGGAGTGGAGGAACCTGCAGTTTTCTCCGGCCCAGGCAGAACTGCAGGTTTCTCCGCTGCGCAGGACGATAAAGCTGTCCTGCTCCGGTCGAAATGACATCCCTTTCTCGTGGCTCTATGGGGGTACCGCCTAGGGATAGGGGTAGAAAAACGGAGGGACGGTGGCCTATTCAAGCCTGAAGCTGGCTTGAGTGGGGAGGCACAAAATCTGCGCCGGAGGTTTTTCTATACCCTGTCCCCTCGTTTCACCCCAGCGTGATCAGCCTGGGCTCCAGCCTGCCGTCTTTTATCTCAAGAATGCCGAGCGAGATGGGCAGCGAGAAGCGGCGCGGTCCAGCGCTGCCGGGATTGAAGTAGAGCACATCCTTTTTCCATTCGATCAGCGGTTGATGCGAGTGTCCGCTGATGACGGCTGCGATGCCTGCGGCTACCGGATCGAGGTCGAGCTCTTGGCGGTCATGCAGCATATAGATCGACGTGCCGCCCATCTCCACCAGCTCAATCGCGGGCAGCTCCGCGCAGGAGCCCTTACGGTCAATATTGCCGCGTATGGTGGTGACAGGTGCGATGGCCGCGAGGGCATCGAGGATGGCAGGATCACCGACATCGCCTGCGTGAAGGATGGCATCCACGCCCTGCAGAGCCGCAACGGCTTCGGGCCGGAGCAGTCCGTGCGTGTCCGAGATGACTCCAATGCGCATAGGCGATCCTACAGCCCGGCGCTGATGCGGGTGCGGGGATCGAGATAATCACGGAGTGCGTCGCCGAGGAAGTTGAAGCAGAGCACGCAGAGCATGACGGCGAGTGCAGGGAAGAGCACGAGATGCGGTGCGTCGAAGAGGTGCGACCGGGCCTCGTCGAGCATGGAGCCCCAGCTGGGTGTAGGCGGCGGCACGCCGAGGCCGAGGAAGCTGAGCGTGGCTTCGGCAAGGACAGCTCCAGCCATGCCGATGGCCGACTGTACGATGAGCGGCTGCAGGATATTGGGCAGGATGTGTCTTAGAAAGATACGCAGGTGGCCGGCGCCGAGCGCGCGTGCCGCTTCGACGAACTCCCGCTCGCGTACGGCGAGGACCTGGGCACGGACGAGGCGCGCATAGCCGACCCATCCGCCGATGGAGAGGGCGAGGACGAGGTTGATCATGCCCGGGCCGAGGAAGGCGACGAAGGCGATGGCCAGCAGGATGCCGGGCATGGCCATGAAGGCATTCATCAAAAAGATATTGATGGTGATGTCGATCAGCCCGCCGAAGTAGCCGGCCAGACCTCCGAGCAGGATGCCTGCCGAAAGGGAGCAGGCAACGACCATGACCGCAATGCCCAGCGAGAGACGGGCTCCGTAGACGACGCGGGCGAAGATGTCGCGGCCGAGTTCATCGGTGCCGAACCAGTGCGCAGCGCCGGGCGAAGCCAGCCGATGCGACAGGTCGATGGCTGCCGGATTTTCCCGTGCTATCCAAGGCGCAAGCAGCGCGACCAGGAGCATTCCCGCCAGGATGATGAGCCCTGCCCAGGCAAGCGGTTGTTGCAGAACGCGCAGAGTAGGGGTTCGGCTCATGTCTCTCATAGTAGTGCAGGCTCCGGATGTGGGCGGGAGAGACATCAACCATTACGGCCGTAATCTTTTCAGCGAGAGCTACAAATTTTTGACCGTTAGTCCTTCGCATATTCAAGAACATTTGCATCTAAGCTAGCGGCATAACCGAAGTAAGATGAAAGCCCGGTCTCCGATCCGGCGAAGATCGGGACCTATCGACTCTTTGTTGGCGTATATGAAAGGGCGAGGCGTTGCGGATACTTCTCCTAGGTCTGAACTACTCTCCAGAGTTGACTGGTATCGGAAAGTATTCAGGAGAGATGATGGAGTGGCTCGTGGAACAGGGCCACGAGGTGCGGGTAGTGACAGCTCCACCGTACTATCCGGAATGGAAGGTGAGGGAGGGCTACCGATGGTGGGAATACCGGACTGAACAGTCGTCTGCCGGAGTCCGCATCTATCGCTGTCCTCTCTATGTGCCGAAGCGGCCGAACGGATGGCGGCGGCTTCTCCACCTGGGCTCGTTTGCGACCAGCTCTCTTCCGATTATGTTGCGCCAGCTGCTCTGGCGGCCGGACATCGTGATGACCATTGAGCCGGCGCTGTTCTGTGCGCCGACGGCCGCGCTGATGGCTGTGTTGAGTGGCGCTTCGGCATGGCTGCATGTGCAGGACTTCGAGATCGACGCGGCCTTCGATCTGGAGCTGCTGCCGGCCGGCGGTTCGATCCATAAGTTCGCCTTGTTCTACGAGCGCGCCATCATGCAGGTCTTCGACCGGGTCTCGACGATCTCACCGAACATGGTGCGGCGGCTGACCTCGAAAGGTGTTTCGAAGGAAAAGGCGATTCTTTTTCCCAACTGGGTGAATGTGGACGAAGTGACGGCAAGCGTTCCGGGTGCGCTTCCCAATGCGTATCGCCACGAGTTGGGAATTCGCGATGACCAGATCGTGCTGCTCTATTCCGGCAATCTGGGCCACAAACAGGGGCTGGAGATTCTTCCTCAGGTGGCGGAGGCGTTACGTGAGCGAAAGGATCTGCACTTCGTTTTTTGCGGAGATGGCGCTTACCGGCGACCGCTCGAGCGATTTGCGGGGAGCCTTCCGAATGTCTCGCTGCTGCACCTGCAGCCGAGGGCGCGGCTCAATGAGCTTCTGAATGCAGCGGATATTCACCTGCTGCCGCAGCGCGCCGATGCTGCCGACCTGGTGATGCCGTCGAAGCTGACGGGCATGATGGCCAGCGGCCGGCCGGTGATCACTACGGCGGTTCCAGGTACGCAGCTGGCCGATGCGGTGGAAGGATGCGGCCTGGTGGTGCCTCCAGGAGATGTGCAGGCCTTTACCCAGGCAATTCTCGCACTCGCAGACGCGCGTGCAGAGCGGCTGGAAATGGGCCGCACTGCACGGTGTTATGCGGAGGAGCATATGGGGCGTGATTATGTCCTGCGCCGCTTGGAAAAGGAGATGCGCGTTCTGCTCGCGTCCGGGCCGGCGCTGGAAGTCTCCGAACAACAGTAATAACCACCCTTTCCGGGTGCGGCTTCGGGCGAAGCCCTGAGGCTGGAAATGTTCCCCTTAGAATGTAGGCTATTGCAGAAACCGAGGTTCCTTCGTTTGAAGAAAGCTCTCATCACCGGCATTACTGGCCAGGATGGCGCGTACCTAGCGGAACTTTTACTGAAGAAGGGATATGAGGTGCACGGCATCAAGCGCCGCTCCTCGCTCTTCAATACCAACCGCATCGATCATCTATACGAAGACCCTCACATCCAGGGGCGGCACCTCATCCTCCATTATGGGGATTTGACGGATGCGAGCAGCCTGATCCACATTGTGCAGAAGGTACAGCCGGACGAGATCTACAACCTCGCTGCGCAGAGCCACGTGAAGGTCTCCTTCGAACAGCCGGAATACACGGCAAATGCGGATGCGATCGGTCCGCTGCGCCTGCTGGAGGCGATCCGCATCCTGGGTCTCGAGAAGACGACGCGCTTCTACCAGGCTTCCACCTCGGAGCTCTACGGACTGGTGCAGGAGATCCCGCAGAAAGAGACGACACCGTTCTATCCGCGCTCACCCTACGCGGTGGCCAAGCTCTACGCCTACTGGATCACGGTGAACTATCGTGAGGCGTATGGCATCTACGCCTGCAACGGTATTCTCTTCAATCACGAATCGCCGTTGCGTGGGGAGACTTTTGTCACGCGCAAGATCACGCGCGCGCTCTCGCGGATCAAGGCAGGGCTGCAGGAGACGCTGTGGATCGGCAACCTGGATGCTATGCGCGACTGGGGCCACGCCCGCGACTACATCGAGATGCAGTGGCTGATGCTGCAGCAACAGAAGCCGAAGGACTACGTCATTGCCACCGGTGAGCAGCATAGTGTGCGTGACTTCATTCACCTGACGGCTGAACTGTTGGAGATGCCGCTGCGCTGGGACGGCTCGGGTGTGGACGAGCGCGCTTACGACGATAAAGGCCGTTTGGTGGTGGCAGTCGATCCACGCTACTTCCGCCCAACCGAAGTGGAGACGCTGCTGGGTGATCCCTCGAAGGCCAGGCGCGAGCTGGGCTGGGTGCCGAAGATCAGCTTCCATGAGCTGGTGCGGGAGATGGTGGAGGCCGATTACGATGCGGCTAAACGCGATGCGCTGGTAAAGAGCCACGGCTTCACGGCTTACAACTTCCACGAGTCTTAACCAAACGGAGCAGAGCGTGGAGAAGACAGCGAAAATCTTTATCGCGGGCCATCGTGGGCTGGTAGGCAGCGCGATCCGGCGCGGGCTCGAAGAGCATGGGTATACCAACCTGTTGCTGCGTACGCGCGCGGAACTGGACCTGACAGATAAGGCTGCGGTGCGGACGTTCTTCGAACAGGAGCGGCCGGAATATGTTTTTCTTGCAGCGGCGAAGGTCGGCGGCATCGTGGCCAATGACACCTATCCGGCAGACTTTATCCGCGAAAACCTCGAAATACAGACCAATGTCATCGACGCGGCGTATCGCAGCGGCGTGAAGCGGCTGTTGTTTCTCGGCTCAAGCTGTATTTATCCGAAGCTCTGCCCGCAGCCGATCAAGGAAGAGTATCTGCTGACCGGGCCGCTCGAGCCGACCAACCGCGCCTATGCGCTGGCGAAGATCGCGGGCATCGAGATGTGCTGGGCTTACAACCGGCAATATGGCACGCAGTTTCTGGCAGCGATGCCGACCAATCTTTACGGGCCGAACGATAACTTCGATCTGAAAAATTCGCATGTGCTGCCAGCTCTGATCCGCAAGGCTGCAGAAGCCAAGGCTGCGGGCGAGGCGAACATCACGGTGTGGGGCACGGGCACACCGCGGCGCGAGCTGCTCTACTCGGACGATCTGGCCGAAGCCTGCCTCTATCTGATGAGTCTGCCGGATGCGGAGTTCGGCAAGCTGCTGACCACCGGCGAGCCGCCGCTGATCAACATCGGCACAGGCGAAGACCTGACCATCCGCGAGCTGGCGGAACTGGTGTGCAAGGTGGTGGGCTTCGCGGGCGAGCTGATCTTCGATACCACGCGGCCCGATGGCACGCCGCGCAAGCTGATGGACGTGAGCCGCATCCACGCGCTGGGCTGGCAGGCGAAGACGCCGCTCGAAGACGGCATCCGGCGCGTGTATGAGAGTGTGAAGGATCTGTTCCTCGCACCCGCGTAGTTGCGAGGGTGTAGGGGAATAGGGTGTAGGGTATAAAACCGGGTGCCTCACGTCTTGCTTCTGAGACGTAGGAAGGCACGAACCTCTCTGTGTCCTCCGTGGTGAAAGGTCTTTCGGTCTCCATCCTGCGAACCCACATCTCGAAAAGAACGAGATGTGGGGCACCCGTTTACGCTTTCATCTGAGCCCTGAGCCCTGAGCCCTGAGCCCTGAGCCCTGAGCCCTGAGCCCTGAGCCCTGAGCCCTGAGCTGCGGCTGATACGCTGGAAGCATGAAGATTCAAGTACGCGGCATTCTCTTCGATATGGATGGCATCCTGGTGAGCTCGCTCGGCTCGGTGGAGCGGAGCTGGGCCAAGTGGGGTGAGATGCGCGGGGTGGACGGCGCGACGGCGATCAAAACGGCGCATGGGCAGCGGGCGATCGACACGATCAAAATGCTGCGGCCAGACCTCGATGCTCAGAAAGAACTCGACGTGGTCGAAGAGATCGAGATTGCGGACAAGGACGATATAAAGATTCTGCCGGGCGTGAAGGCGCTGCTGGCAGCGTTGCCGAAGGATCGCTGGACGATCGCGACCTCGGCGACGAAAAAGCTGGCGAAGGCGCGGCTGGGTTATGCCGGCATCACGCCTCCGGAGCAGTTCATCTCCGCCGATATGGTGACACACGGCAAGCCGAATCCGGAGCCCTACCAGCGCGGTGCGGCGGTGCTTGGCTTCGCGCCGGAAGAGTGCCTGGTGATCGAAGATGCGCCGGCAGGCGCGAAGGCAGGCCATGCCGCTGGATGCAAGGTGATGGCGACGATGTTTTCCCACTCGGTCGAGCAGCTGGAGTATGCGAACTGGATCGTGACCTCACTCGAGGATGTGAAGGTCCAGGTGCTCGAGGACGGTCTTGAGCTGGAGTTTGAGCCCGTTCCACGTACGGTTGCCGAAGCCGCGGTTAAGGCGTAGAGGCCGAGAGGCCGCTATCTCGCCGTAATGGCGATCCGCTATGATCGCTGTGCCTTTGCTTCTGCAAGGAAACGAGAGGGAACGATGCGCAAGCCTTCGTTGCTGGGATTGGTCTGTCTTTCGCTGTTGATGAGCGCGGGCGCCGCGTTCGGTGTCGCTCGCAGCATCTATGACTTCAAACTGACGACGCTCGAAGGCGAGCCGGCCAGCCTGCATGCCTACAAGGGCAAGGTGGTGCTGCTGGTGAACGTGGCCAGCAAATGCGGTTTTACGCCGCAGTATGCGGCGCTCGAGTCACTCTACAAGAAATACCAGTCGCAGGGACTGGTGATCGTGGGCGTGCCGGCGAATAATTTCGCCAGCCAGGAGCCGGGTACGGCGGTCGAGATCCGCAGCTTCTGCACGCGCACCTATGGCGTCACGTTTCCGATGATGTCCAAGGTCTCGGTGAAAGGCGACGACGAGGCTCCTCTCTATCGCTTCCTTACCGATAAGAGCACCGATCCGCAGTTCGCAGGCGATATCCAGTGGAACTTCACCAAGTTTCTCTTCGACCGCGGCGGTAAGCCGGTGGCGCGTTTTGAGCCGGCGGTGAAGCCGGATGCGCCCGAAGTGACCTCGGCCATCGAAGCGGCACTGAAGCAGTAGGGAGCGGCATGGCGTTTACAGTGCGACCGGAGATTTTCGACGAGCGCAAGATGCGCACGCGCAACAAGAAGCATTACCGCGTGTCGCACTGGCCGATCTGGATCTGGGTGTTCTTTCTCGCTCCCGGACCGATGACCTTCAGTCTCTTCGCGCATGGCGGCAGCCGCGGAAACCTGATCTGGCTGGGCGTGGTGCTCGTCTGCACGGGGATCGCGCTGCTGGCCGGGCAGTTGCCGGGCTGCGAGCCGGCGCCCTATATCCTGCGCTTCAACGAAGACCGGCCGAATCCACTCTATCGCAAGGTCTGCTACAGCTTTGCGTGGAATGCGCTCATCAACTTCGCGCTGCTGAACTTCATCGGTCTCGCGGTCGCGGTGGCGACCGGCAAGTGGTACCTGCAGCAGATTTACTGGAAGGGCTATACACCGATCTGCATCATCGTGCTGCTGCTGGGCGCCTTTGGCCTGCTGCCGCGCGTCGGCAAATCGACACGCGGCGAGGGCACGGAGCGACGCTACTTCTACGGCGCAGTATGGTCGGTGACGGCAGCGCAGACCACGCTGCTGCTGTTATGGAAGACGCTGCCGAAGAATCACACCACGGATATCGTGAAGCTGGCTGTCTACACCGGTGTGCTGATTTTGATGGGCACGCTCTCGGTGTTTGGGAAGCTGCCGCGGACGCGGCCGATCCAGCCGGGCGAACTGATCGTCGCCGATTAGTTCGATATACTCTGGTGCTCAATCGAGAGCATGTCATTTCGACCGGAGCAGGACTGTTTTCTAGTCCTGCGAAGTGGAGAACCCTGCGGTTTCCTCCCCGGGCACGCGTACACCGCAGGTCCCTCCGCTTCGCTCGGGATGAAGACTTCATTACATAGAGAAAAGTGCTTGCTGGCGAACAGGTGGATACACCTTAGCGGATCTCCACGATGGCCGCGCTCGAATGCGGCAGGGAGACAAGATACACACCGTCCCTGGGATGCACGGTCGTGTGTTCCGGAGCTCCATGCAGGATGCCGTCCTGGGCTCCGCCGGCGACCTTGAAGGTCTGTCCGGCCAGCGTGATCCTGTCGTCGGCGGTGTAGTGGGTGTAATCGCTGACGCGGTAATCGTCATTCGTCGCGCGCAGCGCTGAAATCACAGCGTCGCGATGCTCCGCGAGATGCAGCGCCACACTTCCATCGCCAGACCTGCCCTCTTCCTTGTTGATCAGCAGAACACGCACCACGCCTTGCTCGTCCACGGTCGCATACGCCTTGATCCTCCGTGAGGTGGAGAGCGTTACGGGGATGAGGGCTGCTCTGGATTGCAGCATCTCCGCGGTGGTCAGCACGCCATAGTAAATCGGGTTGATCTGCGCGATGGCATATTGTGGCGAGGGGAAGCTGCCGGTGTGGGAGAACCGGAACGGGGTGTAGTAAGCGTTGGAGGATTCAATGGTGAAGAGGTTGATCCCGCTCACGCCTGCGCTGGCAAAGCTCATCGCTTCATCCAGGAACCAGAGCGCGGACTGGAAGGTATTGCTGACGCCGTCCTGCCCTCCGCATGCGATCGAGTTCATCTCTCCAATCCGAAAGTTGCTGCGTCCGGCGCGGTTGAGCGCGCGAATATAACCGGAGACGTTAGCCGGGGTCGGGCGGATAGGGGAGCCGGGCATGTTTACCGCATCGTCCGACAGCAGGTAGTCTTCGGGGTTTACCCTGCCGTTGCAGTGACTTCCTCCGTAGTTATGCAAATCGAGCATGCCCAGATGCGCGCTCTCAGAGGAAATGAAGTCGTCCAGATTCTTCATGAAACCCCCGGGATAGCCGGAGAAAACGGGCGCGGCCATTGGAACGCCTGTCTTTTTGGCTTCGATCGCTGCGGCGGTCTTCTCGTATTCGCGTTTGAACTGCGGGTAGGTGTAGCCGGTACGCAAACCGCTCTGATTGTAGAGATCGGGCTCGTTTCCGATTTCATAGCTCAATAGACTGCCCTGCGGCAGGCTGCGGAAGATGGTCTCCGCCTCCGTGGCGGCCATGCCGCTCTCGTTGCCATGCGCGTCGAAGTTTCCCGAGAAGTCCACCCCCACGAAATACCTCACACCCTGTCCTAAGGCCTGCATTTCTTTGTAGAGATTCGACAGCGCCGGAAGATCGTCCGAGGTCGTGCTGGCGGTGAATGCCTTGTCGTTCAGTTCTCTGAGCTCAAGCGGGCCGTTGCCGTATACCAGGAAGTTCTGGAGAAGCCGCTTGAAATAGGGATTGGACGCAGTGCTGGTTCCCACCGCGTATTTCGTTTCGCTCAGGACCATGGACAAGCCCAGGAAGGACGGCGCGATGGACTGCTTCCTGGCGTTCGGATCGATCTTGACCGTAGCCGTAACATGGGAGGGTTCGGTTGGCGGGTTGTTGTCGCTGGCCCAGGAAGCGGGGATGCGGCTGGAGAAAACGAGCCCTATGGCAAGAACAGAACGCAGGATTTTGGACACCGTTACACCTTTGGAAAATGCATGGATGAGGTGACTACCCGGATCGGGCAGGAGATCCGCAGCCAAGGAAACCCGGCTGGGGAGGTATAGTTTCGCCGGCCAGGAGCACGAGCAACAGGAGCGCGCGCTCCCCGATGCAAAGCTCGAAACAGGTCTTGCCGCGATGGCATGCAATCTCACACGGAGAGAGGCACGGCGTCATTGACTGACCAGAGGATTGCATCTCCGGCATCGGGGTTCGTCGCGGCCTCGATCGCGGCCGCCGCGCTGGCGGGGCTTGGCGTGCAGAGTGCGGTGCTCTTTGCCGGGAATCACTCGGCCGGGCTGACGCTCTGGATTCTGCTGCGCTACTTCACCATTCTCACGAACGTGCTGGTTGTGGTTGTATTTGGACTGGCTGCGGGAGGTCTTCGGAAACCTTCTCTGCTCGCCGGTACGGTGCTGTCGATCGCACTGGTGGGCGTAGTCTACGGGTTGCTGCTGCACGGGCTGGTGGAGCTTTCGGGCGGATCGGCGGTGGCCAATGCGCTGCTGCACGATGTGACTCCGGCCGGATCTGTGATCTGGTGGCTGGCGCTCGCGCCGAAGGGCGGCCTGCGGTGGCGTGATCCTCTGCTGTGGGCCCTGTTTCCGCTGGGCTACCTTGGTTATGCCCTGGTACGCGGCGCCTGGGAGGGTCTGTATGCCTATCCCTTCCTCGATGTGCCGGCGCTGGGGTGGTTGCGCGTGGCGGGAAACGCGGCGGGGCTTGCCGTATGCTTTCTGGCCTGCGGATACCTGATGGTCTGGGGTGCGCGCTCCAGAGCCGGGGTTTCAGGGGCCCGGCTTTAGGACTTCCTTACATCTTCCTTGTACGGGCTTTGCGGGATGACATTTCCACTCGTGATGGAGGGTGGATTTGCTGGCTCGCTGGTTCTCATTGGCCGTTCTGGGAGGTGTGTCCGTGCTGGGGATCGCATTTTTATGCTGGGTTTTGGTGATGCTGTGCAGGGAAAGCCGCCGGAGGGCTGCACCGACGAGGTGCGACAGGATCCGGCAACGGATCGCGGAGCTGCGGGATTTCGGGCGGTGACGCGGGCTGGCCGGCGGGAAATGTTACCATCGTTTTTGTTTTTTGTTCGCCCCTCGCGTTTTCGATGCTAAGATGACCTCAAGTCGCACTGTCCCGTTTGGAAACAGGTTCTAAAACGGTGTTGAAGGTGTGTCCCGACTGGAGATTTTGACGTGGCAGATGACCGTTCCCGCGCTATAGACCTGGCGCTTTCGCAGATCGAAAAACAGTTTGGCAAGGGCTCCATCATGCGCCTGGGCAGCAAAGAGGCGGTGGTGCCGATTTCGACGATCTCGACCGGGTCGATCTCCTTTGACGCCGCGCTCGGCGTGGGCGGTGTGCCCCGCGGTCGCGTGATCGAGATCTTCGGGCCGGAATCCTCGGGTAAGACGACGATTACGCTGCAGATCATCGCCGAGGCCCAGAAACTGGGCGGCATGGCGGCCTTCGTCGATGCCGAGCACGCGCTCGATCCGGTCTACGCGAAGAAGCTGGGCGTGGACGTGGACAACCTGCTGGTCTCGCAGCCGGACTACGGCGAGCAGGCGCTCGAAATCACCGAGGCGCTGGTGCGCTCGGGTGCGATCGACGTGCTGGTGGTCGACTCGGTGGCGGCGTTGGTGCCCAAGGCGGAACTCGATGGCGAGATGGGCGATTCGCATGTCGGCCTGCAGGCCCGCCTGATGTCGCAGGCGCTGCGTAAGTTGACCGGAACCGTATCGAAATCAAGGACTTGCCTGATCTTTATTAACCAGATCCGCGAAAAGATCGGCGTGATGTTTGGTAATCCCGAGACCACGACCGGCGGCCGCGCGCTGAAGTTCTACTCCTCGGTGCGCGTCGATATCCGGCGCATCGCGGCGGTGAAGGAGGGCGACGTGGTGGTGGGTTCGCGCACCAAGGTCAAGATCGTGAAGAACAAGGTCGCCGCACCCTTCCGCGAGGCCGAGTTCGACATCCTGTACGGAGAAGGCATCTCGCGCGAAGGCGACGTGCTCGATCTCGCGGTGAACAACAACATTGTCGAGAAGTCGGGCGCCTGGTACAGCTACAGCGGCGAGCGCATCGGCCAGGGACGCGAGAACGTGCGCAACTTTCTCAAGGAAAACAAGGATACCTTCGGCCGCATCGACACGCAGCTTCGCCAGAAGCTGGGCATCGTGACGCCGGGTGCAGCACCCGAGGTGCCGGCGGTGCCGGTGAATGGTGCCGCTGCAGCGCAGGAAGCAGTGAGGCCGGCGGCGCGTCGGCAGTAGCAGTAGTTTCAGATTGGAACAAAAAGGGAAGGCCTTTGGGCCTTCTCTTTTTTTATTGGGTATATGTGTATATGTATTAGGTGTAATGTATGTATGTGAGGCGAATGTGCCGGGTTTGAATGAAACGGTTCGAGAATATGTGCTTTCGCAATATGTCCGCCCTGCGCGGGAGCAGGGGCTGGATGTGGTACGAATCAATGCCGGAGAGGTGCACCGCAGTCTGCGCTGGGTTAACCGTGTGCCCTCGGTATGCACCGCATTGGGCTCGCAGCGGTTGCAGCGTGAGACGGGGCTGGAGCTGATCGAGAAAAAGGGTCCACCGTCGGGCTTTGGGACGCGGGCGGAGTTTACCTATCGCATTGCCCGGCCTGAGAGTACGGCTGGTCAGGATGTGGCTGAGAAGAAGGTCACGCTTGACGATCTCTATGGGCTGTTCTCCGGGATGTTTCCGGAACCGGGCGGCATGGAGGCGTGGATCAGGAAAGAGCGCGCGGCGATGACGTTCCGCCCTGATCCGAATCTTGATCCGGAGCTTGACCCGGAAGGCGAAGAAAGCCTGTGATCCGGGTCTATTGGGACACGATGCTGTTTGCCTACATGCTTGAAGCCCATCCGGAATATGGGCCGAGGATGCGTGAGGTGTATGGGGTCCTGGCCCGCCGAGGCGCAAGGATCTGCACCAGCATTTTTACCGTGGGAGAAGTGCTGACCTATCCGAAGAAGCTGCAGGATGAGGGCAGGGTGCGGATGCTGATGCGATATTTCGAGGACAGCGGGGACGTGGAAGTGCTCCCTTTCTCAATGCGCACGGCGAAAAGTTATGCTGCCATTCGTGCTGTGCACCGGGTTCTACCTGCAGATGCGGTTCATCTGGCCAGCGCCGCTGAATTGGAGGTAGACATGTTCATGACCAACGACCGGAAGCTGCAGGGCCTGCAGGTGGAAGGGATTAAATTCATCACCGGGATGGATGGCAGGCTGCTTTGAGGAGCGCTTCAAGGAGCAGATCGAGGGGAAGATGACTAATCCTCAGAAAGTGTATGTTTTTCTGAAAGAAAACTCAGGGCAGGCATTTTGCGATGACTGTATTGAGAGGGCCGTTGGCGTTGACCGGCACCAGGTACACACCATTGCGGCTACTCTGGGGCTGTTCCCGCTCGAATTCAAGCGTTGTGCTTCGAGCTGCGCGAGCCGATGTGCGGACCGCGACAAACAGGTGACCATGGCGATCTGAGTACTGGCAGCAGCGACCGGGCTTTGTTGCCATCTGCTTTCGCAGCTACAATCCAACTGGCGTGAATACTGTTAAGGCTATCTATCCGGGCAGCTTTGATCCGGTGACGAACGGGCATCTGGACCTGATTGCGCGGGGATCGAAGATCTTCGATCATCTCGTGGTTGCCATCCTGAGGAACTCGCACAAGAACCCGCTGTTCACCGTCTCCGAGCGTGTCGAGATGCTCACCGAGGCAGTGGCCGGCTTCGGCAACGTGTCAGTAGCCACTTTCGACGGGCTGCTGGTGGATTTTGCCCGGCAGGAGCAGGCGCACGCGGTTTTGCGCGGCATCCGCGCGATCAGCGACTACGAATACGAGCTGCAGATGGCCCTGATGAACCGCCGCCTCTCGCCGGAGCTGGAGACGATCTTCCTGATGCCGGATGCGAAGTACTCCTTCGTGAGTTCGCGGCTGGTAAAGGAAGTCTTCGAGCTGGGCGGATCGGTGGACGGCCTGGTGCCGGAGTTCGTCATCGAGCGGCTGAAGCAGCACGTGCCCGGCGACGAGCGCCGCTGACTCCTTCGCTTCTTTTTCATTCATCGCGCAGCGGTTTCTCTTGGGCAGGGGAGGCGGCTGGCGTGGCATCTCTCGGTCGAAAATTCAGGTTGTGGATGGCTTTGCCGATGTAGTCCGAAGAGCTGGACATACGCGTGGAGAGCTTTTCGGTGCCGGCTCAATACTTCGAGTGTCGAGGGCCGCGCATGCAATGGTTCCGCAATTTACGTGCTTTTCCCAAGCTGATGCTGAGCTTTGGGCTGGTGATTGTCCTGAACGCGATGACCGGGATGCTGGCGCTCAGCCGCCTCAGTGACGCGAATCAGCGTGTCTCGATCGCCTATACGCGCGATCTGGACGCGATCTCCCAGGTGGACAACGTGACGGCGGCCAAGCTGGGCATGGCGCGCCTGACGCGCGATGCGCTGATCTTTATCAAGGACAGGAAGCGCGTAGCTGACGATGCCCGGGCTTTCGACGAGCTGGCCACGCAGACCAGCCAGAGCCTGGCCAAGCTGGACGCGGACTTCAGGGGAGAGGATGGTTCGGCGCAGATTGCCGAGATGGCGAGGCTGTTGCCTGGGTATGTCGAGCTCTGCCGCCTGGTGCTGACGCGGGCGCAGGCCGGAGACCAGGCAGGCGGAACGGCGGCGCTCGATGCGGTGCAGGGAGTGGCGAAGACGCTCAATGCGGATTCGGCGGCGGCATCGCGGGCCAAGCAGCAGCGCGCACAGCGGGTTGCTGCGGAGAGTGAAGCCACCTATCGCAATACGCGTGACGTACTGTGGACGGCGATTGTGCTGTGCATGCTGACCGGAGTGGGGCTGAGCGTCTGGATTGGGCGGCTGTTCTCCGTGCCGCTGGGACGGACAGTGGAATTGCTCAAGGAGGTGGCGCGCGGCGACCTGACGCAGAGCCTCGCGGCGGAGAGCCAGGACGAGACGGGAGCAATGGCCCGGGAGCTGAACGCGGCGCTGCAAAGCCTGCGCGCCACGCTGACCAGTGTCGCAGATGCGGCCTCGGGACTGAATACAGCCTCGCGGGAGCTGGCTGCCTCGGCCGATGCCATTGCATCCGGAGCACAGACGCAGGCGGCGAGCCTGGAGGAGACCTCGGCGAGCCTCGAAGAGATCACGGCGACGGTGCGGCAGACCGCAGACCAGGCGCGGGAAGCGAATCAGCTCTCGGCTACCTCCGGTGGTACGGCGGAGTCTGGGCAGAAGGTAGTCCAGGAGGCCGTGGCGGCGATGAACGAGATTCATGCGGCCTCGGCGAAGATTGCCAGCATCATTGCCTCGATTGACGAGATTTCCTTCCAGACCAACCTGCTGGCGGTGAATGCGGCGGTCGAGGCGGCGCGTGCCGGCGAGCAGGGCCGGGGCTTTGCTGTCGTGGCGACCGAGGTGCGGAGCCTCGCGGTGCGCAGCGCCGATGCGGCCAAGGAGATTCGGCGGCTGATTGGAGACACGGTGCACAAGGTGGAGCGGGGCGCGGAGCTGGTGAACGGCTCGGGCGAGACGCTGCAGCAGATTGTCACCTCGGTGAAGCGGGTGTGCGGCATTGTGAGCGAGATGTCCGTGGCCTGCTCGGAGCAGAGCGTGGGCGTGGAGCAGGTGAGCACCGCCATGACGCAGATGGACCAGGTGATGCAGGCCAATTCCTCGCAGACCGAAGAGCTGGCCGCGACAGCCGCGACACTCTCCGACCACTCCTCGAGCCTGCTTGAGCTGGTAAGCCGCTTTCGCATCGACGCAGACGCGCCTCCCCGGCTATCCATGCCGGCCAGGAGCGGACCGGAGCGCAGCGGCGCACTGCATCTACGGCCCTCGCTGGGCTGACTGTTGCGCGCAGAGCGGGACTGGCTGTCCAGGCGATTGCGCTGCGCGCCGTCCGCTCCCTTCGGTCGCGGGACTGGCCGTCCAGGCCCTTTGCCTTCAGCCTCCGCTCCCTTTGGTCGCGAATTGGGATATTCACGGTGGAGACGGATATGGGTGCCCCACATCTCGATTTTGAGATGTGGGAAAGCACGAACTCCCGAAGCAAGAATCCTGCGAACCCGCATCTCGAACGGCTCGAGATGTGGGGCACCCTGGTTCCTTTGCTGCATCTTCTTTGCGGAGCTCTGCGTTCTTTGCGTCTTTGCGCTGAAAAGAAGCGCAGTGGCAGGGATTCCTCTGTGCCCTCTGTGGTGATGATTTCCTCTCCACTCGAGCAACTGTGGGCTTGCATGGGCCAACGTGGGAAGTTCCTATCCGTAACATCGAGATTTTCCTCAAGGCTGTCGATGAACGAGGCAGTGCCGGCGATCCTGCGCTGCTGGGGAATCGCGGGCGAATGACAGTCTTCGAGGATTGCTATGTTCTCTGCATGCCATGGTGTCTTTCCGGTTCGGCCCGCTATCCGGCCGGGAACGACGGCAAATGTACTCAGAAACAATGTGCGGGCGGTTGCGGTGTTCTGTTTTGCGGCGATGGCGCCGCTGCTGGCCTCGGCGCAGTACAAGGACTATCCGCAGAAGGCGGGCGTGGTGCAGAATGTGCCGACCAAGCTGCTGCCGGGCTGGCTCTCGCTCGACATGCAGGTGCGCGGACGGACCGAAGGCGAGACGACGGTGAGCAACGTCTCGGGCAACGGGCAGGTGTATGAGCTGACGCGAGTGTGGCCGGGGATCGAGGCGCGGCCTGCTTCGTGGATGACGATCTATGCGCAGGCGATGGATTCGCATGCGCTGGGGCTGCCGCTCAAGTATGTGGCCTCTAATATGCGCGACAACTTCGACCTGCGCCAGTGCTATGTCTCCGTGCATGCGCATGACGCCTCGATCCTGGCCGGACGGCAGGAGCTGCGCTTTGGCGGCGAGCGGCTGGTGGGCATTTCGGACTGGACAAATGTGAGCCGCACCTTCGACGGCTTCAGCGCGCAGTATGGCGAGGCTAACCGGGTGACGGTCTTCAGCGCTTCGGTGGTGAAGATTTATCCGACGGCCTTCGACGAGCACGCGGGCGGGCTGAATTTTCACGGGGTGTATGGATCGCTGGGCCGCGTGGTGCCGCATGCGACGGTCGAGCCGTATGTCTTCGTGAAGGCGATGCCGTGGGTGAAGGGGCAGCAGGGCAGGTACGGCACGGAAACCGAGGCGGCGCCGGGGATGCGCGTGCTGGTGAACGCGCCGGAGGGCTTCGAGGTGGTAGCCGAGGGCGTGCTCGAGCGCGGCAGCTATGCGAATGACTCGATCCACGCAGGCGCGGGGTATATCAAGGCCGGAGAGACAGCGAAGTACCTGCCCTGGACGCCGCGGTTGCTCTTCGAATACGACTATGCGACCGGCAACACGCACCGCAATGCCGAGCGGGTCAGCACCTTCGACCAGCTCTATCCGAGTTCGCACAATGCCTTCGGCCTGGTGGACCTCTTCGGCTGGCAGAACATCCAGCAGGAGCGGATCAACCTCGACCTGCGGCCGGATTCACGGCTGACGCTCCTGATCCAGGGGGAGTTTCTGCAGACGGCGACGGGCAAGGACAGCGTCTACAGCGGATCGGCGAGTACGGTGGTAAAGCCGCCGACGGGTGGATTCAAGAGCGACGGGATCGGGCGCGAATTCGACGCCTCGGCGAAGTACCTCGTGACTTCTTCGGTGGTGATGAATGCTGGTGTGGCGCATTTTGCTCCAGGAGCGGTGATGGCGAACAACGGCCACGGTTCGCCCATCACGCTGGGATACCTGGCGCTGACCTACCGTTTCAAGTTGCAGAAAAAAGGAGCATAGAGCCTGTTATGAACTTTCGCGCGAGCGGCGTTGCTGGGGAAAATCGGCGCAGACGAGGCGGAGGCCGAAGACATAGGCTATTCCTAGGCGAGGCCGACAACGAAGTATGGGCCGATTTTCCCCGCAACCCTTCAGGGCTGGGGCCAATTTTCCCGATCTCTTCGTCGCTCGCTGCTCGGAGATAACCCGATATCCGTCGCAACTCGCTCCTCGACCTCGAAAAAATTGGCGCCCAGCGTCCGCTGCGGGAAAGTTCATAACAGGCTCTCAGGCTTCGACGGTGCGCTTGAGCTGGCCGCAGGCGGCGTAGATGTCGCGTCCTCGGGGACGGCGCAGGAAGGCGGGGATGCCGGCGGCGATGAGCGCCTGCTGGAATCGTTCGACGCTTGCGGGCGCGGGCATGGTGTAGGGGATGCCGGGGCCGGGGTTCCAGGCAATGAGGTTGACCTTGGCCGGCAGGCCGCAGCGGCGGACGAGGCGGATGACCTCGCTGGCGTGCTCCGGCTGATCGTTGACGCCGCCCAGCAGCACATATTCGAAGGTCACGCGTTCGCGGGGGCGCAGCGGCACCTTGCGGATGGCGTCCATGAGTGCGGCGATATCCCATTTGCGGGTGATGGGCATGACCTGCTCGCGGACCGCGTCGTTGGAGGCGTTGAGCGAGAGGGCGAGCTTGGGCCGGACCGGCTCGGTGGCGAAGCGCTCGATGCCGGGGACGATGCCGGAGGTAGAGACGGTCATGCGCGATTCGGCGATGCCGACTTCGTTCACCAGCAGGCGGACAGCGTCCATGAAGGCGTCGTAGTTCAGAAACGGCTCGCCCATGCCCATAAACACAAGATTGATACGGTCGCGGCCGATGCGGACCTTGTGGCGGTCGAGGACGGCGACAACCTGCCCGGCAATCTCGCCTGGCGTGAGGTTGCGGATGATGCCGAGCTTGGCCGTCAGGCAGAACTGGCAGTTGACCGCGCAGCCGATCTGCGAAGAGACGCAGATGGTCGCGTCGTGATGGCCTCCCTGCTCGATGGTTAGAACTTCTTCCTCTCCGGCTTCCGATCCGTCGCCGGCTTCGCCGTCATCGCCTTCGGGCATCCAGACCGTTTCGACCGTCTGGCCATCGGCGGTGGCGATGAGGTATCGTTCGGTGCCGTCGACGGAGCGGAAGGTCTCGGCAATCCGCGGGCGGCCGACTTCATAACCGGCGGCGCGCATCTGCTCGCGGACGGACTGGGGCAGCGTGGTGAGGGCTTCGAGCGAGTCCACGCGGTCGCGGTAAAGGGCCTGGGAAAGCTGGCGGGCGCGGTACGCAGGCAGTGAAAACTCTTGCGACAGGACGGTAAGTTGCTGATGGGAAAGGCCAAAAAGAGGTCGGATCGCCTGGGGTTCCGGAGCGTCTAAAATGGAATAGAGATTGTTTCTGCCAGACGTCATCAGCTGTTTCGGTTTCCGCTGTGTCAGCATAGCGCATTCTGCGCGCTCCCTGTCTGCATATTGACCCGCGCAACTCCGAAAGATACGGCCCCCCAAAATTCCCGTGACGTATGGCCTCCCAGGAAAGGTCGAAAGACTGAATGAGCAATGAACGCAATATCCGCCGCACGATTCTGCCCAATGGCCTCACCATTCTGACCGAAAAGATGAACCACATCCGCTCGGTGGCCATGGGGGTGTGGATCGGCGCGGGCTCCCGGCATGAACTGCCCGAGGTAAACGGCATTTCGCATTTTGTGGAACACATGGTCTTCAAGGGCACCAAATCGCGCTCGGCGCAGCGGATTGCGCGCGAAGTGGACGCGATCGGCGGCAACCTCGATGCCTTTACCGGCAAGGAGACGGTCTGCTTCAACATGAAGGTGCTTGACGAGCACGTGCCCACGGCGCTCGAGGTGCTGAGCGATCTGGTGCTGAACCCGGTCTTCTCGCCCGAGGAGATTGACCGCGAGCGCGGCGTGATCCTCGAAGAGATCAAGATGGACGAGGACAACCCGGACTACCTGGTGCACGAGATTTTCACCCAGAATTTCTGGAAGGATCATCCGCTGGGCAAGCCGATCCTCGGCACCAAGGAGACAGTAAAGAGCTTCGAGCGGGACACGCTCTTCGGCTACTACGATTCGCGCTTTCTCGGTGGGAACATGGTCTTTTCGGCGGCCGGGAACATCGAGCATGACGAGTTCGTCGAGCGGGTGACACGCAAGTTTGAGTCGCTGCCTGCCGGGCAGAGCGTCAACGGCGGAGAGCCGCCGAAGACCGCGGCGCGGATCAATCTGCGCAACAAGAAATCTCTGGAGCAGGTGCAGTTATGCCTCGGCGTGCCTTCGCCGCCGGTGGCCGACGAGCAGCGCTACGTGACGCTGGTGCTGAACACGGTGCTGGGCGGCGGCATGAGTTCGCGCCTCTTCCAGACGGTGCGCGAGGAGCGCGGCCTGGCCTATGCGATTTACAGCGACTTGAGCCCGTATCGCGATACTGGCGCACTGTGCGTCTATGCCGGAACCTCGTCGTCGAAGGCGATCGAGGTGGTGAAGCTGGTGATGGAGGAGTTCGGCAAGCTGAAGCAGGTGCCCCTGAGCGCCGATGAGCTTCGCAGGGCGAAAGATCAGTTGAAGGGCAATCTTCTGCTGTCGCTCGAGAGCTCGATGTCGCGGATGTCGAACCTGGCCCGCCAGCAGATGTACTTTAACTACTTCTTCGGGCTGCAGGAGATCCTGGACAAGGTGGAGCATGTCACGGCCGAGCAGGTGATGGAGATGGCGCAGACGCTCTTCCAGCCGGAGCGGGTAGCGGCGACGCTGCTCGGACGTCTCGACGGATTGAAGCTCACGCGCGATCTGCTGGTGTGTTGACGGCGAGGGTGCAGGGGACAGGGGAAGTGAATATTTGCCTTGTTCTGTGATGTGGACGCCCGGGGCTTTTTCTACACCCCATCCCCTTGTTCGAGCGGGGAACTGGCCTCCGGCGTCTTTTATCCTTTAGGATTGCGTTTGGCGGAGCCGGAGTTGCGATTGGGCGAAGCCCGCTGCGCAGGATTATCGAAGGGTATTGATCATGACACGACTTGTTCTTCTCAGCCTTCTCTCGCGCCGCAAGCGCCGTGGCATTGTTCCAGACGCCGAAGCGGGCTTTACGCTCATGGAGCTGCTGATCGTCATCAGCATCATGCTGATCCTGATGCTGATCGCGATCCCGAACTTTGCCGGCATGAAGATGCAGGCCAATGAGACCTCGGCCATCCAGTCGCTGCGCGCCATCTACGAGGCGCAGATCCAGTACCAGACCACCTATCCGCAGAATGGCTTTGCCAGCAATCTGCAGGAGCTGGGCGGCGATCCGAAGTCGGGCGCGCCCACGGCGACCTCGGCGCAGCTGCTGCAGGGCGATCTGACCGGCGGGCAGAAGAGCGGCTATACCTTCACCATCGTGAACACCACCAAGACCACGGTGAACAACCAGGATATGTACACCGGCTACGAAGTGACGGCGGTGCCGCAGGCGGTGGGCAAGACCGGTCACTCCGGCTTCTGCATCGACCAGCAGGGCGAGGTGCGCAAGGACCCGACCGGCGGCACGAACTGCACGGTCGCCCTGCAGTAAGCAGCGCGGCGCAGCCAGGGTTTACTCTGGAAGCGTGAGAAATCTTTCCAATCACGGCGGACCGATGCGGTCCGCCGTTTTGCTTTTGGCGCTTGTGCCGCTGAGCGGCACGGCTCTTTCGGCTGAAAACCTTTCGGCTGGAACCGCGCCCGTGGGTCAGGCTTCCGCTGCGATGACGGCCGAGACGCTGGCCGGCCGGATCGACGCGCATTACAACCGGTTGCACTCGCTCGAGGTGCATTTTGTCCAGACCTACGAGGGGATGGGTATGAACCGGAAGGAAGAGGGCGCTCTGCTGCTCAAGAAGCCAGGGCGGATGCGCTGGACCTATTCGCAGCCCGACGGCAAGCTCTTTGTGCTCGACGGCAAGGATGGCTATTTCTACTCGCCGGGGCAAAACGAGGCGCAGAAGGTTCCGGCAAAGGAACTGGATGACATGCGCTCGCCGCTGAGCCTGCTGCTGGGCCATACGCAACTGATGAAACAGCTGAACGGCATCGCACTGCGGACGAACGACGACGGCACCTGGACGCTGACCGGCGTGCCCAAGGGTCTCGAAAAGCGGGTTGCGTCCTTTGCCGTGACCGCGGCTGCCGATGGCACCATTCATGCGCTGCGCGTGGAAGAGACGGACGGCATCGTGAACGGCTTCCGCTTTTCGGGTGAGGCGGCGAATGTCCCGGTGAAGGATTCGGATTTTGTCTTTGTGCCGCCGCAAGGGGTGCATATCGTGACCGGGCTGCCTCCGGCCTGATCTTTGTACCGGGTGCCCCACCCATGACCAGCCGTTGGTCATGGGTGGGTCTCCGAAAAACCGAAAGTAAGCCACGACGGACAGAATTCGCCGCAGAGGAGCCTTTACCTCTGCCAGCATCCAGGTTCGCGCAAAGACCGCCAAGTTTCGCGGAGCGCGCAAAAAAGATATGGGTGCCCCATATCTCGTTTTGTTCGAGATGTGGGTTCGCAGGATGTGCTTGTTCTGGGGGGATGCCTTCCCTCGTCTCAAAGGCGAGACGTGGGGCATCCGGGTTCGTTCGATAGGGAAGCAGGCGGGTTAGGATGGGCCATGATCCGATCCTGCCGTCTGCTTGCTCTTACGCTATTCGCTGCCTTGCCGTTCCTTGCTCAGAATGTGAGGGCCCAGGATGTGAAGTCTGGCCCTTGGGTGATGCAGAACGGCGGGACGACGGCGAGTCTGCGGGGGATTCACGCGGTGGGCGGCGGCGTGGCCTGGGCCAGCGGCACGGGCGGCACGGTGCTGCGGACCGAGGACAGTGGTTACATGTGGCAGAGCTGCGCCATGCCTCCGGGTGCGGAGAAGCTGGATTTTCGCGGCATCTGGGCCTGGGACGCGAACAATGCCGTGGTGATGGCGTCGGGACCGGGAGACCAGTCGCGGGTCTATAAGACGACGGATGGGTGCTCGCACTGGACGCTGGAGCTGACCAATCCGGATAAGGATGGGTTCTGGGATGCCTTGGTGTTCCAGGATCGGAAGACCGGATTTCTGCTCGGCGATCCGGTGAGCGGGCGGTTCGTCGTGATGAAGACTGTGGATGGCGGACAGAGCTGGAGCCGCTCGAAGGCTCAGGGGCTTGAGGCTACGCCCGAGGCCAAGGGCGCATTTGCGGCGAGCAATACGTCGTTGGTCATCCTGCCAAACCACCGGCTCCTTTTTGGCACTGGAGGTGGAGTTCTCTACCATGGGGTTCATTTCGAAAGTACGGTGCTGGACGCACCGGCAAATACTTCGCCTGCGACGTCAGGGGCTTTTGAACACCTGTCTGTTCCTCTAGCGGGTAAAGGAGATGCGGCCGGAATCTTCTCCCTCGCCTTCGCCGATGCTCTGCACGGTGTCGCCGTGGGCGGCGATTATCAGAAGCCGAATGAGTCTGTTGGCACGGCGGCATGGACCTCGGATGGCGGCAAGACCTGGACGGCGGCGGTGAAGCCTCCGCACGGATACCGGTCGTCGGTGGCCTGGGATGCGGACGCGAAGGCATGGATTGCGGCGGGGACGAACGGCTCCGACATCAGTTATGACGGTGGTAAGACCTGGGCAAAACTCGACGACGGGAACTGGAACGCTCTGAGCCTGCCCTGGATTGTCGGTCCGAAGGGCAGGATGGCGAAGCTGGGGGTGCTTCCGCCGAAGCCATAGGGTCTTTTTGTGCGATCCAGCTTTTGAGCTGCGGTGTCCTGCCGGGGATTTACGCCGGGAAGGGGACGCGCCGATAAGCTTCTGAGAAGATGGATGCGGCCGAACGGGCAGGAGGGGAAGCGCGTCTATTCCCATGACCGGCCCTATCCGGGAACTGGTACCCTGAAATAGTCCTTCATGGCAGAATTTGTTATCAAGCTGGCCGATGAGCGTGGCCGTGTGCAGGAGCAGGTGCAGTCGGCGGCCTCGGCCGAGGAGCTGCGCCAGCGGTTTACGCAGGCAGGCTATTACGTTTATTCGGTCAAGGCCAAGGGCCTGACGGGCGGCCGCAAGAAGGCCAAGCTCGAGACCTTTCTCATTTTCAATCAACAGTTTCTGACGCTCATCAAGGCGGGTCTGCCGATCCTCGGCTCGCTCGAGATGCTCTCGAAGAGCCAGAAGAACTCGGCCTTTGCCGGGCAGCTGCAGAATGTGGCGGCGCGGGTGCGCACGGGTGAGTCGATCTCGGCGGCCTTCGAGGCGCAGGGCGGCTTTCCGCTGATGTACACGACGACGCTGCTGGCCGGCGAGCGAAGCGGCAACCTCGAAGAGGTTCTGGGGCGCTTTCTCTCCTTTCAGCGGATTTCGCTGAGCTTCCGCAAGAAATTGACAGCCTCGCTGATCTACCCGGCGCTGCTGATCTGCCTGGTCTTCGGGCTTTTCGTCTTCCTGATCACCTTCGTGGTGCCCCGCTTTGCGACACTCTACGACCAGCTGGGGACGAACCTGCCGTGGCTGACGCTGCTGCTGCTGAAGGTCGGAAACGATGCCCAGAAGTATGTTCTGTACGTGATTCCGGCGCTGGCGCTGATTGTCTTCCTGCTCTTCCGCTGGAGCAAGACGGATAAGGGAGCGGACAGGATCGACGGTATCCGTATCGGGATGCCGGTTTTTGGATCGATCTGGATCAAATATCAGGTGGCGCTGTTTTCGCGTACGCTTTCGACGCTGTTGCAGGGCGGTCTGCCGCTGATGCCGTCGCTTGAGACGGCGGCCCGCTCGATTGCGAGCAAACGGATTGCGAAAGCCGTCTTTTCCTCGGTAGGCAGCATCCGCGAGGGCAACGGGCTGGCTACGAGCCTGGCGTCGACCAGGGTATTTCCCTCGCTCTCGATCGAGATGATCGAAGTGGGCGAGTCGACCGGCGCGCTTCCGCAGATGCTCAACTCGGTGGCGGAATTTTTCGAAGAAGATGTGCAGACGGCGCTGACGGCAGCGATGGCGCTGATCGAGCCGGCGATTCTGATTGTGATGGGTGTGGTGGTCGTCGTTATTCTGATTGCGCTGTATCTGCCGATATTCTCCCTGGGGAGTGCGGCGAATCTCCAGCACTGACGAGCGGCAACCGGCACGAAGGCGAGCGCAGCGGACGATTCGCGACACGCGCAGCGGCAAGCGCCGGCGGAGTGAGAGCAGGCAGGAGTGAAGGGGCAGGATTTATGGCACAGGGACCGGTATTGACGCTTCCCACCGAGCAGGACGAGACAGCGCGGGCACAGGCGCTGGCGGCGCGCTATCGCTCGGAATTCGTCGACCTGAAGAACTTCAAGATCCAGCACGAGCTGTTCAAGACCGTGCCGGTGGACATGATGTTCCGCTACAACTTTGTGCCGCTGGAGCAGGATGGCAACCGGCTGATGATCGCGGTGAGCGATCCAAGCCGGCTGATGATGCTCGATGAGATCAGCGGCCTGCTGGGGCAACGCATCGTGACGCGGGTAGCCACGCTGACCCAGATCATGGACCTGCTCAAGAAGACCGAGCAGTCGCAGCGTGTACTGGATGAGGCGTCGGAGGGTCTTACCTTCGATGTGATCTCGGCCGAGGAGAACCCGGACGAGAACATTTCGATCGAGAAGCTGACCTCGGAAGAGGACATCAGCCCGATCATCCGCCTGGTCGACACGACGATCTTCACCGCGCTCGAGCGGCGCGCCTCCGATATTCATATCGAAACCTATGACGACTCCCTGATCGTGAAGTACCGCATCGACGGCGTGCTGCAGCTCGCCATGGCGCCGATTGCGCGCGAGCACCATTCGACGATCCTCTCCCGTATCAAGGTCATGAGCGAGCTCGACATCGCCGAGCGCCGCGTGCCGCAGGACGGACGTTTCCGGGTGCGCTACAAGGGGCGCCTGATTGATTTCCGCGTCTCGATCATGCCCACGGTGCATGGCGAAAACGCCGTGCTCCGCGTGCTCGACAAAGAGTCGATGAGCGAGAAGTTCAAGAAGCTTACGCTCGAAGTCGTCGGCTTCCATGAAGACGATCTGCGGCGCTTTCGGCGGTATATCCGCGAGCCTTACGGCATGGTGCTGGTCACCGGGCCGACCGGCTCGGGCAAGACGACGACGCTCTACGCCGCGCTCAACGAGATCAAGAGCGACGAAGACAAGATCATCACCATCGAAGACCCGGTCGAATACCAGATCCGCGGCATCACGCAGATTCCGGTCAATGAGAAAAAGGGCCTGACCTTCGCCCGCGGCCTGCGTTCGATTCTGCGCCATGACCCGGACAAGATCCTTGTCGGTGAGATCCGCGACCAGGAGACGGCGCAGATTGCCATCAACTCGGCTCTGACCGGTCACCTGGTCTTCACCACCGTGCACGCGAACAACGTGGTCGATGTGCTGGGGCGCTTCCTGAATATGGGCGTCGAGGCCTACAACTTCGTCTCCGCGCTGAACTGCATCCTGGCGCAGCGGCTGGTGCGTACCATCTGCGAAGATTGCGTGCGTTCGGTGCGCTACGACGATGAGATCCTGATCAACAGCGGTTTGAATCCCGAAGAGTGGCGCGATTTCGACTTCCGCGAGGGTGCGGGCTGCATCGAGTGCGGCGGCACGGGGTATCGCGGACGTACAGCGATCCACGAGCTGCTGGACCTGACCGATCCGATCCGCGAAATCATTCTCGAGAAGAAGCCAGCCTCCGAGGTGCGCAGGATGGCCCAGCAGGAAGGCATGCAGTTCCTGCGCGAATCGGCCATCGACCGCGTGCGGCGCGGCTGGACGACGCTCAAAGAGATCAACAAGGTAACCTTTATCGAGGCTTTCCGGTAGTGCGCGTTCGCGGGTTGTGCGCAGGGGAGAGCAGAACGGTGCCAGGCAAAGCCGGTGATTGCCGGGCCGGGCATACAGGAGCGGCAAGGTAGTGGCTTTTTCTTTCAATTTCTTTGTGCCGCGGGCGAGCCAGCGGCCGCAGCTGGCCTGCGAGATTACGCCGGAAGGCGTCATCGCAGGACGGCATGTGGACGCGGAGCGCTCGGTGACGGCCTTCGCGCCACTGCCGGCAGAGGTGGTGCGTCCGGGCATTGCCGAGGCGAACCTGGCCGACGCGCAGCGTGTGACCCAGGCGATCCGCAAGGCCGTGGATGAGGTTGCGGGTCGCGAGAAGCCGCTGACACTGGTGATTCCGGATGCGGCGGTGCGTGTGCTGCTGATGGATTTTGAAACACTGCCCTCGAAGCTCTCCGAGGCGCTGCCGATTGTGCGCTTCCGGTTGAAGAAGCTGGCGCCCTTTGAGGTGGATGACGCGGCGGTGAGCTACCAGGTGTTGCCGCGCGTGCACGGTGCCGCCAATGGACAGTTGCGCGTGCTGGTGACGGTGATGCCGTCGGCGATTCGCGCGGAATACGAAGCGGTGGTGCGCGCGGCCGGCTACGAGCCGGGCGTGGTGCTGCCGGCGACGCTGGCCGCGGTGGCGGCCGCTCCGGCGCAAGGGGCTTCGCTGATCCTGACGCGCAACGGCCACACCCTGACCACGGTGATCACCGATGGCGACGAGCTGCTGCTGCATCGCTCGCTCGATCTGCCGCCGGGCGATGAAGGGCATGCCGATGAGCTGGCGCGGGCCGTATCGGTTTCGCTGGCCTATTTTGAAGACACGCTGCACTACAAGCCCACGGTGCTGCACTATGCCGGGCCGGGCGGAGCGCAGGAGTTCCGCCGGGCGCTGGGGCCGCATCTGAGCGAGGTGCTGGAGGAGTACGGATTGCAGATTGAAGACCTGTTGCGTGGTCCGCATGGGGCGCTGACGGCGATTCCCTCGGGACTGGCAGCCGGGGTCATGGGGGCGTTGGCCAACTGATGCGCATCTCACTCAATCTTGCCAGCCAGCCGTATGTCGACCTGCGGGCGATCCTGAAGCGGCTGCGTGTGATCATGCTGATCTTGGCGCTGCTGGTGCTGCCGCTGTGGTGGCTGCTGCATGCGAAAGAAGGCGAAGCCGCCGCAGCGACAGCGCGCGTCGATGCCGTCGAACGTCATGTTCGCCAGCTAGAGCTGGAACAGCAGAGCTACCAGGCGATGATGCAGCAACCGCAGAACGCGGCCGTGCTCAAACAGTCCGACTTTCTCAACGGACTTTTCCGCCGCAAATCCTTCTCCTGGACGGCTACGATGACCGATCTCGAGACCGTGCTGCCGACGGGTGTGCAGGTGCTGAGCATCGATCCGCAGGTGGCGAAGGACGGCTCGGTGACGATTCACATGCGTGTGAGCGGCGCGCGCGACCGGGCCATCGAACTGGTACGGAATCTCGAGAAGTCGCGGCACTTCGTGGCGCCGAGGATTACGGCCGAGGCGCAGGCGCAGATTCCGGGACAGAACAATACCAATGCCATGGCCATGCAGCCGGTGAGCGCCTCGACGCTGGTGAACTTCGAGATTCAGGCGGCCTATCGGCCGATCGAGGGCTCGGCGAGCGAAGAGCATGATGCGGAAAAGGCCGCGCAGTCCACTCAGAACGGACAGCCCTCTCAAACCGGACCGGCGCATGCAGCGGCGGCGCACAACGGGACCGTCCATAGCAATGCCCATGGGAATCCACTGGGCATTGCCGGGGCTGCGAAGCCCGGAAAGCAGGGGGCGCGATGAAGAACGTGCGCAAACTCTTTACCCTGCTGAACCTGCACATTGCCGGAGTGGTGATTCTGCTGGGCATAGTGCTCTTTGTGGGAACCAAGGCCTTCATCGCGCTGCATGAGTCCGGCGAGACGCAGTCCGAGGCGTTTCAGCAGGAACAGCTCCACTATGTGCAGCTGAAGGCGCAGATGGGCCATCTTGAAGGGCTGCCGGCCAAGGTGAAGCAGTCGAGCGACGATGCGCAGAAGTTCTACGACAAGCGCATCGCACCGAACTACTCGACGCTGCTCGTGGAATTCTATGCGCCGGCGATCAAGAACCAGGTGCATATTTCGCGCACCGGTTATACGCAGACCGCGGCGATCGAGGGGCTGCGCGAGGTGCGCATCGATGCCAGCCTGAGCGGCGAGTACACCGCGCTGGTGCACTTTATCAACGATCTTGAGCGCGACCAGAATCATGTCTTCTTCACCATTACTGGTGTGGCGCTGAGCGGTCAGCAGGGGGGGCTGGTGAATCTGCGCCTGCGGGCCTCGGCCTATCTCCTGGCCAACGCGAACGATCAGCCACCGCAGTCGTCCGATGAGGGCGAGGCCGCGAATGACGCGGGCGGAGAAGGGGGCAACCAGTAATGGCTCTGAAGATGGGAGCGGAAGACAGGAAGAAGGTCTTCATCGCCGGGGGCCTGGGGCTGGTGGTGCTGGTGCTGGCCGTGCGCATGATTCTCCAGACGTTTGTAGGCGGCAGCACGCCTGCTCCGGCGCCGGCGCCAGCTGCGGGCACGAGCGCGCCGGCTGCTGCAGGAACGGGGCGGGCTTCCGGTGAGCACGAGGCTACGAAGCTTTCGTCGCCGCTGGCGAAGCTCGATCCGACGCTCCATCCGGAATGGATGGCCGCGGCTGAGTCGCTGGAATATGCGGGTAAAGGGCGCAATATCTTCTCGATGAACGCGGAGCCGCCGGCGATTGAGGCAGTGAAGGCGCCGATCCGGCCGGTTGCCGCCATGGTGCCCACCGGGCCTCCGCCTCCTCCTCCGATCGATCTCAAGTTCTTCGGGTACGAGGAGTCGAAGTCGGGCAAACGCAGGGCATTCCTGCTCCACGGCGACGATGTGTTCATCGCATTGGAAGGGGATGTCGTCGATCATCGTTACAAGGTGCTGAGCATTCTGCCCACTTCGCTGCGCGTGGAGGATATCCCGTACAGCAACACGCAGAGCCTGCCCCGGATACAGAACTAGCGGCGGATGGCGCCGGTTTGCGGTACAGCAGCATGAGAGTTTCCTTCCAACACGGACGACAGCGCGAGGGCAGCGGCGAAGAAGGCATTGTGCTGCTGTTCGTCATCTTCATGGTGGCGATTCTGCTGATCGCGCTGGCCGTGGCCGCGCCGAAGATGGCCAAACAGCTCCAGCGCGACAAGGAGCTGGAGCTGTGGCATCGCGGCATGCAGTACAAGCGCGCGATCAAGCTGTACTACAAGAAGTTCGGCGCGTATCCGACGTCCATCGATCAGTTGATGAACACCAACGATATCCGCTACCTGCGCAAGCGTTATAAAGACCCCATGACCGGCAAGGATGACTGGAAACCGGTGTATTTCGGGCAGGTGCATGTGCAGACGCTAGGGCTCTTCGGGCAGCCGCTGACGGCAGCCGGCGCGGCCGGCACCGCAGGAGTGAGCGCGATGGCCGGATCAACCGCGGGGTTGATGGCAACGTCGAGCACGGATAGCAGCGGCTCTTCGGACAGCAGCGGCTCGACGAATAACACCTCGACAACCAGCGGCAGCTCGTTTGGCAGCACTTCTTCTACGGACAGTGGCAGTTCGTTCGGCAGCTCCTCGTCGAGCTTTGGGTCTACTTCCAGCTCTCCCACAGGAACAACGACGGGTAGTACAAGCGGATCGATGTTTGCGTCGTCCTCGTCGAGCAGCGATTCCGGTTTGAGCGGGGGCGGTCCAATCGTCGGCGTGGTGATTCCGGATACGCGTGCCTCGATCATGGAGTACAAGAAGCAGAAGCACTATAACCAGTGGGAGTTTGTCTATGATCCGCTGGAGGACCAGCTGCTGAATGGCGGTGCCGCTGCGTCGACGAGTGCGAGCGGCTTGAGCACTACGGGGACATCCACCACGAGTTCCGGAACATTCGGCAGCAGCAGCTCGGGTAGCAGCTTGTTTGGCAGCAGCTCGAGTTCGGGCTCCAGCAGCAGTACGGGTTCAGGCAGCAGCTCAGGCTCGAGCAGCACCGGCACGACGGATAATTCCAGCCCTCAGATGTAGCCTGCGCCTCGTTCGCGTCATCTGGCGCGTGCGTGGCCGCGCGGGAAGACGTTACACTGTTGCTACACGATTCAGTCCCGGTGCTCCAGCTTTGATAAGCCGGGCAGTGTAACTCTTGACGAGTCAGGCAGGCAGATCGAAAGACATGCGGCAGAAGATTGGAATTCTCGGCGCGACCGGAATGGTCGGCCAGCGGTTTATCCAGCTCCTCGAAAATCATCCCTGGTTTGAAGTAGCGTGGCTGGCGGCGAGCGATCGCTCGAGTGGCAAGAAGTACGGCGAAGCAGTCAAGTGGAAGCTGGACACGGCGCTGCCCGAGCGCATCGCGAACATGACCGTCTCTCCGGCGGTTCCTGACCATGCCCCCAGGATTATCTTCGCTGCTCTCGATACCGACATCGCACGCGAGATGGAGCCGGCCTTCGCAGCCGCAGGCTGCGCGGTGATTTCGAACTCGAGCGCCTTCCGCATGCACGAGGATGTGCCGCTGGTGATCCCCGAGGTCAACGCCGACCACCTGCCGATCCTTGAAAACCAGACATGGCGCAAGGAGTCGGGCGGCTACATCGTGACCAACCCGAACTGTTCAGCCATTGGACTGGTGCTGGTGCTGAAGCCGCTGGTCGAGCGTTTCGGTATCGACGCGATTTTCGTCAGCACCATGCAGGCCATCAGCGGCGCGGGCTATCCCGGCGTGGCTTCGATGGACATCCTCGGCAACGTGGTGCCGTACATCAAGAACGAAGAAGAGAAGATGCAGGCCGAGACGCTACGCCTGCTGGGTTCGCGCGACGGCAAGCTGGTGAAGCCGCTCGCGGCCGGCATGACCGCGCACTGCAACCGCGTGCCGGTGGAAGATGGCCACACGGAGTCTGTCAGCGTGAAGCTTTCGCGCAAGGCGACGAAGGAAGAGATTCTTGCGGCGTGGCGTGAGTTCCAGCCGCTGGCCGGCCGCGATCTGCCGACAGCTCCTGCGCAGCCGATCGAGTTCGTCGGGCTTGAGGATCGTCCGCAGCCGCGCCTGGACAAGATGCGCGGCAACGGCATGGCGGCGACGGTGGGCCGTCTGCGCGAGTGCACGCTGCTCGACTGGAAGTTCACCGTGCTCTCGCACAACACGATTCGCGGCGCGGCCGGTGCGGCGCTCCTGAATGCGGAGCTGCTGGTTTCGCTCGGCAAGCTCGATCCCGTGAAGAATTCTGACCAGGCGGCTGTCACAGCATGAACAAACTGGTCGTGATGAAGTTCGGCGGCACGTCCGTCGAAGATGCAGTCGCTATCAACCGGACCGCGGGCATCGTCCGTGGCCGCATCGAAAAGGGTCTTACGCCGATCGTGGTGGTTTCGGCGATGGCCAAGGTCACCGACCAGCTGCTGGCAGCCGCTGCAGCAGCAGGACGCGGCGATCGCAGCGGTGCGCTGGCGATCACGGCTCGCCTGCGCAGCCGGCATAAGGAAACCGCTTGTGCGCTTGTCGAGCAGCCGGCGAATGTTGCTCTGAGCGCATCGATCGATGCTGAATTCGATGGCCTGGATGAAGTGCTGCGCGGACTGGCTGCTGTTGGCGAGTTGACACCGCGCATCAGCGACATGATCGTCTCGATGGGCGAGCGTCTTTCGAGCCGCATGATTGCGGAAGCCTTCTCGCAGCGCGGCCTGAACGGCGTGCACGTGGACGCGCGCAAGTGCATCATCACCGACAACCAGCACGGCAAGGCGATTCCAAACGACGCCATGATCGAGGCGCGGCTCAAGGAGCACGTGCTGCCGCATGCGACGGAAGGCCGTACGGTGGTGATGGGTGGTTTTATCGGCTCCTATGTCGCGCCGGGTGCGGTCGAGGATGACAAGATCATCACCACGACGCTGGGCCGCGGCGGCTCGGACTTTACGGCGGCGCTCGTCGGCGGCGGCATCGACGCAGGCGCGATCGAAATCTGGACCGATGTGAACGGCATCATGACGACCGATCCGCGCATTGTGCCCGAGGCGCTGCGCGTGAAGACGATCAGCTTCGAAGAGGCAGCCGAACTCGCCTACTTCGGCGCGAAGGTGCTGCATCCGGCGACGATCCTTCCGGCGGTGAAGAAGAACATCCCGGTGCTGGTGCTGAACTCGCGCAATCCGGAGAACGAAGGCACGCGCATCATCTCGCTCGCGCCGCACTGCAAGAGCCCCTTCAAGTCGATTGCCGCCAAGCGCAAGCTGACAATTATCGACGTGGTGGCGAGCCGCATGCTGATGTCGCATGGCTATCTGAAGGCGATCTTCGATGTCTTCGACAAGCACAAGTGTGCAGTCGATATGGTCTCGACCTCTGAGGTCTCGGTCTCACTGACGGTGGACTCGAATGAAAAGCTGCCGGACATCGCCGCCGATCTGAGCAAGCTGGCCGACGTGAAGTATGAAGGCCGCAAGGCGCTGATCTGCCTGGTGGGCGAAGATATCCGCGGACACAACGGCATTGCCGCGCAGGTTTTCGGCGCGGTGAAGCATGTGAACGTGCGCATGATTTCGCAGGGCGCATCCGAGATCAACATGAGTTTCATGATCGAAGAAGATGACGTGGAAGAAGCCATCCGCTCACTGCACAAGGCGTTCTTCTCGGATCCCGATCCGGAAGTCTTCGACGTGGAAGCGGCCAGGGCCGTGAAGGCGTAGAGGTAGAAAACATGCTGTTTCTGGTGTTAGGGCGAGGCAAGACGGGCCGCGTGGTGGCGGATATCGCGCACGAGCGCGGCCATGGCGTACGCGTGCTGGGTGAGGAAGAGAACCGCGACGCAAGCGCGCTGACGGCTCCATTCCTTGCACAATTCGATGCGGTGATTGACTTCACGACTCCGCAGGCGGTCATCCCGAACATGCGCGCGTGCCTGGCGAACGGTGCGCACATGGTGGTGGGCACCACGGGCTGGTACAGCCAGCTCGAGGATATGCGCGCTTTGGCGGCACGCAAGAATGCCGGGCTGCTCTACGGCACGAATTACTCGGTGGGGGTGCAGGCAACGCTGCGGCTGGCGAAGGAGCTGGCGAAGGCAGTGCCGCACTACCGCTTCTCGATCAGCGAGACGCACCATGTGAGCAAGAAGGATGCGCCTTCGGGTACGGCTCTCTCGCTCAAGCAGGCGCTGCAGTCTGCTGTGCCTGGGCTCGAGGTCGAGATCACCTCGCATCGCGAAGGCGATGCTTCCGGTCTGCACGTGATCGAGGCTCGCTCGGAGAACGATGTGATCGAGCTGAAGCACGAAGCCTTCTCGCGACGTGGCTTCGCCGAGGGCGCGGTGCGCGCGGCGGAATGGATCCACGACAAGAAGGGCGTGTGGGAGTTCAGCGAAATCTCTTCGCAGCTCGGATAAATGGACAAATTTCTTGCGATGACAAGTAAAAGGCAGCGTCCGAGGACGTTGCCTTTCTCTTTTACGAAGGTTATTCTCCCGGGTGATAGACGCGCTCCGTGTGGCCCTGGAGCTGATCGGGATAGAAGTAGACTTCTCGCAGATTGCCGCTGACGTAGCGTTGCGCTTCGTCGTCGAAGTGCGGTGAGGATGGATGACCGCTCTCACCTCCGGCGGTGATGGCGCGGGCGCGGATGCGGGGACCGAATTCAACCACTGCGACGAAGCTGTTGCCGACGGTGCCGTACCATTTCTTGGTTCCTGGATAGGCATGCGCGCCGAAGGCAGCGAGCGAGCCCCACACGGACGAGGTGAAGCCGACGGGGATGCTCGGAGCTGCGTCGTTGAAGGGCTGCTGGATATCGCCCGTGAGCCGCTGGAAGCGATTGATCTGCCCCCATGGGGTCTTCCAGGTGCCGAAGCTGGCGGTGAGTTTTGCCGAGGCTGCGGCGAGTGTGCTGAGCAGTTCGTCCGGTGTGGCCTGCGTCGCCGCATATTCCTGTACGGCGAGGCCTGCGGTGCGTGCATCCGGCTTGATCTTCGGCGAAAGCGTGCTGCGCAGCTCCGTGCCCCAGAAGATGGCGAGCGAGGTGGCGATGGAGTCCACGCCCCAGCGATGGTCCCAGTTGCGCAGCGTGTTTACCTGCTCGGCAAGCTGCGCCTTGCGCGGATCGGCGTCAGGCAGAGCATCCCATGCCTTGACGAGTGCGGGTATGGGCTTGTCGAACCATGGCAGGTAACTGTCGAAGGCGAGTGTGAGCAGGGAATCGAGCGTGAAGTCGGGGTGGTGGGTGAGCAGGCGGATGGCATGCTGGCCGCGCGCGGTTTCTCCACCCATTTCGACGTAGGCAGGGTAGTCGCTCGCACGCAGGCTGCTCGCGCCTGCTCCGGTCCACGGCCAGTTGTTTACGTTGAAGAGATAGCCGCTCTTCGGATTGAGCAGGTGCGGCGTCTCTTCGACGGAGAGCAGGCCATGCCAGTCCGTGGAGGGATCGCTGCCGTCGACGGGGCGCGTGTAGTCAAAGCGTGGATCGCGGCGCGGAATGAAGTTGCCGTGGAAGTAGGCGATGTCGCCGTCGGCATCGACGAAGAGCGTGTTGTTGGAGGAGTTGGCCTGCAGCTCCATGGTCTTCCAATACTCCGCATAGGTGCGGGCCTTGGTGCGCAGGTACGACTGTTCGAGCGCAGCAATCGGGATATTCATGAGCTGGATGGTGATCCAGTGGTCGCCTTCTGCGCGGATGACGGGCCCATGCGAGGTGAAATAGGCGGTAAAGGTGCGCGTGGTGATGCCGGAGGGCTTGGGGTATCGCAGTGTGAAGGTGCGCTCGGTGACGGGACGCCACTCGTTGCCGTACTTATAGAACCAGTGCCCATTGCGAGCGGCGACCGTCTCTACATATTCGTCGACGGCATCGACACCGCTCGAGGTATGCATCCATCCGGCGCGGTCGTTGAAGCCCTGATAGATGAAGAATTGCCCCCAGGTGACGGCGCCGTAGGCATTCAGGCCTTCACCGCTCGTCATTTGTAACTCGGAACGGAAGAAAAAGGACGTATGCGGGTTGATGAGCAGCAGCGGGTGATGATCGACGGTATGCGAGGCCGCGATCACAATGCCGTTTGAGCCCTGCGGCTCGGTCTCGAGCTTGTCGGGATCGAAGCGATCCGGATCGGCGAGCATGGCCAGCTCGCGTGGCGTGGGTGGATGCGGAGGCTGCGTGGAGGCTGAAACGGCTTCGTGGGCCTGCGTGTAGAAAGCCGAAAGTGCTTTGAGGTTCACGCGCTCGATATCGCCGCCGATGCTGCCCTCGGTGAAGGAGAGCGCCATCCATGGCTCGAAATGATGGATGACCGCGGGGTGTACATCGGGATGCGTGGCGAGGTAGTAGTTGAGGCCATCGGCCCACGCGTTCATCAGCTTCTGCAGCCATGCCGGGCTCTGTGTGTAAAGGCGCTGAAGCTCAGTGGGATCGATGAACAGCTGCTGACGGAGATCCTCCCACATAGCTTTCTCGCCTTCTGCTTCGGAGAGGCGTCCGAGAGAGACGAGGTAGTTGCGTTCGATGCGGGGAAAGTCGTCTTCGGCCTGTGCGTAGATCATGCCGAAGACAGCATCGGCGTCAGTCTGGCCGGAGACGTGAGCAATGCCCCAGTCATCGCGGCGGATGGTGACCTGCGCGGCTTCGTGCCGCAAACGTGTGAGCTCCGGGGTGGAAATAGGCTGGGCAGGTGAAAATGCGGGCAGAAGTACAAGAAGAAATGTTCCGGCCAGGGGACAACGCCATCGTCTACGGTGCAAAGGGCTCTCCATGTGCAGGGCTAGTGCGGATGATGGCACAGGTAGAGCAGCAAAACAATCGCGAAGTCCCAGGGTCAGTCTCAGACTGTTGCGCGGCAGGAAACCGCTTCTCGAATGAGTTCGAGCACTCGTCCGACTTCGCCGGGATCGCCGACCCGGAAGCGCGCGGAAGTCGGACCTTCGCCGACCTTGATGGAAATGGAATCGGGCACGGAGCGGAAGATGTCTTCGTCGGTGCGGTCATCGCCCATCGCGATGATGAGTGGCGCCGGGGACGCGATCTGCTGGAGTATCCACTCGGCAGCTTTGCCCTTATGCCAGTCGACCCGTGGCCGGACTTCGATCACCAGTTTGCCTTCGTGCAGGACGACGAAATTTGTATACGACGCTGTGACAGATTGGGTGATCTGTTTGACGCGCGGAGCGAGCGACGGATCGACATTGCGATAGTGAACGCTGAGGCTCGACTGCTTGTCTTCCACCTGCGCCCCGGGGATCGCGTGCAGCTTCTCGGCAAGCTTCGCGCTGACCGCGCGAAGCACCTCGGTGGATTGGATGAGGTCCACACCATGAAAATCCAGTCCGGGGCCTTCGATTTCGAGACCGTGATTGCCGGCATAAATGGCGTTGAGACCGACACGCGAGCGCAGGTCCGCGAGAGCGCGTCCGCTGATGAAGGCCAGCGTCACTCGCGGCGAGCTCTGGAGTGCAGTAAGAGCGGCACGCGTGGGCTGAGGCAGGGCAGCAAGCTCAGGCCGCTGGACGAGCGGTGCGAGCGTGCCATCGAAGTCGAGCAGCAACACCACTCGGGATGAGGATGCGACGGCATCGCGCAGCTGCGGGAGATAGGTGGCGAGGGGCGTAGTCATTCTATTTCCTCTTCGTCTTCTGATTGCGTGGATGGAATCTCAAAGCGAAGCAGCTGCGAGAGGATATTCGCGGCCCAGTGGTAGATATTGTTTTCTTCCACCTCGCGGCGCATGCGCCGCATGCGTTTGCGCCGCTCCTCCTGCTTCATATGGACGGCCTGGGCGATGGCTTCGGCGATTTCGCCGATCGCGAAAGGGTTGACCAGCAGCGCGTCGGAGAGTTCGCGGGCGGCGCCGGTAAAGCGGCTGAGAATGAGCACCCCGTCCTCATCGAAGCGGCTGGCGACATACTCCTTGGCGACCAGGTTCATGCCGTCATGCAGCGAGGTGACGACGCAGAAATGGGCAAGGCGATGGAGCGCGATCAGCTGGCGCGGCGTGAAGTATTGCTTGAGGAAGATAACCGGCTTCCATGAGCCGGTGGCCCACCGGGTGTTGATGGTGTCGACCAGCTTTTCCACTTCTTCGCTGACCGCCTGGTACTGCTCGATCTGCATGCGGCTGGGCACGCCGATCTGCACAAACTGAATGCGGCCCCTGTACTCGGGGTGCTGTTCGAGGAAGTAGTCGAAGCCATGCAGGCGATCGGGAATGCCCTTGGTGTAATCGATGCGGTCGATGCCGATGCCGAGAAATTCTATGCCTGAGCTGTCGAGGTTCAGCTGCCTGCGCCACTCCTCCATGTCTGCCTGGACTTCCGGGCCGAAAGCGGTGCGTACGTGCGCGTCGAAGTCGATGCTGATGGGGAAGGGACGCACCAGGGTTTCGTGGCCGCCGCGCTGCACGTTGGACTGCTCGTTATTGACGATGGCTTCGATATTCCGGTCAATGGTCTCGAGGAAATTTGTGCAGTGATAGCGGAGCTGGAAACCGAAGAGATCGTTCCCCAGCAGGCCGTCGAGAATCTCCTCCTTCCAGGGGAAGGCGCGGAAGGCTTCGGCATTGGGCCATGGAATATGCCAGAACTGCGCGACGATCAGTTTGGGGTTGCGCTCCTTGAGCATGCGCGGAAGCAGCGCGAAGTGATAGTCCTGGATGAAGACAAAGGCAGCTTCATCACCGGCCTCTTCGAGGATGGCGTCGGCAAAGATCTGGTTGGCGCGGCGATAGCTCTCCCAGTCGCGCGGACGGAAGGTGGGGCGCACAAAAGAGGCATGGCAGAGCGGCCAGAGTCCTTCGTTGGCCATGCCGTTGTAGAACTCACGCTGGAGCTGCTCGTCGATCCAGACGCGGCGCAGCGTGTAGGTGGGATTGTCGGGCGGGACAGCAACGTGATCGTGCTCATCGACAGATTCACGATCCGCATCGCCCGTGCCCTGAGCGATCCAGGTGCCGTTCGCGGCCTGCAACACAGGGTCGAGCGCCAGAGCCAATCCGCCAGCAGGGCGGCTGGCAACCATCTCCTCTCCTTTCCAGCTATGTACATAGGGCTCGCGGTTGGAGACGACGAGGAACTTTACCCCCTGAAGCTCCCTGTGCATGAGCCGCTGCAGTGTCTTGCGATTGGACATGCTCTCTATCTTTCCGGGGCGCGCAAACCGGAGGGCGCGGATGCGAACCGTCCGTGGCAGCCACCTGCTGAATGGATTGCTGGCCGTAGTGGAGGCGACGCTGCTGTGGCGCCGCGAGAAGCAATGAAATTAAGTCTTATCCATTGGATGAAGAATTCATCAGAATGGCTGTCTGGGCCGGGATTTTGCTCAAACACACAAAGCCCGAAGAAATTGCAGAAAACGGTGTGAAGAAAAATGAACACTTTGCTCCATTCTGCCGTCCTCGCGAGTGAAGGCATGCGATACGGAACACGGCGGCAGGGAGTGGGGAGCCTGAGGCTTTGAACGCGGTAGAGGAGGCGGAGTTCGAGGCGATGGTGTCGCGGCATGCGCGGTTTGTGGTGCGCGTAGCCTATGCGGTGCTGCGCCATCGGCAGGACGCCGAGGATGCGGCGCAGGAGATGTTTCTCAAGCTCTATCGCAACCGGACGTGGCAGGGCATGAAGAATGAGCGCGCGTTTCTGGCCAGGACGGTGTGGCGGGTGGCGCTCGATCACCTCCAGGCGGATCGGCTGCCGGCGCGAACGCGGATGGAAAGCCTGAGCAGCGACGAGGCAGCATGGGAGCCGGTTTCGATGGAGTTATCGCCCGAGCAGAGAGTCGCAGACGCAAGCGCCGTGGCCGCAGTGCATAGGATGATCGATGCCTTGCCGGAGGAGTTTCGGCAGGTTCTGGCGCTCTCTGCGGTGGAGGAGATGAATTCCCGTGAGATGGCCGAGGTGCTGGAGGTTCCGGAGGGCACGGTGCGTACGCGGCTGATGCGGGCCCGGCAGATGCTGAAACAGAAGATGGCGGCAACCATGGGGCGGGAAAAGGAGGGACGCTATGCGCGATAGGGCAGACGACGAACTGGATTCTCTGCTCGATGCGGCGCTCGAGACCTATGTGCTGGTCGAGTATGAGGATGAGGCCGTCGCTGGAGTGAAATCGCGCACCATGGCTGCGGTGCGGGCGCAGGTGTTATTGGAAAAGAAGTCCGGACGCAGGATCGCATGGCCGCTGTGGGCTCTGCCGGTGGCAGCCGTCCTGGTCATGGCAGCGGTGTTGCTGCTGTCGCGGCAGCGTGTGGATGTAAAAGGTCTGGCCATGAGCGCGCCGGAGAAAGTTTCCGATCGGCACGAGACGCGAGCTGCTTCTCCTGGCGCCATGCAGGCACAAGTGGAGTTTCCGCAGGCGTCGCATCCTGCGATTCGGCACGTGAGTTTGCAAACCGAGCGAATCGCGAATCCAGTTTCCGAGCCGCTGCCGAAGCTGGATGTATTTCCTACACCTACGCCGTTGTCTCCAGAGGAGCAGGCGCTGGCAGCGATGGCACAGCGCAATCCGCAGCAGGCACAGCAGGCTATGACCATGCCGGAGCATAAGCCGATTGAACCTTTAAACGTTAAGCCGGTGATGATTGCGGCGATTCGAATTCCACCATTGAACCCGTCCGACACGGACGAGAATAAATAAACAGGAGGCAGTAATGAGGAAGTGGGGATGGTCAGGTGTGCTGGTGTTGGGGATGCTGTGTTGGGGTGCATGCGCAACAGCGCATGCGCAGGATGCACAGAGCACCGTCAAGGCGGATGCTCACGACTATGCGCTGGATTTTCTTGTGAAAGAAATCAATGCGGAAGGGAAAGTGGCCAATAGCCGTAACTATCACGTAGTCTTGTCCGGCGATCATCGGAACTCCACAGTCCGCTCAGGAACGAAAGTCCCGATCCAGACGGGCACAAATGGTATTCAGTACCTGGATCTGGGAGTGAGCATCGATTGCTCAAACACGCAGGAGACGCCAACCGGTGTATCGATCAGGATTGGTGTCGAGGTCAGTAGCCTGGCCGAAGCATCTGGAAGCAGCGCTACGCCAGGCACTCCCGTCGTCCGCCAGAACAAATGGGAGACGAATGCGGTTCTGCCTCTCGGTAAGCCGATGCAACTCTTCTCGTCCGACAATCTGGAAAACAAGGGAAAGATGGAGTTCGAAGTCACGGCCACGCGCATACCGTAGCGCTCTACTGTCCGGCTTCTCAACTTGTGAGGCTGAACCACCATTTCTGCTCTTCCTGACTTGATGCCGTGTGAGGTTCGGCGGTAGTGTGGACCCTGTGCCCTGGTTATGCGATGACGCTTATGCGATTTACTCGCAGCCATGAGAGGGCACGGCCAGTTGATAGAGCCAGACGAAAGGGTTCGATGTCCACCTCACGACGCGTTTTTTTGAAGAGCACCCTGATTGCGGGCGCAGGCATGGCCATGCCTGCCGCCCATGCCTCTGCCGAGACTTCTTCTGCTGTTGCGGATGCTCCTGCGGGCTTTACTGATGCGGCGGCTGCGCCTGCGGGAGCAGGCTTTACGCGTGGCATCGGGCTGTATCCGGGCGCGGCGGAGGAGAACTTTGCGCCGGAGCTGGTGATCGACGCGACCACCTATCGCAATCTGGCGCTGCGGCGGCCAGCGTATCACTCGAGCGCATATGACTATAATCTGACGGCACAGCTGGTGACCGACGGAGTGAAGGACACGCGGCTGCCGAGCTGGGTCGCGGTCTCGATGAATCGCCAGGGCGAGCTGCCGAAGCCCGATCGCGAGACGCTGCTGAACCATTACGAGGCGAGCCCGCAGGAACTAAAGGGAGCATCGCCCTCGGTGCAGGTGATGCTGGGCGGCGACGATCTGCCGGAGATCGACAAGCTCAAAGTCTTTCTCGTGATGCCGAAGCATGTTCCGGCATCGGCCATCCGGCTGACTATCTCTGTCTCGGACGACGGACGTACCTGGACGGAAGCGGCGAGCCTGGAGGGACCGGACCCGGCCTCCCCCGCACCGTATCCGCCGGATATGTCGCGCGGGACAAATCTTTTTTATCCCGAGATTCCGCTGAAGCAGGCTTATCGCAGCCGCTACTACGAGGTGAAGTGTTCGCTTGCGCAGGGCGAAGAGGGCGCGCAGTGGCAGATGGGGCAGATCGAGTTCTGGCATGGCAGCGAGCGCGTCCAGGTCGGTGGCCCCTACAGCTTTACCAGCGCGTGGATGAGTGCGGGCTCGGGCGAAGAGTGGGTGTACGTGGACCTGGGAGCACGCTGCGAGTTCGATCGCATTGCGCTCTACTGGGTTGCGCGTGCGGCTGAGGGAAAAATTCAGCTTTCGGATGACGCAGAGTCATGGCGCGACCTGCAATCTCTGGCAGCAAGTACGAACCAGGTCGATGATATTCATCTGCCTTCGCCCGAGCGTGCGCGCTACGTGCGCGTGCTGATGACGCAGCCAACCTCGGCGCAGGGATATCTGCTGAGCGAGATCGAGGTGTACGGGCGCGGCGGCTTAGTGGCGAAGCCGAAGGCTGCGCAGCAGCCAACGCCGGATGGCAGTCTTAATTTGGCCGGTGGAGCATGGCGCGTAGAACGCATTTCGGCGACAGGCTCTGCAACCGGCGAAGCGCTTGCGACGGCCGGTTATAAGGACGAGAGCTGGGTGGTCGCAACGGTGCCGGGTACGGTGCTGACTTCGTATCTGAATGCGGGCGCGATCCCCGATCCGAATTTCGGTCAGAATCAGTTACATATTTCAGATTCATATTTCTATTCCGACTTCTGGCATCGCACCGAGTTCACCGCACCGGTTGTAGCGCACGGGCAGACGACATGGCTGAACTTCGACGGTATCAACTGGAAGGCCGATGTCTACCTGAACGGCGAGAAGCTGGGCCGGATTGAAGGCGGCTTCATGCGTGGGCAGTTCGATGTGACCGGCAAGCTGAAGCCGGGGCAGGCGAATGCGCTGGCAGTGAAGGTGGAAAAGAACGCGACACCGGGCGCCTGCAAGCAGAAGACCTGGGAGAATCCGAGCCGCAACGGTGGAGCGCTGGGGCGCGACAATCCGACCTATCATGCGTCGATCGGCTGGGACTGGATTCCGACGATTCGCGGGCGCAACAGCGGCATCTGGGGCGATGTCTATCTATCTGTAACCGGATCGGTGACAGTTGAGAATCCGCTAGTGGTTTCGACCCTCCCGCTGCCCGATACTTCGCATGCGGATGTGAAGATCGAAGTGGAGCTGTGGAATCACAGCGCGAAACCGGTGACCGGCACGCTCAAGGGCACATTCGGCGCGGTGAAGTTTGCCCAGCACGTGGACCTGGCAGCCTCGGAACGGAAAGCGATCCGCCTGGACACGACGACGCACCCGGAGCTGCGCATCGACAAGCCGGAGCTGTGGTGGCCGGCGGGCTATGGCGAGCCGCACCTCTACGATGTCGAGCTGAATTTTGAAGGCCGTGATCACAAGGTCACCGACTCGAAGAAGTTCAAGGCCGGCATTCGTCAGATGACCTTCAGTGAAGAGGGCGGCAAACTCAGACTTTGGATCAATGGTCGAAGGTTCGTTGCGCGTGGTGGCAACTGGGGCTTCGGCGAATCGATGCTGCGCTATCGCGCGCGCGAGTATGACGCGGCCCTGCGCTATCACCGCGAGATGAACTTCACCATGGTGCGCAACTGGGTGGGGCAGATCGGCGACAAGGCATTTTGGGAGGCATGCGATCGTCACGGCATCGTAGTGTGGCAGGACTTCTGGCTGGCGAATCCGTGGGATGGTCCGATCCCCGACGACAACGCGCTCTTCCTCAAGAATGCGCGCGACTACATCCTGCGCATCCGCAGCCACGCTTCGATCGGCCTCTATTGCGGACGCAATGAGGGCTATCCGCCGCCGGTGCTCGACGCGGGCATTCGCAAGCTGCTCGCGGAACTGCATCCGGACATTCACTACATCGGCAGCTCGGCCGACGACGTGGTGAGCGGGCATGGGCCGTACAACGCGCTGCCCACGGCGGTGTATTTCGACATGGCGGACAGCCGCATGCACAGCGAGATCGGCATGCCGAATATCCCGCCGATCGAGAGCGTGCGCGCGATGATGCCGGAGAAGGCAATCTGGCCGCAGGGGCTCGACTGGGGCCTGCATGATTTTTCGCAGACCGGCGCGCAGGGTGGCAGCTCGTTCCTGCGCATCATTGAAGACAGCTACGGTGGCGCGCAGTCGGGCGAGCAGTGGGTCGAGCTGGCTCAGTTCGTGAACTACGAAGGCCATCGCGCCATGTTCGAGGCGCAGAGCAAGTACCGTATGGGCGTGCTGCTGTGGATGAGCCATCCCTGCTGGCCGTCGTTTGTGTGGCAGACCTACGACTACTATTTCGAGCCGACGGCCGCGTACTTCGGTGCGAAGAAGGGCTCGGAGCCGCTGCACATCCAGTGGAATCGCACGACGGGCAAGATCGAGGTGGTGAACTACAGCGGCGGCAGCCAGAGCGGGCTGACGGCGCAGGCCGAGATCGTGAACCTCGATGGCGCCCAGAAGTGGTCGAAGACGGCATCGCTCTCGAGCGCGGAAGACAGCACGGAGACACCGATCGAGATTCCCGCGATCGACGGGCTGACGTCGGTGCACTTCCTGCGGCTTTCGCTCACGCAGAGCGGTAAAGAAGTCTCGAGCAACTTCTATCTGCGTGCAATCAACGAAGGCGATTACCGCGCCATCCGGCAGCTGGCGAAGGCCCAGGTGCGAGCGACCACGAAGACCGTGCAGCAGGGCGAGGTGTGGACGCTGACGACGGAGCTGGAGAACACGTCGCAGATTCCGGCGCTGATGGTGCGGCTCAAGGCGGTGCGCGAGCGCAGCGGCGACCGTATTCTGCCGGCGATCTACAGCGATAACTATATCGCTCTGATGCCGGGTGAGAAGCACACGGTTACCATCGAGCTGAAGCACGCGGACACGCGTGGTGAGGCGGCGAAGGTGGTGGTGAGCGGTTTCAATGTGGTCGAGGCCTAGTTTGTTTCTTCCCCACCCAAGCAAAACCAGCTTGGGTGGGCCACCTTTACATTTACGGCTCCATTACATTTCCTCACGGGGCGCGTTTAGCATGAATGCAGACGTTCATGAGCGACCCGAAGAATCTCTCCCCTGAAGTTCTCACACACATTGCGAACCTTCTCGAGCTGCCGTTGCGCAGCGTTGTTTCCGTCATCGAACTGCTCGATGCGGGCGGCACAGTGCCGTTTATCGCGCGTTATCGCAAGGAGCAGACAGGCAATCTCGACGAGGTGCAGATTCGCAATATCGAAGAGAAGCTGGCCTACTTCCGCGAGCTCGAAGACCGGCGCGAGACCGTGCTTTCTTCGATTGCCGAGCAGGGCAAGCTCACCGATGAGCTGAAGGCCCGCATCGAAAAGGTGCTCGAAAAGAGCGAGCTCGAAGATCTGTATCTGCCCTACAAGCCCAAGCGCCGTACCAAGGCGACCGTAGCGCGCGAGAAGGGTCTGGAGCCGCTGGCGCAGTATCTGTGGGCGCAGGAGCCGGGCACGCAGTCACTCGACGAACAGCTGCCTGCGTATATCAACGCCGAGCTGGGTGTGGCGGATGCGAACGAGGCGCTTGAGGGCGCGCGGCACATCGTGGCCGAGTGGATCACCGAAGTCGCCGAGCTGCGCAAGGCGCTGCGGCAGCTCATGTTCGACGAGGGCGTGGTGGTGAGTAAGAAGGCTCCCGACGCCAAGGACGAGCAGGAAAAGTTCAAGATGTATTACGAGTATCGCGAGGCGGCGAAGATGATTCCGTCGCACCGCATGCTCGCCATCCGGCGCGGCGAGAGCGAGAACGTGCTGTACTTCCTCATCGAGCTCGAAGCCGAGCGGCCGCTGGGCCTGATGCGCTCGCATGTGCTGAAGGCGCAGCAGGGCGACTGGACGCGGCAGATCGAGCTTGCGATTGAAGATGCATGGACGCGGCTGCTGAACTCCTCGATCCAGGCGGAGATTCGCCTCGAGCTGAAGCAGCGCTCGGACCTCGACGCCATCGGCGTCTTCCGCGACAACCTCTTCAACCTGCTGCTCTCACCGCCTGCTGGACCCATCGCCGTGCTGGGCATTGACCCGGGCTTGCGCACGGGCTGCAAGATCGCCGTGGTGGACGAGACAGGCAAGATGCTCGCGCATGACGTGATCTATCCGCATACCTCGAAGCACGGCATTGCCGAAGCAGGCGAGAAGCTGGCGCGGCTGATGCAGCAGCACCCGGTGAGGGCCATCGCCATCGGCAACGGCACGGCTTCGCGCGAGACCGACTCGTTCGTGCGCAGCTTCCTGCGTGAGAAGCAGCTCGAGAACATCTTCTCGGTCACGGTGAGCGAATCGGGCGCGAGCGTGTATTCGGCTTCCGATATCGCACGGCAGGAGTTCCCCGATCTCGACCTCACGGTGCGCGGGGCAATCTCGATTGCTCGCCGTTTGCAGGATCCGCTGTCCGAGCTGGTGAAGGTCGATCCGAAGTCCATTGGTGTGGGGCAGTATCAGCATGACGTGGACCAGCGCCAGTTGAACGACTCGCTCGAGAAAGTCGTCGAGAGCTGCGTGAACCGCGTGGGCGTCGACCTGAACACTGCTTCGTGGACGCTGCTGCGCTACGTGGCCGGCGTCACCGAGCGCACGGCCATCAACATCGTGCAGTATCGTGACCTGAACGGACGCTTCCGTTCGCGTGCGCAACTGCGCGATGTAGCCGGAGTCGGCCCGAAGACCTTCGAGCAGGCCGCGGGCTTTCTGCGCATCCGCGGCGGCGAGCAGCCGCTGGATATGACAGCGGTGCACCCGGAGTCGTACCCGGTGGTCGAGCAGATTTCGACCATGCTCGGAACTTCGGTGGAAGAGATCATTAAGAAGCCGGAGCTGCTGGAGAAGGTCGACCGCAGCCAGCTGACTGCAGGCGTCTTCACGCTGAATGACATCCTCGAAGAGCTGCGCAAGCCGGGTCGCGATCCGCGCGACAAGTTCGTCGCGCCCAGCTTCCACGATGAGGTGCACGAGATCAGCGATCTGCGCGATGGCATGGTGCTCGAGGGCATCGTGACCAACGTGACCAAGTTCGGCGCGTTCGTCGATATCGGTGTGCACCAGGATGGCCTGGTGCACATCAGCGAGCTCTCGAACAAGTTCATCAAGGAGCCATCCGAGGCGGTGAAAGCCGGGCAGATCGTCAAGGTGAAGGTGATGAGCGCGGATGCAAAGACCAAGCGCATTTCGCTTTCGATCAAAGCCCTGCTGGCGCCCTCGGCTCCGCAACCGAAGAAAGGTGGCGGCAAGCCGGCGGCGAAGGCCGAACCGGCGAAACCGCTCTCCATGAACGAGAAACTGGCAGCGCTTTCCAGCAAATGGAAGGTGCGCTGAGGCGAAATTTTAGTGAAATCGGAGAAGTATTTTCCGATTTCCTTTGATTTCGATTGATTACGATGCGAAAGCGGGTGTAAAACGGGTCTGGTGAAAGCCTTGTGAAAGGACCAATGATTTGCCGGACCCTATTTCCGCACTCTTAGCGCTTCCTGAAGCAGAGCGCGAGGCCCGTGGGCTTCGCGATACCCCCGGAGAAATTGCGCAGCAACCCGAAACCTGGAGGGAGACGGCCGAAAGGCTGATCGGCCTCCGGTCCGAACTCGAGGCCTTCCTGACGGAGGTGCTGCGCGTGGAGCTGGGAGCGGCTGCGCCGGTGGTGATCCTGGTCGGCGCCGGAACCTCGGACTATATCGGGCGCGCGGTGAGCCGTGTGCTGCGGCAGCGGTGGGGCTGCGAAGTGCAGGCGGTTCCGAGCACAGAGCTGCTGACCAATTTTGACGATTTTGTGCTGCCGGAGCGGCGGTACCTGTTTGTTTCGTTTTCGCGTTCGGGCGAGAGCTCAGAGGGCGTGGCGGTGCTGGCGCAGGCGCTCGAGCGCTATGGCCGCCAGGTGCGGCATCTGGTCATCACCTGCAATGCGCAGGGGGCAATGGCGAAGTTCCCCGGCGTCTTCACGGTGGAACTGGATGCGCGGGTCAACGATCGTGGCTTGGCTATGACCAGCTCGTTCACGAACATGGTGCTGGCCGGCATCTTCCTGGGATTTGTCACCGATACTGAGCTTTATGCGCGGAATGTCGCAGCACTGGCCGATGCCGGAGCGCGGGTGTTGCCGCAGGTGGCCACGGTGTCGGAGACCCTGGCAGATCAAGGCTTCTCGCGGATGTGCTTCCTCGGCTCGGGCTGCCTGCAGGCGGTCGCGGATGAGTCTTCCCTGAAGGTGCTGGAGCTGAATGCGGGCAAGATCCCGACGATTGCGCAGTCGGCGCTGGGATTGAGGCACGGACCGCTTTCGTTTGTGGATGAGAAGACGCTGGTCGTGGCGTTTCTTTCCGGCGATGAGCTGCGGCAGCAGTATGAATTGGATCTGCTCGAAGAGATCCGGGAGAAGCAGCTCGGCGGCGGAATTCTGGTCATGACTCCGCAGCGCCTGGAGCGGCTTGAGGCACTGACACCGCATGTGATCGACCTGCAGCTCCCAGCCGGTTTCCCGGATGCCTTCCGGCCTCCGGTGGATGTGCTGGCCGGGCAGTTGCTGGGACTCTTCTTCTCGATCCGCAACGGGATTCCGCCGGATGCGCCAAGCACGGGGGCCATCAGCCGTGTTGTTTCTCATGTGAAGATTTACAACTCTGCGGTCAGGAGCCGGTAATGGTGCGTCGGTGCTCGTTTCCCTTGTGTAGCCTCTCCAGAACCGGAGTAATGGCTCTGGCCTTCTCCATGGCCGTTGCCTCGTCTGCCTTTGCGCAGGCGGGCAGGGCAGAGGCAAATCATCACGGTGACAGTTACACACTCGGGAACGAGGTGATCGCCGCGCACTGGTCGGTTGCCGATCATCATCTTTCGGCGCTGACAGTGGAGGATCGTCTGCATCACACGAGCCTCACGCTGCCGGCGCCCTTTGCGCTGCGCTTCAAAACCGGAGAGATCGAGAGCCCGGCAAACCTGACCGTGACCGATGCAGGCTTTCACGCGCTTGCCGCGGAGAGCCATGTATCGCGGGCCTCGGATGGGATTCCAGGGCAGGAGTTCGATGCCACCTTCGAAGATCCTGCTGCTGCGGTCACGGTGAAGTGGAGCGTGGTGTTGCGCGATGGCTCGCAATATCTGCGGCAGTTCATCACGCTGACCGCCGGGGCAAAGGACGCACCGGTTGAGCAGGTACGTCTGATCGATACCGCATTGCCCGAGGCGCAGGTGCTGGGATCGGTGAAAGGCTCGCCGATTGTGGATGGCGACTTCTATCTCGGCTTTGAGCATCCGCTCTCGGACAGCAAAGTCACGGCTGGCCGGGCTACGGCGGCCATCGACCGCGATCTGCCGCTCAAGGCAGGGCAGTCGGTCACGTATTCATCGGTGGTGGGCGTGGCGCGGACCGGGCAGCTGCGCCGCGATTTCCTGGCGTATATCGAGCGCGAGCGGGCGCATCCATACCGCACATTCCTGCATTACAACTCGTGGTACGACATCGGCTATTTCACTCCCTACGGTGAGAAGGATGCGCTGGACCGGGTGAATGCCTTTGGACAGGAGCTGCACGAGAAGCGCGGCGTGACGCTGGATTCCTATCTCTTCGACGATGGATGGGATGACCATACGACGCTCTGGAGCTTCAACAAGGATTTTCCGAACGGCTTCACGCCGATCCGTGAAGCCGCGGAGAAGTACGGGGCTGAGCCCGGTGTGTGGATGTCGCCGTGGGGCGGCTACGCGGGACCGAAGAAGGAGCGCATCGCCTACGGGAAGAAGGAAGGCTATGAGATCGTGGACAACGGCTTCGCGCTCTCCGGGCCGAAGTATTACGACCGTTTCCGCGATGTGTGCCTGGAGATGATCCAGAAGTATGGCGTGAACCAGTTCAAGTTCGACGGAACAGGCAACGCGGACAGCGTCTTTCCGGGCAGCAGCTTCGACAGCGATTTTGGCGCGGCGATTCACCTGATCGGCGAGCTGCGCGCGGTGAAGCCGGATATCTATATCAACCTGACGACGGGCACGTATCCTTCGCCCTTCTGGCTGCTGTATGCGGACTCGATCTGGCGCGGCGGCGAGGATGACGGCTTCGAGGGCGTGGGTACCTATCGCGAGCGCTGGATTACGTATCGTGACTCGGACACCTATGCCGAAGTGGTGAAGGCGGGGCCGCTCTATCCGCTGAATTCGCTGATGCTGCACGGCATGATCTACGCATCGCGCCGCAAGCACCTGAACGACGATCCGGGGAACGATTTCCCAAACGAGATCCATTCGTATTTCGGCACCGGAACGCAGCTGCAGGAGATGTACATCACGCCGTCCCTGATGACGGAGCAGAACTGGGACGATCTTGCCGAGGCGGCGAAGTGGTCACGCTCCAACGCCGATGTGCTGAAGGATACGCACTGGGTCGGCGGCGATCCGGCGTGGCTCGAACCCTATGGATGGGCATCGTGGTCGCCGCGGCGTGGCATTCTGGTGCTGCGCAACCCGAGCGACAAGCCGCAGTCGATTGCGATCGACCTGCAGAAGGTTTTTGAGCTGCCCAGGGGCGCCGCGCAGCGCTACACGGCGAAGAGTCCGTGGAAGGCGGATGCCGGCAAACCGGCGCTCGAGCTGCGCGCGGGTGAGGCACATACCTTTGCGCTGCAGCCTTTCGAGGTGCTGACGCTCAATATCGATCCACGTCCGTAAGATTCACGCCAGTAAAACAGAAAGAAATGACTGAAACGATGAAGCAATTCGATGTGATTGTTCCCGGCGAGATCAATCTGGACCTGATCCTTGCCGGGCTGCCGGAAGAGATGCCGCTGGAACGCGAGCTGCTGGGCGATGATTTTGCCGTGACGCTGGGCAGTTCGTCGGCGATCCTCGCGCATAATCTTGCGGTGCTGGGGGCCCGGGTAGGCTTTATTACCTGCACGGGAGGCGATGATTTCGGCCGCCTGGCGCTGGAGCGGCTGGGGGCGAGCGGCGTGGACCTTTCGCAGTGCTTTCACTCCAGGCGCGGGATCAAGACGGGCGTGACGCTGCTGCTGCCGCATGGCAAAGAGCGGCACATCCTGACCTACCAGGGCACGATGGCCGAGATGGCAGTAGCCGATCTCGACCTGAACTATCTGAAATCGGCCCGGCATGTGCACGTGTCGTCGCTCTATCTGCAGACGGCTCTGGCGCCGGGGCTGCCCGCGCTCTTCCGCGAGCTGAAGAATGCCGGGGTGACGCTCTCCCTGGATACCAACGACGATCCGGCGGACCAGTGGGGCGCGCCGCTCGAGGAGCTGCTGCCGCTGGTGGATTTCTTCTTCCCGAACGAGCAGGAGCTGCTGCGCATCACCGGCAAGCCGAACCTCGATGAGGCGCTGGAGGCGATCGGGAAGCTGGCCTCCTGCGTGGTCGTGAAGTGCGGGGCGCGGGGCTCGGTGGTGCAGACGCGTGAGGGACGCATTGTGGCCGAGGCGACGCCGGTTACGCCGGTGGATACCATCGGCGCCGGCGACAGCTTCAACGCAGGCTTTCTGGCTGCGTGGCTGCGCGGCCTTGACCTGAAGAGCTGCGCATACGCCGGCAATATCACCGGAGCGCTTTCGACCCAGCGGCCCGGGGGCACGGATGCGTTTCGGAATCCCGGGCTGGTGAAGCATTTTTTCGAAGAGAGGGCGTTTCCGTTTCCCGTCGAAACCAGCCGGTAAAGGCAGTATCCGGAGCTCAAGCCGGGGTTTGCGTGCAATCTCGGCTTGCTCCCTATAGCAGCGGCAAGTAGCATAGCCTTCATGTCCGGTGATGAATACCGGTACATTGCTGCGCTTTCTCATGAAAAAGATGACCCAACCGCAACGACGTGCTGCTTCTGTTGATGGCGATTCGCTGATGGCCGAGGAGCGGCGCCAACACATTCTCGCCATGCTGCAGGCGGAAGGGCGGGTGATCGTCGGCGATCTCTCGCAACACTTCGGCGTCTCGCAGATCACCATCCGCAAGGATCTGGACTCCCTGCAGGAGCGGGGCCTGTTGCAGCGCAGCCATGGCGGAGCACTTCCTCCATCGTCGAGCGCGCTCTTCGACCCCTCGCTGCAGGAGAAGCAGGAGCAGCGGGCGGCGGAGAAACAGCGCATCGCGGCTGCGGCCGTCAAGCTGGTGACCGACGGCAGTTGCGTCATGCTGGATTCAGGTACGACGACGGCGGCGATTGCCCAGGGGTTGCGGCGCTTCTCCTCGCTGACGGTCATCACCAACGGCATCAATATCGCGGCGGAGCTCGGCAATACCAACTTCGAGATCATCCTGACCGGCGGCTCGCTGCGGCGGAATTCCTTCTCGATGGTGGGGCCGATTGCCGAGGATGTGCTCAAGGAGATGCACGCCGACATCCTCTTTCTCGGCGTGGATGCCTTCGATGTGGAGTCCGGGCTCTTCACCCCGAATCTCCTCGAGGCCCGCGTGAACCGGGCGATGATTGCGGCTGCCCGGCGCGTGGTGGCGGTGTGCGACTCGACGAAGTTCTCGCGGCGCAGCCTCTCCCGCATTGCGCCGATTTCCGCGCTGCATCATGTGATTACCGACCGCGAGCTGCCGGAAACAGCCGCCGAAAGCATCCGCGCGCTGAATGTGGAATTGACGCTCGTTTGACGCTTGCTGGACGCCTGCCACGCGGCTTTCTGATAGGCTTGCTGCGCAGTTTGGGAGGCGGGAATGATCAGAAAGTGTTGTCTGATGACGGCGGCGTGCTGCGCCATGCTGTTGCTGCCGATGACGGGCAAGGCCCAGGAGAAATCTCAACCGAAGATGGCGGTGGAGGGAACTCCGCTGGCGCCGAGCGCAAGCCTGAACGCGGTGCTCTCTATCATGGAAAAGCAAGTGATGGGAGCGGCCGAGGCGATGCCGGCCGACAAGTATGACTTTGCGCCTGCGGTTCCGGGTGGCGACTTCAAAGGCGTGCGCACCTTCGGTGAACAGGTAAAGCATCTGGCGCAGGCCAATTATGAGTTTTTCCATGGTTGGGGCGTCGCGGGCGAGATCGATCCAAAGACGCTCGAAGGCCTGAAGACCAAGGATGAACTGGTCAAGGCGCTCAAGGACAGCTATGTCTATGCGCACGCGGCGATCAACTCGATTACTCCGCAGAACGCTTTTCTGGCATTGAAAGGGCCGGAGGCCTTCCAGTCGACGCGGGTTTCGATGGCCGCCTTTGCCGCTGCGCACTCGATGGATCACTACGGGCAGATGGTCGAATATCTGCGCATGAATGCGATCATTCCGCCGGCGAGCCGGCCAGGGGCGACGATGTAGGACTGCGCGTCCAGCGATAGGCGCCTTCGGCGCATTCCGTTGCTATTTAAGGGCTTTGGCGCTCCCGCTGGTCGCGAGCTTGCACGGTTGCAACAAGAAGGGCGTCCTTGCGGACGCCCTTCTTGTTGCGATGTGAAGTTTTCGTTTAGCGGCTTTCGATGGCGATGTACTTGGCCGGGTATTCGGGTCCAATATATTCGGCGCGCGGGCGGATGAGGCGGTTGTCGTCGAGCTGCTCGATGACGTGCGCAGCCCAGCCGGAGATGCGGCTGATGGCGAAGATCGGCGTGAAGAGATCGAGATCGATGCCCAGCGTGGTGTAGGTCGAGGCCGAGTAGAAATCGACGTTCGCGTTGAGCTTCTTCTCTTCCTTCACGAAGAGCTCGATCTTGCGGGACATCTCATACCACTTGGGGTTGCCGTCGGCCTTGCCCAGCGCCTCGGACATGCGGCGGAGGTGCGTCGCGCGCGGGTCCTCGGTGTGGTAGACGCGGTGGCCGAAGCCGGAGATCTTCTTCTTGGCGGCGAGCATCTCGCGCACGTATTCGACCGGGTCCGCGCCCTTCTGGTCGATTTCGAAGAGCAGGCGCATCACGGCTTCGTTCGCGCCGCCGTGCAGGGGTCCCTTGAGCGCGCCGATGGCGCCGGTGATGGCCGAGTGCACGTCGGAGAGGGTCGCGGCGATGACGCGCGCGGCGAAAGTCGAAGCGTTCAGCTCGTGGTCGGCGTGCAGGATCAGCGCGACGTCGAAGGTCTTGGTCGCGGTTTCGGAGGGCTTCTCGCCGGTAAGCTGCCAGATGAAGTGTGCTGCGTGGGAGAGCGACTTGTCGGCCGGGACGACATCCTTGCCCTTGCGGATGCGATCGAAGGCGGCGACGATCATCGGGATCTGGGCGGTCAGCGCGAAGCACTTGCGGATGTTGGAGTCATGATCGACGGCCTTTTCGTCGGCGTCGTACATGCTCAGCGCGGAGACGGCGGTGCGCAGCACCTCCATCGGAGTCGCAGTCTTGGGGAAGGCCTTGATGAGGTCGAGGATGGCCGGAGGAAGCTCACGGGCTTCGGCCAGCTTCTTGCTGAAGTCGGCCAACTCGGACTTGGTCGGCAGCTTGCCGTTCCAGAGGAGGTAGGTGGTTTCCTCGAAGGTGGACTTCTCCGCCAGTTCGTGAATGTCGATGCCGCGGTAGGCCAGCACACCCGCATCGCCGTCGATCCAGCAGATGCCGGAATTAGCCGCCACAATCCCTTCAAGTCCCTTCGCTGCCACCGCAGTCGCCATACGATTCTCTGCTCCTCTTGCTGAAAAGTTACGGATGAAATCCTTATCGGTTTTCGCGCCGTTTCTCCTGTTATCTGATGCCGGATTGCCCGAGATCGAACCAACGGCGCCTGGAGAAGAGGGTGCGCGGGCAAATGAGAGTCAACAGACGTTTATAACGCAGTCTGCATACGATTGTCATGCGGCCTGAGCCGCGTGCCGGGGCCTGTTACACCTGCACAGGAACACACTGTGATTGGACGGATGAGAGCGCGAACCGGTCGCACCGGAAAGGCGCGGGATCGATGCTGGGCCGGCGATTCTCAAGCATTTCACAGAGCAGGCGCGCGGTACCGGGCGCTAGCAGGATGCCGTTCCGATAGTGTCCGACTGCGGCCCAGGCGCGCTGCTCGCCGCGCTCTTCCTCCAGCGGGCCGAGCATGGGGAGCAGGTCAGGCGAACCGGGGCGAAGGCCGGCCCAGGTCTCGACCACAGCAGCGTTGCCGACAGGGGGCCAGAGCGCGGCCGCCCGGCGAAGCAGGGCCTGGATATCGTTCTCGTGGACCTGCTTGTCGAAACCGGCGTCTTCCACGGTTGCGCCGATGACGAAGCGGCCATGGCCGCGCGGCACGATGTAGATATCCGGCGTGCGCAGAACGCAGTCGAGAGGAGCATCGAGAGCCGCCTGGATCATCTGGCCCTTGCGGGGCGTGGCGGGAAGACCGGGAAGATTGCCCGCCCAGGCCCCCGTGGCGTAGACAATGCGGCCGGCCAGCCAGTTGCCGTCCGGGGTGACGATTTCGACGCCTTCGGTATGATTGCGCACGGACTGGACCGGAGTCTGCTCGAGGAGCGTGACGCCGGCAGCGCGCACCGCCACGGGCAGTGCGGCAACGAGATCGCGGGGATTGATGCTTTCCTCGTTCAGGAAAAAGATGCTTTTGCAGGGAGCCGTGAGGCCGGGAGCGACGGCGTCGATCTCTTCCCGCGAGGCCTCGGTGAAGCCTTCGGGGAGATGATGCGCAATCTGGAGGGTGCGCCGGGTGCGGACCGGGACGGCGTGGCCGGAGAGCTGCTCCACCTGCTGGCGGAAGCTGGTCCAGAGGCTGCGGCTGAGGCGCGAAAGCGGCTGGAGCGCAGCGGGATTCTCGGGGTCCGAGTCGGCGAGCATACCGGCTGCGGCCCAGGAAGCCTCGGAGGCAGCGCTCTCCCGTTCCAGGATTGTGACCTGGCGGCCGTTTGTTGCCAGCTCGAGTGCAAGGGAGAGGCCGATGATGCCGCCACCGACGATGGCAATTTCGGTATGGTTCACACGTCTTATTGTATGTCGTGCTGCAGGGGACGCGCCGATTTGGACTCTGGCGGAGTGGAGGCTGACCGGCTATGCTCACTGCATGCCGGCCACGGTACGGTCTTTACCGGACTGGCGGCCGGCGGTTTCGTCGCACAAGGAACCCGCGCCGAAGATCGTCCGTCTGTAAGAGAAAGGGTGCAACGCAATGAGTGAAGAAACATCGTTGAGCGGAGAACCGCGGAGCTATTCGGGACTGTTTCTGGTCCTTCTGGCTGTGGCCGTGCTGGCGGCAGTCGGCGGCCTGGGCTGGAGCTATTACCTTTCCGGACGGCTGACGAATGCCGAGGCAAAACTCTCCCAGGCGCAGCAGCAGAATGACAAGCTGAGTTCCGCGCTGGACGAGACCAACGCACGGCTGAAGGTGACCAGCGATACGCTGGGCAAGTCGCTGGGGCTGACGCAGAAGCAGTTGGAGATGCGCGCCGACGATCTGCTGCGCCGTCAGCAGTCCGACGCGGCGCGGCTCGAGACGGAGCAGAAGGAGACGCAGAAGGCTGTCTCTTCGGTTTCGAGCGATGTTTCGAACGTGAAGACCGATGTGGGAGGCGTGAAGACCGATCTTGGCAATACGCAGACGCAGCTCAAGTCGGATGAAGCGCAGTTGCAGAGCATGAAGGGCGACATGGGCGTGCAGAGTGGCCTCATCGCGACCAACCACGACGAGCTCGAGATTCTGAAGCACAAAGGTGACCGGAACTATTACGAATTCACTCTGGACAAGGGACAGCGCAAGCCGGTCTCGACGGTGAGCCTGGAGCTGAAGAAGGCCGACGCCAAGCACAGCCGCTACACGCTCGAGGTCTACGCCGACGACAAGAAGATCGAGAAGAAGGACCGCGGGCTCAACGAGCCGGTCCAGTTCTACACCGGCAAAGACAACAACCTGTATGAGCTGGTGGTGAACAGCATCGACAAGAACCAGGTGCGGGGATACATCTCCACGCCGAAGTCGGCGCCTGTGCCGGTGAGCACAAATTAGGGCCTCAGAAACTCGTAGCAGAAAGAACGCTCCTGAACTCCAGATCCTTTGATCACCGTTTGGCAAAAGCATGCCAGACGGGGATCAGGACGATGACAGGAGTGGAAGTTGCGGGCTGCTCTTCGTCCATCGCCGCATGCAGACACTCGGTTTGCGTCGTTTTTCTCTCCAGATTCCTTATTCCAGAAAACGCTTTCGACACGGGCAAGTTTTCACCTTGCTGTAACCCATGACTCGTACCTGCGCTGCAAAGATTGCGACGCAATCTGAATTATTTTGCTGTCTTTTCAGGGAGGAACAGAAAATGTTACGCAGCTTTCTCGAGCGGGCGGCCTGCGGATGTCTCGCCGCGGCGCTGGCATTCGGTACGCCGCAGTTTGCAGCCGCCGAATCCAGCCAATCTTCGAACCACGACGCGCAGGGCGACTCGCACCGCGTGCCCACTGCAGCCGCCGGCGTGAAGCATGTCTTCGTCATCGTGCTTGAAAACAAGAACTACGCGGTGACCTTCGGCTCGAGCACGCAGGACCCCTATCTGCAGAACACGCTGGTGCCGGAAGGCGCGCTGCTGACGCAGTATTACGGCACGGGCCATGTCTCGCTCGACAACTACATCTCGCTCATCAGCGGCCAGGCGCCTACGCAGGACACCGATGACGACTGCATTCCCAACCTGACTTCGAGCATCGGCAATTACAACAACGTGGACCAGACCGGCTGGGCGGCGCAGGGGCAGGTAGTGGCGCAGGGCGGCTGCATTTATGCCAAGGACGTGCCGAATCTTCCCAGGCAGCTCGACAAGGCGGGCCTGAGCTGGCGCGGTTATATGGAAGACATGGGCAATGATCCGACCCGGGAAAGCGCTACCTGCGGCCATCCGGCCATTGGCGTTGGCACGGACAACACGAACAGCGCCGTGGCGCCCAGCAGCTCGGTGCCGCTCGGCGACGCCTACGCCACCCGGCACGATCCCTTCATGTACTTCCATTCGATCATTGACGATCAGGCCTACTGCGGCAAGCATGTGGTCAACCTGAACGCGCTGGCCAGCGACCTCAAGAGCGCGGACACCACGCCGAACCTGGTCTTCATCACGCCCAACCTGTGCAATGACGGCCACGACGGCAGCGGCACCGGCGCGACGGGCACCACCTGCGCCAATGGCCAGCCCGGCGGATTGACCTCGGCCGACGCCTTCCTCAAGACCTGGGTGCCGCAGATCACCAACTCACCGGCCTTCAAGCAGGACGGCCTGCTGCTGATCACCTTCGACGAGAGCAACTACGCCACAGAGAGCGTCAGTGAGAACGCGAGCGGGCAGGAAGTGGTGTCCATCAACTATACGGGGCAGACCTGCTGCGATCAGCAGCCGGGCGCGAACCTGAGCGGCGTGCGTCCTGCGACGCTGACGCTGGTCGATACCTCTTCGCTGCTCGAGCAGCTGGTGTTCAACGGCTACGGCGGCGACCGCATCGGCGCTGTGCTGCTCTCGCCCTTCATCAAGGCGGGCAGCACCTCCGACACGCCTTATAACCATTACTCGATGCTCCGCAGCATCGAAGACATCTTCCATCTCGACCACATCGGCTACGCGGCCGACGATCGCAGGACCAGCTATCACCTGGACACGATCGGCGAGGATGAAGACATCTTCGAGAGCGGCGCGGGCACGGGTCGCAGCCATGAACCGGGCAACAACGGCGAGACGCCGTATGTGAAGCTCCCCTTCTAAGCTGTATCGATATAGAACTCATGCAAGCGATTGTCATTTCGACCGGAGCAGGACGGTAGTATCGTCCTGCGAAGCGGAGAAACCTGCGTTTCCTGCCGGAGCTGGTGGAAACTGCGGGTCCCTCCATTACGCTCCGGTCGGGATGACAACTTCGTTTGTGTGTTGCCTGAACGGGTTATGTTCCGACTTTTAAAATTTCGCTTCCAGGCCCACGCCCGGAAGCTTCCGGCAATCTTTCTCGTGGCGCTGGCAGCCGCGGTCCTGCTAAAGGCGCGTGCCGGCGCGGCCACGGACACCACATCCGGCATCGCCGCACAGAATCCCGCCGCGCTCGCGGCACTGGGCCGCAAGGCCTTCTTCGATCCATCGCTTTCCGGCTCGGGCCGCATGGCCTGCGCCACCTGTCATGATCCGGCGCATGCCTATGGTCCGCCGAACGGCCTAGCGGTGCAGCTGGGCGGCCAGGGACTCGATCGCCAGGGACCGCGCGCCGTGCCTTCGCTGCGCTACACGCTGAACCGCACACCGCGATGGAACAAGGAGTTTATTGCCGACGTGGCCGAACGGCTGCGCGAGGGCGAAGAGCCGCCCACCGGCGGCTTCGGCTGGGATGGCCGCTTCAACTCGCTGCGTGACCAGGCGGCGTTTCCTCTGCTGGCTCCGCAGGAGATGGCCAACGGCAGCCGCGAGGAGGTGGTCGCGAAGCTGCGACACGCTGCGTATGCCGGAGATTTCCGCAAACTCTTCGGCGCAGAAATCTTCGATCACCCGGAGGCTGCATTTACCGCGCTGCTGGCGGCTTTGGAGCGGTTTCAGCTCGACGACCCGAGCTTTCATCCCTATACCAGCAGGTTCGATGCCTATCTCGACGGCAAGGCGACGCTGACTGCGCAGGAGCAGCGCGGGCTGGCGCTCTTTGACGACCCCAAACGCGGCAACTGCGCCACCTGCCATCTGGACCGCAAGGGGGTGAACGGCGCGCATCCCATCTTCACCGACTACCAGTTCGAGGCCCTCGGTGTGCCGCGCAACCCGGAGCTGCGCGCCAATGCCGCACCGGATGATTACGACATGGGGTTGTGCGGTCCGCTGCGCAAGGATCAGGCTGCGCAGACAGCCTTCTGCGGCCTGTTCAAGACGCCGACGCTACGCAACGTGGCTGCACGCGGGGCGTTCTTTCACAATGGCCGCTTTCACACCCTCAAGGACGCGCTGCGCTTCTACGTGAGCCGCGCCACCGACCCAGGTCTTTGGTATCCGCGCACGGCGAGCGGAGCGGTCGATGTCTTCAACGACCTGCCGCCCAGGCTGCGTGGCAATATCGATACCATCGACGAGCCGCTGACCCGCAAACAGGGCGATGCGCCGGTGTGGACGGACGCGGAAATAGACGACGTGATCGCGTTTCTGAAGACGCTGACGGACAGCGATGTGCAGACGGTGAAGGCCGGCCACGAAGTGCGGATTCGAGCAGACAGCGGCCGGGAATGAACGTTCCGTCGGTGCTTAGGGTGAGGGAAAAGCGCAGGGGCGACGGTCACACCGTCGCCCCTGCGCTTCTTTCACATGTTCAGTTCTAGTAGCCGTGCTGGTGGAGCAGGAAGACCACGACCGAGGCGACCAGGCAGTAGATGCCGAAGAGGTACCAGCGTCCGCTCTCGAGCCACTGGCTGAGCCACTTGAGGGCGACCAGTCCGGCGAGGAAGGCGAAGACCATGCCGAGCAGGCTCATGGCCACGGGCGAGCCGCTCATGGCTCCAGCACCTGCATGCTTGAGGCGCAGCGCCTCACGGGCAACCACAGGCGGGGTGAGCACCACGGCAAGGGCGAAGCTGAAGACCTCGGCGCGGGCGCGGGCTGCGCCTGCGAGCATGCCGGCGGAGATGGTAGCGCCGGAGCGGGAGAATCCGCGGAAGGGCAGGCAGAGTCCCTGCACCGCGCCGATGACGCCGGCCTGCCCCATCGTGACCTCGGGTGTCGAGGTCAGGGCGCTGTGCGAGCTGTTGCGGCGGGCGATCCCGGCGATGAGGATCAGGATGCCGGCGGCGGCCAGGGCCGGGGCGACGATCTCAAGATGGCTGAAGAGGTCTTCGATCTCGGCATGCGGCGTGGCCTTGAAGACGGTCTTTTCCAGCACCTTGATGATGGCCTCGCCGATGACGCCGGTGAGCAGAGTGGCGACGATGACCCGGCCGAGAATCTTCTTGAAGTGCTCGGCGGTATCGAAATAGGCCTGCATCCACTGCTTCCAGAAGTAGACGATGACGGCGAACATGGTGCCGGTGTGGAGCATGACCAGCAGCAGGGTCATCTGCGGCGAGGACGGGTCGAGGCCCATGAGCTTTTCCGCGACCACGACGTGTGCGGAGCTGGAAACGGGCAGGAGTTCGGCGAGTCCCTGGACGATGGCCAGGATGATGACCTTAAAAATGGGCATGCGCCGATTGTAGCGAGGGTCGGTGACAGGAAAAAGTACGGAAATGACATCCCTGTCAGGATTGACTCGCGGGAGCCGCCGTTATTTTGCGGTTGGAGCAGGTGCCGGGATCACCAGATCGTTCTGATTCTTGAAGCTGATGTGCAGGTCCATGGATTTGCGGGCATCCCACTGCGCTTTCGGGATTTCGTAATGAAAAATCATGAGGCCTTCGTGCTGCTCACCGGGCGCAAGGCTCAGATTGCGGGGCATCGGGTCTTTGTGGAAGGCGTGGGCATCGGGATAGGCAAGAAAAACCTTGTCGAAATCGGACTGCGAGACGGCGGTGCTGCGCTGCTCGCTGTCGCCGAGGTCGACGGTGGCCCACATGTCATCGAGGATGAGAGGGGTCTTTGCCAGGTTGCGGATGCGGACGTCGGCGAAGATCAGCATCTCGTCGTAGAGGTCGGCCTGGCCGCCGAGACCGTTCACCGAGCCGGGCGTCGAGAGATCGCGATGGATGGGGTAGAGGTTGAGGCTCAGAACCTCACCGGAACTGGCCGGTGCCGTGCGGTTGAAGTATGCGTAGGCGCCGATGGCCAGCGAGACGAGAACGAATGCGGCAATGACGATGAACAGGGAACGGCCGGTGCTGGAGTCTTCTGCCATGCGAAAGAGCCTTTCGGATACATAGAGAGTTTACCGTGCGCGGACTGGTTACCTCGGTGATGGAGAACCGGCCTGCGCCGATCCTTGCGGCGAGAAAAGAACTCGACATCCCGGTTGAAAGAAGCCGATACTTCCACCGACTTCCCCCATTTTCTCTTTCACCGATCCCGGCCGGGAGCCCTGTCTCCTGTTCGTGGCTGGAGGCTGCATGGGTGTTCCGTGGAAGGACCAGGCATTTCATCTCGGTATCAACATGGCGGGAGCGGTTTCGGCCGGGGCGTATACCGCCGGCGTGCTGGATTTTCTCATCGAGGCGCTGGAGCAGTGGCAGGCGCAGAAGGATGCCTTCCGGGCGCACCTGGCCGACGAGAATGCGCCGGATGAGTTCGAGGGGGTGGTGCCACTGCACGATGTGATGATCGACGGTTTTTCCGGCGCTTCCGCCGGAGGCATGTGCGCGGCCATTGCTTCGGTGATGCTGCATTCGGAATTCGAGCACATCACCGACACGATGGATGGCAACCAGCCGAAAACCGGCACCAGCAACGTCTTCTACGAGGCATGGGTGAACCGGATCGACATCCGCCAGCTGCTGGGGACGAACGACCTCAGTCCGGGGCAGCCGCTGGCCTCGCTGCTCGATTCGACCATCATCGATGAAATTGCGGCCTATGCGCTGGTGCCCCGCGGACAGAGGGTGGAGCGGCCATATGTGGCGAAGGACCTGACGCTGTTTCTGACCACGACGAATGTGCGCGGGATGACGTATCCACTCTACAGCAGCGCCACGGGCACGGACGGAGAGTACACCACGTACTATGGCGACCGGGTGCGCTTCGAGGTGGTGCGCGGAGGGGCCGCGCCTGCCGCGTCCGATGCCTATCCCGTGCCGGTGCAGGACCCGCAGGCGAAGACCGACTGGGAGTTTCTACAGGCGGCGGCCAAGGCCACCGGTGCTTTTCCATTGTTTCTTGCTCCGCGCCGGCTGACGCGGCGCGTTACGGACTATGAGACGCCGCTGTGGTATCCGGTAGGCGCGAAAGCGCCGGTGCCACTGCCTCCGCCGGACCTGCCGCAGCCAAAGCCCGGCAAGCCGCCGCTGAAAACCATCGACACCTTCAACATCGACGGCGGGGTGACGGACAACGATCCATGCGAGCTGGTGCATGACTACCTGGCGGCGCGGAATCCGGCCTTCGAGACGATCGATGGTGTGCGGTCCAATCCGCGGCTGCCGCAGGAGGCCAATGCGGCCGTGCTCACCGTGGCTCCGTTTCCTACCCGCGACCGCTTTGACGAGACCTTTTTTGACCCTCCGCCGATGACCGTCTTCGGGATGCTGGGAAAGCTCTTTACGGTGATGATGTCGCAGTCGAGGTTTCTGGGCGAGTCCCTCTCGGTGCTGACCGACGGGAGCGCCTTCAGCCGCTTCGTGATCGCGCCCTCCGATCCCGGCCAGAGAGATGAGGATGCGCTGCAGTGCGGCACGCTGAGCGCCTTCGGCGGATTCATGGAGCGCGGTTTTCGGGCGCATGATTTTCTGCTGGGGCGCTATAACTGCCAGCGCTTTCTCGATACCTATTTCCGGCTCCCGGAGACGAATCCGGTGATGGCAGCGGGGCTGGCAGGAGCGGGGAAGTACAAACGTGCCGTGTTGGCGCGCGCGGGCTGCGGGGCACCTCTGGGAACGCCGGAGATCCTCGATGGCGGCGGAAAAGCGGTAAAGTGGCTGCGGATTCTTCCTCTGGTGGGCACCGCCGCTCCGGAGATCGATCAGCCGAAGCGGATGCAGATCAGCAGGGACAAGGTGGGCGAGATTGCCGGGCTGGCGATGGCGCGTATCCGGGCGATCGAAGGACCGCTGCTGGCAGAGGTGCCTGGCGCGGCATTGCTGCAGCCGGTGATCGCTGCAGCTACCATGCTTCAGAAGCACAAAGTCGAGAATCTGCTGATGGAGAAGCTCTCCCCGAACGTGGAGGGGCAGCGGGCGGACACGAGCGAGGATGGGTAACGCTCAGCAGATCGATAGCAAGGAGCTGGAATGGAACGGGTTCTGGGAGTAGCGATCGGCATCTCGGTCGTGTGCCTGATGTTGAGCATCATCGCCTCGCACCTGCAGGAGCTGTGGGCGTCGTTTACCTCGCGGCGGGCGGCCTCGCTGGCCAGCGCCATTGACAACATGCTGGGCAAGAGCGTGGCCGCGGAGTTTTTTGCGCATCCGCTGATTCAGACCATCTCTTTTTCTGCTCCGCGCGTTACGGTGACGCTGCACGACGGCAAGGTATCGCCACGGAAGCAGGAGGGTGGCGCAGCAGCATCGCGGCCGTCGTACATCCCCTCCACACTTTTCAGCCGCGTGCTGATCGCAATTCTTGCCGAGCGGCATAACATGCGCGGAGCCCCGCTCCACAGCCTGGTGGAGAAGGTCGACGATGTGGACCTGAAGCGGCGCCTGCAGGCGGTGCTGGAGGGAACGGAGCAGCGTGCCGGCGCATCCACGCTGGCGCTCGAGCAGTGGTACGACAACACGATGGACCGCATCAACGGGCTATACAAGAAGAACACACAGACCATCCTGCTTTACCTGGGCATCGCGCTGGCCGTGCTGTGCAACGCGAATCTGTTTTCGATCACCGAGAAGCTGTGGAGCTCGGAAGACGCGCGTACCGTGCTGACCACGACCGCGCAGATGTATAGCTGCAGGGATGCCGGCGGGTGCACCGACGAGCGATACAGGGATGCGCGCAGCGAGATGACAGGTCATCTCGAGCGGTACATCCCGGTGGGCTACCACCAGACGGCGAAGTACTGGAGATATGCCGGGAAGACGCTCGAAGGCGGGTCATGGGATGACCGGCTGGAGATCGCTTGGAGCTGGGTGCTGCACCTGGCCGGATGGGGACTCACCGGCATTGCCGTTTCGCTGGGTGCGCCATTCTGGTTCGATGCGGTGAACAAGCTGATCAATATCCGGCTGGCCGGCGACAGGCCGCCACGCGCCGAGCCGCCGCCGATCGTAGCCGCTCCGCAGGTAACAGGACCGGTGGTGAATGTGGTGACGCCGGACGCCGGTCCTGACCTGGCTGGTGGCCAGCCAGGGGGCACAGGGCCGGACCCGGGCGGGAATGGCGGAGGCAATGCCGATGGCGGGACCGAGGTGGTGGTGGACCCTGTCGCATCGGGGCCATCCACCTAGAACGTATCCACTTATAGCTTATAGCCATAACGCAAACTGTCATCCCGACCGAAGCGAGCCAAAGGTGAGCGAAGCGGAGGGACCTGCGGTTTCCACCCGTACCAGCGAAGAACTGCAGGTTCCTCCACTCCGCTACCCCACCCCAGCGCGCCAGATGCAGGCGCGCCGGGGACCCTGGTACGCTTCGGTCGGAATGACAACTTTGGACTCACTCCGCTATTCCAATACAGCCATATGTGGATACTGCCTAGAACTGCCTTATCGCTGCGTAAATGCGATCGTTAGGGACGCGGACGCAGCGCGGCAAGAAACTGCTTCGCGGGCAGCGTGTTGAGGACGTCCTCCTTGGTAAGCCATGCGCGGCGGAGCTGGCGGATGCCGTAGCGCATCTTCTCCATGTGGCTGGTGTGGTGCGAGTCGGTGTTCACGCTGATCTTGCAGCCTAGCTCCTTGGCCAGCCGCAGGTCGCGGTCGCTCAGGTCCAGCCGGTCGGGATAGGCATTGTGCTCCATGGCGACGCCCAGCTCGGCGGCGCGGCGCATCACCGTCGGCAGGTCGAGCTCGAAGGGCTCGCGGCGCAGCAGCAGCCGTCCGGTGGGATGGCCAAGGATGCGCACATAAGGGTTCTCGATGGCGCGCAGCACGCGCTCGGTCATCTGTTCGCGCGGCTGGTTGAAGAGCGTGTGCACGCTGGCCACAACCACATCCATCTGTGCCAGCGTTTCATCGGCGAGGTCGATCTCGCCGTCGCCGAGAATGTCGACCTCGATGCCGGGGAAGACGCGGATACGGCCTTCCATCTCGGCATCGACTTCACGGATACGGCGCACGTGCTCGAGGGCACGGGCGTCGTCGAGGCCGTTGGTCATGGCCAGGTTCTTCGAGTGGTCGGTGATGGCGATGTACTCGTAGCCCCGCGCCAGCGCCGCCTCGGCCATCTCGCGGATGGTGTTGCGGCCGTCGGTGGCGTTGGTGTGCATATGCACATCGCCGCGGATATCGGACTGCTCGATGAGCTTTGGCAGCGTGCCTTTCTCCGCCGCTTCGATCTCGCCGTTGTTCTCGCGCAGCTCGGGCGGAATCCATGCCAGGCTGAGCGCGGCGTAGATGTCTTCCTCGGTCGCGCCGGCAACGAACGATCCATCGTCCACCTTCGCAAGCGCGTACTCGCTCAGCGTGTAGCCACGCTTGAGCGCGCGCTGGCGGATGGAGACGTTGTGCATCTTCGAGCCGGTGAAGTACTGCAGTGCTGCGCCGTAGGAGGCCTCCGGCAACAGCCGCACATCCACCTGCAGGCCGCTGCGCAGAATGAAGCTGACCTTGTTCTGCCCCTTGGCGATGAGGTTCGCAATCGGTGGATAGGCGGCGGTGTAATCGACCGCGGCCTGCACCTTATCTTCGGCGCAGGCCGGGCCGGTGACGAGGATGTCGAGATCGCCGACCGTCTCGCGGCCGCGGCGAAGTGAGCCGGCCGGCTGAATCGTGGTGAGGCCGGGGAATTCGCGCAGGTAGGCGATGAGCTTCTCGGCAGCCTCCTCGCCAGTGTCGATCAGGAAGCGGCCGCTGTTCTTCTTGTAGTCCTCGATGCCTTTGCGCAGCTTCTCGATCTGCTTCTCGCCGAAGCGGGGCAGGTCCTTGAGTCTGCCGGCTGCGATGGCGGCTTCCAACTCATCGACGGAGGCGACCTGGAGCGCCTCCCAGAAGAGCGCGACGGACTTCGGTCCCATGCCGGGCAGTTTCAGGAGCTCGAGCATGGTGGGCTTGTACTTCTGCAGCAGCTCATCGCGCAGCGGCAGGCTGCCGGTCTTCTCGATGTCCTGAATGTTGGAGGCCATACCCTTGCCGATGCCGGGGATCTCCTGCAGCTTCTTTGCATCGCCGGCAATGGCGCTGATCTGCACGGTCGTCGATTCGACCGCCTCGGCGGCGCGGCGGTAAGAGCGGATGCGGAAGGGATCGCCGCTGCTGATTTCGAGCAGGTCGGCGGTCTCCGAGAGGAGCTGGGCGATGGAGCGATTATCCATAAGCGGTAAAGTCCATGGACATTATCGAGCAAGATCGTCTGCCTCTGCTGCCTGGGTCCAGGAGAGGTGGACGGGTTACGGGCAAATTATGGGCAAAGAAAAGACCCCGGGCAAAGCCGGGGTCTTTTCTGAGAAACGAGGACGGGAAGATCGTAGTCCGGCCGATTCGCTATCGACAGAATCGCTTCCGTGTACGCATGAAGGACTGCCTTGCTGGCGAGGACACGCGGTATCCGCGAAATTCGCCGGAAGGGAGGATGGATCAGGCGATCTGTTCGGTGCGGGTGACCTGGTCCGCCTGTGGGCCTTTCTGCCCCTGTACGATATCGAATTCGACTTCGTCGCCTTCTTTCAGGCTCTTATAGCCGTCGATCTGGATTGCACTGTAGTGCACGAAGACATCAGGGCCGTCATCCCGTCCTATGAAGCCATATCCCTTCGCGTTATTGAACCACTTGACCTTACCCTTATATTGAGCCACGAGCGATTGCCCTTCCTGAAGAAACAGATGCCGATTGGGGTGCCAACCTGCTTGCTTCATAAAGACGCAACTCTTCGCGCTTTGGTTTTCCCTGAAAACAAGCGATTGTCGCAGGAAAATGGGAAAAACGCGTAACCCTGTGTAAACAGGTGAGATCGCTTCTTCGCGGTTATGCCTTTTTGCGCGCCTGCCGCAGGCGGGCATAGAGGAGCACGGCAATGATGGTCTTGCCGTCCTGGATCTTGCCGGTGTCGATGAGACGGAGCAGCTCGGAGAGCGGAACGAGGAAGAGCTGGATGCGCTCGTCGGCTTCCGGAGCGGCGTCGCCGAGGGTGAGGTTTTCGGCGAGATAGACCTGCATCCACTCGCCGAGGAAGCCGGGGCTGGCATAGTAGCGGGCGAGCTTGGTCCATTTCTTGGCACGGAAGCCGGTCTCTTCGATCAGTTCACGCTTGGCCGCGGCCAGGCGCTCTTCGCCTGCATCCACCTTGCCGGCAGGAACCTCATAAAGAAACTGCCCGGCAGCGTGGCGATACTGGCGCTCCACCACGATGTAGGGATCTTTCTTCGACTTCGACTCATCGACGGCGAGGATCACGACCGAGCCATTGTGGCGGATGATGTCGCGCTCGACCGAGCCGATGCTGGTTTCGAGACCAGGCTCCTTGACCTGTTCCTTGAGGACATTGAAGAGCGGGCCGGAATAGGCAATCTCGGAGGAGGTGACCTCGGCGGGCTTGCCAGAGTTCACTTTCAGGCTGCCCTTTACGGTGGTTACGGTCTCGGCTGCCTTTGCGTTCTTCTTCGCCATCTTTGCTCTCCTGCAGGTCTTTAGAGTTCAGCTCTTACGGTACCATCCTGTGGATGGCAAGGCCGTTGCGAGAGATTTCCATCATCGGGCCGGGAAACTGGGGCACTTCGCTCGAAGCAGGGCTGCGCCGCGCCGGTGTGCCGGTGGCGGAGGTGGTCGGGCGGCGCGCAGTGCGCGGCCGGGTGGTGAACTGGAGCCGGGCACGGCTCGACGCGCCGCTGATCTGGCTCTGTGTGCCGGATGGGGCGATTGCCGGGGTGGCGCAGGAAGTGGTTCGCCGCCGTGGCAACCTGTCAGGGCAAACAGTCATGCACTCGAGCGGGGCGCTGTCCTCGGTGGTTCTGGAGCCAGCGCGGCAGGCTGGAGCCCGGGTGGCCGCGGTGCATCCGGTGATGACCTTTCCGGCGCGTGAAGCGGTGCCGCTCGAAGGCGTGCTGTTCGGGATCGAAGCCGCAGATCGACCCACGCGGAGCACGATTGAAAAACTCGTAAAACGGCTCGGCGGCGTGCCCTTCGTGGTGGATGGAAAGAAGAAGGCGCTCTATCACGCAGCGGCAACCATGGCCTCTCCGCTGCTGGTAGCGGCGTTGACGGCAGCAAGGGACGCGGCACGCCTGGCGGGTCTTGATGAGGAAACGGCCAAGGCCTGGGTAGCCGCGCTGGCTGTGCCGACGGTCGGCAACGTGGCGGCGCGTGGAGCGGAGAACAGCTTCAGCGGACCCTTCGCGCGCGGGGACGCGGAGACAATACATCTGCATCTTCAGGCGCTTGCGGCGCATCCGATTCTCACGGCCGTATATCGCTCCCTGGCCCGCGAGGCGCTGGCTGCACTGCCGGTACGGAATCGGCCGGCGCTGGCAGAAGCGCTGGAGGAGGACAGGCAGGCCGGAGCCGCGAAACCGGAGCCGCGGACGAGGGGGAAGCGCCTTCGTGAGAGACTGAAGCCGGCGCAATAACGCAGGAGCAGAGAGAAGCAGCAACCGAAGTTCTGAGGGAGAGCCGCCGTTTTGCACACCGAGTGTTATCCAATCTCGATCCTTCCCCGGCTGAGCCGGCTCTTTCTCGCCTACGCCGAGCACCGTGAGCCGATGGCTCCGTATTACTCGGCAACGCCATGGTCGCGGGACTGGGCCAAGAGGCCGGTGACGATCGACGCGGCCGTGCGTGCAGGGATTGCGGATCTGCTGGAAGAACAGAATCGCGGTTTCGGTGCCGGTGCGGAGACGTTGGCAAACATTGCCCGGCTGCGCGAAGGCGCCGCGGCTGTCATTACCGGCCAGCAGGTGACGCTCTTCGGCGGACCGCTCTTTACGCTGCTGAAGGCGGCGACGGCGATTCGCAAGGCGCGCGAGGCCAATGCGGTGCCGATCTTCTGGATGGCGACCGAGGACCACGACCTCGAAGAGGCCGATCACGTCTCGTTTCCGACAAAGCATGAATTGCTGAAGCTGAAGCTGGCGCACGTGGAAGGTTCTGCCGGCAAGCCGGTCGGCGGCGTAAAGCTGGGTGAGGGCATTGCGGCCGTGCTCGAAGAGGCTGCGGGACTGCTCGGCCCCTCCGACGTGCTCGATGCGATCGAGGCGTCATACACGCCGGATGCGACCTATGCCGAGGCCTTCGGCAAGCTGTTGACAAAGATTTTTGCCGGAACCGGACTGGTGCTCATCGATGCGGCGTCGCGCGGCTTCCATGCGCTGGGTGCGCCGGTGCTGCGCGCGGGCATCGAGCGGGCGGCGGAGCTCGAGGCGGCGCTGCTCGAGCGCGGCAAGCGGCTCGAGGCGGACGGCTACGCGGCGCAGGTGCTGGTGAATCCGAACAGCAGCCTGCTCTTTCTGATCGATAAGGATGGCCATGGGGAGAATGGCATCCGGCTGGCGCTGAAGCGGCGCGAGGGAGACGTCTGGACGGCGGGCAAAAGGAGCTATACCACCGCGGAATTACTGGCGATTCTCGAGGCTGAGCCCGAACGGTTGAGTCCGAATGCGCTGCTGCGGCCGGTCTTCCAGGACTTCATCCTGCCGACGGCAGCCTACATCGGCGGCCCGGCGGAGATTGCCTACTTCGCGCAGTCGCAGGTGCTCTATGAAAAGATTCTCGGCCGCACCACGGCTGTCCTGCCGCGCCTGAGCGCGACGCTGGTCGAGCCGGCGATTGCGGAGGTCATGAAGCAGCATGGCTTGTCTGTTGACGATGTGCTGCACCAGCGGCCTGAAGAGCTGGCCGCGCGGCTCGGGGCGCGGGCCATCCCGATCGAGGGCAAGCAGAAGCTGGCTGCGGCCGGCAACGCGCTCGATGCGGAGCTCAACGAGGTCACCGCGTGGATGACGAAGCTCGATGACTCACTCGGGCGCTCAGCCGGCGTGGCTGCTTCCAAGATGCGCTACCAGATGAACCGTCTGCGGCGCATGGCTGCGAACTTTCAGCTGCAGAAGGAAGCGAGCCTCCGGAAGCACGTGGACGCGATCTATCTCGCACTCTATCCCGATCAGCATCTGCAGGAGCGGGCGGTAGGTGCGGCGGCGTTCCTCGCGAAGTACGGCATGGAGCTGGCTGCAGAGCTAGTGGAGCACGCCGCGCAGGAGTGTCCCGGCCACCGGGTGATTTCGCTGTAACGGCCACTGCAACAAATAGCAAATACATTGTCATCCCGACCGAAGTGGAGGGACCTGCGGCTCTTCGCTTTCGTGAGTGCACAGGCTTGCCGGTGCGTGGATTGTGCCTTCCCACCCAGGCAGAGCTTGAGTGGGGCACTTTCGTCCTTGCTTATCGAGAGAACCGCAGGTTCCTCTACTTCGCTCCCTGCGGTCGCTTCGGTCGGAATGACAGTCTTTTTCAGGTGAAAAATCTATGGAGCTACTTCGCTTCGCCGGTCGGCGGAGCAGCCCTGCGACGGCGTCCGCTGATGAGGTAGACCGCGGCGCGCAGTTCGAGCAGAGGATCGGCCGAGGGCTCGATGCCGTCGACACGCGGAATCGGGTCGAAGATGATGTGCTGCTGCTCCTTCGCCTCGTCTGCCACCAGGGCGTCGAGAGTGATGGTGCCGAAGTCGACGATCTCGCGGTCCTCAGGCCAGTGGACGGTGGCGTTGTCCGTCACATCGCCCTCGTTCGCCAGCTGGACCACGATCTTGAAGGTCACTGGTCCCTGCTTCACGCGCTCGCCGATTTCATCGATGAGGTAGTTGGCGGATTTCGCCTTTACTGCCTCGTCGCTGAGGTGGTGCACCCCTGCGCCCGGCAGGATGCGATAGCGTCCGAAGCGCGACTTGCCCTCGGCATTGAAAAACTCCATCGCGGTTACACCGAAATAGTGATCGGTCGCGAAGCTCTCGGGTGCGGGCTTGGGCGTCTGGATGAAGGCGAGCGTCTCGGGATGCTGGCCGAGGAAGGCTTCGAGCGGCGTGCCGGCGAGGTTCTTCGGATCGCTGGCGACGACCGCGCGCAGGAACTCGAGGAATTCGGCGCCGGTGTGCGTGGGGAAGCCGTCGGTGGTGTGGCTCACGATGTCGGTGTGCACGTGCTCGGCAAGGTTGAAGCGGATGGCAAGGCCGCGCGGGTTCGCATTGGGATCGTTGTCCGGGATGAGCGGCAGGCCGGTTGAGTTCGAGAAGCGCACGGTGACAGGTGTGGACGGCCGCGTGATGTGCGGAGCGCGGGTAAGCGCCGAGGCTCCAGGCGCGGGCGCGAAGGTGCCGGTGAGCAGGATGCCCTTGGCGTGGGCGGGACGGAAGCCGGGGTGCAGACCGAAGATCTGGTCGAACTGCTGGATGAGGTCATTGCTGAGGGCGAGGAGTTTTTCGTCGTTCGGGAGTGGCATCGGTCGTGCTCCTGTCTTGCTCAGGTTGAGGCTTCTGGTTGGGAATAGGGGAATGAAGAGCGCATCCCGCTGTGCAGCGGATGGATGCGCTGCCGGGTGCGGTGCAGCCAGTGTGACATTTTTGTTTGTGGGATTGCGATTCCATTCGCGCGTTGGGAAGAATCTTCATGGATGCCGGCACCGTAGAGCTCTGGGAGCGATGGTGTCTGGAGCGCGAGACAGCTTCCGGCATGCGGCGATAGACTGAGACGTATCCGCCGGGAGAAGCGAGACGGCGCAAGAGACCAGATTCGAGGAGTGCATTCGAGCGATGAGCAGCAAGCAACAATCGACGATCGAGGTAGCCTGCCCGGAGTGCGGCTCGACGATGAAGATCGATACGGCGACCGGCGCGGTGATCGCCCACACGCCGGCTCCGCGCAAGCGTACCTTCGAAGACTTTGAGACCGCGGCCAAGGCCATGCGCGAGCAGAACGAGCGCAAGGAGAGCCTCTTCCGCCAGTCGGTGGAGGCGCAGAAGAACAGCAACGATCTGCTGGAGAAGAAATTCGCCGAGGCGCTGCGCAAGGCCAAGGAGTCGCCGGACACGGGCAAGCCGCTGCGGGATTTCGATCTGGACTGAACGCTGACTTTCGGCAGGCTGCCTGCGCGGCGGCTGCATCCTAGGACATATTGCTATGGGGAATGGAATGAATCTGATGAAGCTGCCGTCGAAGATAGAAGCCGCTGTGCCGGAAGTGGTGAGTGAGTTTCCCTGGAGCCGCGCCGTCGCGGCCGGGTCGCTGGTAGCCAGCGCCTGGCTGCTGATCGCCGGTAAGCGTAAGGCTGCGTTGGCCGTGGCGGCGGCAGGAGCGGCGGCCGCAGTGATCGAAAGCCCGGAGACGGTGCGCGAGATATGGGAAAAGACGCCCGGCTACCTGCGCGCCGGACAGGACTTCCTGGTGCGTGCCGAGGGCTTCGTGGAAGACCTGGCAAAGAAGGGCGAAAAGCTCCGCGAAACACTGATGCGCTAACTGCTGCGCGCAGGGCGCGGACTGGCCGTCCGGGGCCTTTCGCCTTCGGCTGCTTCGCGCAGGGCGATCCGCCTTCGGCCTCCGCTTCCTCTGATCGCGATTGAGATTTTGTTCTCTTGAAAGAGAAAAGAACCCGGGTGCCCCACGTCTCGCAGTTGAGACGTGGGATTTTTATTTGAGCCTGAGCCCTAGGCCGTATCCACCTATAGTGATGGTAAAAGGCTGTCATTTCGACCGGAGCAGGACAGTTTTATCGTCCTGCGGAGTGGAGAAACCTGCAGTTTTCTCCGGTACCGGCAACACCGCAGGTCCCTCCACTGCGCTCCGCTCCGGTCGGGATGACAACGATAAGGGTAAGTTCTTTAGTTTCAGGACACCTATATGTGGATACAACCTAGATCCCCAGCTTCTTGCGCCCGGCTTCGCTGATGCGCTGCGGGGTCCAGGCTGGTTCCCAGACAAGCTGTACGCGAATGTCGCTGAGTTGCGGCATACCGGCCAGGCGGTTGCGCACTTTTTCGAGAATCATCTCGTGCGCCGGGCAGCCGGTCGAGGTCATGGTCACGTCGACTTCGGCGCGGTAGCGCGGTGGGACGCCGGGAATGCCTGCGCCGGGCGCGTCCTTATCGAGCGAAACATCCACGCGATAGATCAGACCGAGGTCCACAATGTTCAGCGGAACCTCGGGATCGTTGACGTCGCAGAGCGCGGTGAAGATGTCGTCAGCGGTGAAGGTCGTGTGATTCATTGCTCCAGCCTGCATTCCGACATCCCCCGGAAATTGTCATTCCGACCGAAGCGAGACGGTTTCATCGTCTCGCGCAGTGGAGAGATGACAACGAAAAGATATTTAGTGGGTGCGCTCGACGAGGTAGCGGGCCACGGCCTTGAGTCCGTCGGCCGCTGCGCCGTAGGGCTCGAGCGCGGCAAAGGCTTCGGCGATGAGCTTGTCGGCCTGACGGCGTGATTCTTCGAGGCCGAAGACGGCTGGCCAGGTCGCCTTCACGCTGGTCAGATCCTTGCCGGCGGTCTTGCCCAGCTGCTCGGAGTTCTGTGTCACGTCGAGAATGTCATCGATGATCTGGAAGGCCAGTCCGCCCTTGCGGCCGAATTCGGTGAGGCGAGCCACATCCTCCGCATGCGCGCCGCCGTAAACGCCGCCGGAGACGACGCTCACACGGATCAGTGCGCCGGTCTTGGCGCGGTGGATGGCGTCGACGGACTCAGCGGTGGGCTGCGTGCCTTCGCCTTCGATATCGAGCACCTGGCCGCCGATCATGCCGTCGACCGTTCCGACCGCATCGCTGACCAGCTTGATGATCTCGACCGTGGCAGGCGCGGGGCAGGCCAGCCGCGCCAGCGTCTGGAAGGCCAGCGTCTGGAGTGCGTCACCCGCGAGAATGGCAATGGCTTCGCCGAAGACGACATGGCAGGTGGGCTTGCCGCGGCGCAGATCGTCATTGTCGAGCGCCGGCAGATCGTCGTGGATCAGCGAATAGGTGTGGAGCATCTCGAGGGCCGCGCCGAGGTCTGCGACGCCCTTCGGCAGTGCGCCGCCGCGGTTATGGATCATGCGCGCGGCCTCCATCGCCAGCACCGGGCGCAGGCGCTTGCCGCCGGCAAAGGTGCTGTGGCGCATGGCGCGGTGGATCGACGAGGGAACCGTGTCGCCGGAGGGCAGCAGGCGCTCAAGCGCCTGATCGGTCAGCTCGACACCGGATTCGAGAATGTCTTTTACCTGGACTTCGACTTGCATCCTGCTCATTTTACCTGTTCATGCCCGCGTTCCGCCTGCATGCGGAGCATGAAGGCGCCCAACAAAAGGACGAGGGAGATGAGCGAAAGGCTGCGGCCGCCCCACATGTCTTTCGTAAGTCCGTAGCGGACATCGATTTCGGATCTTCCGGCCGGGATAGGGATGACCATCAGACCGTCGTCCCGGCGCGGCCGATCGGTAACCGGCTGACCGTTGCGCAGGACATTCCAGGCGGGGTAATCCATCAGGCGCAGCACGGCAAAGGCCGGTGCAGGGGCGTCGATGATAAGAGACCTGTGTTCGCTCTGCCACAGGGTTACGCGTACGCCGGCGATAACGGACGAAGCTGGAGCCTGCCACTCGGGGTTTTCGGCAACGGAGCTGTCGGCGGTATCCGCGGTTGCCTGGGACAGGATGCGAACCTGGGGCAGGTCCTGCTGGATGTCGCCGTTGTCGGCGGCCGTAGCCGTGTATTCGTCGGTGCCCTCGAAGCCCTGCGCGGCGAAGGTTGCGAGCTGGGCACGGACGTTGTCTTCGTCATCGCAGGGCTGCCAATAGTGCGTCCAGGAGACGGCGGCCATCAGAAAGGCAAAGCCCAGGACGGCGAGGGAGCGCAGCGAGAGGCTGCGGCGCGTGCAGGCTTCGGCCCGGAGAGAAAATCCGGCAAAAAGCGCGGCCAGCAACCCGAGGACGAGCAGCCATCGCCAGGGAAATTGCAGGAACGGGAGCTCCGGAACGTGGTGCCAGACGGGATCGCTGAAGGGCAGCAGCAGCGCAGCGATCACGACGGCCAGCAGCAGGAGTCCGCCGCGAAAGCGTGGATGATCGCGGCGGCGGGCGAGGAAAGCGGCGATGGCCGTAACGGCGAGCAGGAAGACCGCGATCAGGGATGCGGTGTGCAGCACCTGGTCGTGGAAGGCTTCGCCGGTGTGGCCGAAGAGGAAGCTGTCTTCGACGCGCATGCCGGAGCCGATGGCGCGCGCGATCTCGACCCATCGCTGCTCCACAAGCGCGGGCAGAAGATAAAAGCTGGCTAGGCCGAGGCCCAGCGCAGTACCACCGGCGGCGCGCCCGATGAGCGTCCAGCGGCGCTCGGTGATGGCCGTCCAGGCGACGAGCAGGGCCATGGCATAGCAGCCCATCACCGCGCCGGGCGCGTTGGTGAGCCACAGCGCGGCGATGGAGAGCGCAAGCTGCGGGACAGCGGGCCTGGTTCGCAGCGCATAGAGCAGGACGAGCGGGATGAAGGTTGCGGCCAGCAGCTCGCCGTAGGCCGTGCGCTCGTAGGCGACGAAGAGCGTGTACGGATTCAGGACATAAAGGCAGGCAGCAAGCGTCGCCTGGCCCTCGGGCATCCACTCGCGGGCCAGGCGGAAGCAGGCAGCGCCCATGGCCAGAAGCGCAATCAGCGTGAAGACAAGCGGTACCCAGGTCCATGGCAGGATGGCGCCGAGCAATGCTCCCAGTGCCCAGGAGACAGGCGGGTAAAAGACAAACCGCGGCTCGCCTGCGCCGTAATTCGGCGACGCGGCCCAGTGCGGGTAGAGCACGCCCTCGTGCCAGTGGCGCACCGTTTCGATCCACGATTCGAGGTGAAAGTCGAAGTCGTGTCCGCAGGAAACGCCATGCCAGGCCAGCGGCAGGACGGCAATTCCTGCTGAAGCGAGCATCAAAGACCTGCGGCTCCGCGCCGCGTTGCGGGCCGTGAAGCTGCGCAGCGAAAAGGCCAGCTTCACGGTGTCAGCCGCAGGGTGTGCGTAGTCTGGGAGGCGACGGCTTGGGACGAGAACGGCAGAGCGAAGGTTTTGCCGCTGTACCAGTAGGGCCAGTGGTCGCGATAGTAAGGGCTGAGCGGATCGCCCGATTCGCCCATGACGATGTTCTCGGTGGACTGATCCGGGTTGCTCCAGTCCATGGTGAAGCGCTGCGAGGGGCCGAAGGTGCTGCCGGCCTGCTTCACCGTCGTCGTGTCACCAGCCTGCGGCTGCTTGCCTGTGCCGGTCCAGCGCTTGAACCAGGGCAGCATGCTGTAGAGCGGGTGTTCGACGTCGACCGGGTGCTGCTCGCCATATTTCCAGTGCTTCAGGTCGCCGTGTTTCTCGCGGATGCCGGTACGCACCACATCGGCGAGGAAGTCGTCCCAGGTCTTATATTCCGAGGGCAGCCACGCCGCGGGCCGATGGTTGATGAACTCCTCCATGGCAAAGGTCTGGGAGCTCCACTCGTAAAGCTTCCAGTCGTCGCCGATGCGCGGCTTGAGCAGCATGGGCCAGAAGGCCTTCTTGGCGTCGGCGATGATCGCGGCAGGCGCAGAGTCGATGCTGACGACGCCATCCCAGCTGCGCAGCAGGTCGGCGGCCTCGCGCAGGCGGCTGTCGGTCTTTCCGGCGTGATCGATGGCATAGGCAAAGCGCTGGGCCAGCTCCTGGTCGACCTCGGAGTAGACATCGGTCTGGAGCGTGAGCATGTCGGCCGGGGTGAGCTTCTGGCCCGCGCCGGCGTGGCCCGCGAGCCACTTCCAGATGCGCTCATTGCGGTAAGGGTCGGCCCACTCGTCGGTGATCGGATACGGATAGCCATCCGGAGTGGTGCGGGCGTTCGCCGTAGCCAGGATGCCGTTAGCCGGATCATAGGCAGAGGGAAGCTGCTCGAAGGGGATGAAGCCCTGCCACTCGTGGTTGGTGTCGGCGATGGTCGTCGGCGCGATGCCCGCAGGCCGCAGGGGAATGTAGCCGACGGCCTGGTAACCGATGTGGCCCTGGTCGTCGGAGTAGACGACATTCTGCGAGGGCGAGTACCAGCCGCTCATGGCGCGGCGGAAGTCGTCCCAGTTGGCGGCGGTATTGAGGTCGAAGAGCGGATCGCCGCCGGATTTCGGATCGTAGATATTCCAGCGCAACGCGAGCGCGCGTTTTTCGTTCGGAATGAGCGGCGTAAGGATGGGACCGTGGACGGTGCGTTCCACATCGATCGGGACATCGCTGCCGCCGCGCACGTGGATAGTTTCGTGGTCATGCTCGACAGGTTGCCAGCTGACGGCGCCGGTGGCTGAGATGCTGCGGTACTGGTCCTGATTGTTCAGCTGCTCGACGTAGATATCCTGCATGTCCGCATAGAGCGCGGTGAATCCCCAGGAGATGTGTTCGTTGTGTCCGGCAACGATGTAGGGAATGCCGGGAACAGTGACGCCGGCAGCGTGGAATCCGGGGCCGTTGAGATCGAGTTCGAACCAGATATTGGGAATCTGGTGGTTAAGGTGCATGTCGTTTGAGAGCAGCGGCTTGCCGGAAGCCGTGAGCGCGCCGGAGACGACCCACTGGTTCGAGCCGGGCGTGCATCCGGCGCATGCTGCGCGCGGGCCTTCGAGAAGCGTTTTCAGATGCAGCAGATCCTCGGCTTTGACCTGCGTTTCGTCGAGCGGGGCATCGGGGATGATCTGATTCGGCGCAGTAAGGTCGGGTTCGACCTGTGTGGGTGGATGATCGCGCCATGAGCCATCGGGATAGAGTGTGGCCGCAAGCGTGGGGCCGAGCCGCGCGGTCACCTGTTCGCGTTCCAGCTTCGACTCCCAGTGCTGGTCGAGCATTTGCATCATGCTCAACATCACGAGGACGGAGTCGACCGGCTTCCACGGTTTGGGCGAGTACATCAGCAGGCGGAACTCGGGCGAGAGGTGGTCCTGGTTCGCCGTGATGAAGGCATTCACGCCGCGAGCATAGTCTTCGAAATAGCGGCGATCGCGGGCGTTGAGGCTGGCAACCATGCGCTCGGCGGTGGGGCGAATCTGAAGCACGCGCTGCACGCGGTCATGCTCGACGAGCTTCGAGCCGAGGATTTCGGCGGCCTCGCCGGCGGAGAGACGGCGCGCCATGTCCATCTCCCAGAGGCGATCCTGCGCGGTGACATAACCCTGCGCCTCGAAGAGGTCGTCGAGGTTTGCGGCCTCGATGTGCGGCACGCCATGCTGATCGCGGCGGACGGTGACCGGCGCCGAGAGGCCGGGCAGCGGGAGTGAGCCGTCGAGCTGCGGCAGGGCAGCCGTCATGGCATGGCGCAGCCAGAGCCCGGCGCCCAGCACGGCCGCAGCCGCCAGCACCACAAGCAGGAAAAGCAAAACAATCAGCACGCGCAGGACAGGACGCCGGCGCGTTTCGCTTACGGGCATGCTTCGACCGAGAGGCATTTCAAAAACATTGTCTCATCGGGCTGCTGCGCGCAGTGCGGATCGCCTTCGGCCTCCGCTCCCTCCGGTCGCGCGCCGGCATTTTGGGGGTGTCTTTGCGGGCTTTGCGTCTTGGCGGACTTTGCGCTGAAAGGGAGGACAGCCGTGGCACGGAACCCTCTGTGTCCTCTGTGCTCTCTCACGGCGAGCGAAGTGGAGGGACCTGCGGTTTTTGCTTGGTCCCGCAGCACTCTGGCTCGCGACCAGCGGGAGCGGTCCTGTTCCGGTCGAAATAACAACGCCAGGGATGAGCCGATATGGATGAGATGGATGAGCGATATCGCTATCGGGCAAGATGACCTACGCCGCGGCAATCCGCTGGATCAAATCCTGCTGCTCCTGCTCGTTCTCGGCGCCGATGGTGAAGGCATCCAGCACCTCGTGCCGCAGGGCGTAACGGATGGCTTCATCCTGCCGCTGACGCATGGCGCCCTGTCCCAGAATCTTCATGCCGACGATGCCTTTGCCTTGCGAGCGCATCTCGCGCACCACGTCCGTCACCGTGTCCGGATGGTCGTCCATGACAGCGCCGATAGGATTCAGGCGGACCAGGTCGACTTCGACCCAGGGTGAGGCCGCCGCAGCGCGCAAAGCGGAAATCGAATGGCAGGAGACGCCGTGGGCGCGGATCTTGCCTTGCGCCTTCGCCTCGGAGAAGACGTCCATCACGCCGCGATAGCGGGTCGTCCAATCCTCTTCTGTGACGCAATGCACGAGCAGAATGTCGATGTAGTCGGTGTGGAGTTCTTTGAGGAAGCGGTCGACGTCGGCCTTCGCCTCGGCCGGATCGCGCGAATCGCACTTGGTCATCACCACGGCTTTGTCGCGCGGAATCTGCCGCAGGGCGGCGGCGACCTCGGGATGGCTGCCGTAGGAGTCCGCCGTGTCGAAGAAGTTCAGGCCACGGTCGTAGCCCTTGAGCAGCAGGGCGGTAAGAACTCCGGTGCGCGTCTGGTTGGAGGCGCCACCGTAGCCGATAGTTCCTGTGCCCATGGCCAGGCGGCTGGTGACGATGCCGGTTTTCCCCAGCGTGACGCGGTCATGCGCGAGCGGCTTCGGAGAAGCAGGCACTTCGAGCGCGGAGCTGAGGTTGGTGGAGATGCAGGCCGTGCCAAGTCCTGCCGCTACGCCGGTGAGGAAGTCTCTGCGGTTCATGGGAACCTCGCGAGATGCGGTTGGAAGTGAGGACGGACGAGCACCGCCGGGGTTGCAGGGAAGTCTCGTCGCAGCGGACAACGCGCAAAAACAGCATGCTCCCGTACAGGGCCGTCCGGCAAGTGGGAACGCTTGCCGGATAGAGCTAGCGTTCGAGACCCCACTGGTTCACCCAGTGAAAGCCGCGCTCGAGCAGCGGATAGTGCGCGGGGACAGGTACACGGGTGAGGGTGAGTGTCTCGGGTGTGAATGCGGGCGCCGGCTTCTGGTCCTTCTTTTTGCTGTCAGCCTTCGGCGCCGGTGGGGGAACGGTGGTGAGGACGAGATGGTTCGGATCGGGCTCCGACCAGGCGTAGTTCACTTCGCCGTTCGTGTAGCAGCGGATATGCACGGTGTGCGCCTTCGGATCGATGTTGAGGTGCGTGCGCCAGAGCTCGCCATCCGGGCCGCGCATGAAGGCGCGCACCGCGCTGTCGATGTAGAGATCGCTCACCGGTTGCTTCTCCGGGGTGATGAAGGCGCCGGATGCTGGATGGTCCGCGTCGAGATGCCAGGCTCCGAGCAGAGGAGTCGGAACTGCGGCGGCCTTGCGGGACTGGAAAAACCCCATGCCCATAAGAATGGGGAAGACAACGAGAAAGGTAAGGATGAAGACGATCTCTGTGATGCGCAGGCTGATGCGTGCAGCCTTGGTATGGGCCGGTGGCGCCCAGTCGGCCTGGGGCGCGGAAGGCCTGTGGCGGATGAAGAAGTTCCAGAGCGGCGGCACGTCAGGCAGGATGAGATAGACGAGCGCGAGCAGGAGATTGGCGGCGAAGAGCTTCACCGGGACATCGAAGAACAGGTTGTAGAGCAGGACGTTCGTGATCACGAACGCCGAGATCAGCGCGCCGGCCAGCGCCGTGCGGCGGAACATCAGCAGAATGCCGCCGATCACCTCCGCGGCGCCGCAGATCATTTCATAGACCGGATTGAGCCCGATAAGCGCCCAGAGCATGGTCATGGGCGACATGTTGCCGACCGGCTCATTGAGGATGGCGATGGAGACAGGCGCCATCTGCATGGGATAGAGCTTGGCCAGCCCGTAGTTCAGCATGAAGAACCCGCAGGTGAGCCGCAGCGCGAAGCGCAGCCAGGCATGCAGCGTGCGGTATTCCCTGCGGCGGCCGCGTAACTCGGAGATGAGCGTCCAGATCAGGCCTCCGGCCACGGCGGCGAGCACAAAGAGACCGTCGACCAGGTAGTTCATTGTCGTGTCGCCGGAGCCGGTCGGGTGCCAGTGCGAACCGATACCAGTCAGGTGAAAAACATGCTGGCCGGTCCACTCGGCAAGTGTATTGAACGGCCAGGTAAGCCAGCGGTAAAGGAAGTTTCCGATGACGGGGAAGATCGAAAAGATGGTCCCGTTGCCGTAGCAGAAGCAGAACAGGAAAAAATAGACGAAGGCGACGCGGAAGAGGATGCGTGCGGCAGAATGCCATGGCGCTTCTGGAATACGCTCCCTGCCGGTGGTTGTCTCCTGCCCGGGAACTGCCGGTTGCGCATGCGTGGAATCTTGCTCGAGAGAAGGGGAAGGTGCGGAAGGAGAGGTGTTCTCAGCGGAATCCACGGCGACCCTCGGACTGGCATTGGAGCGTGCGGGATTATTTTTTCGTTGCGCGTTCGGGCGGTCAAGCAGAATGAATAGAGGCACGCGCAGCCAGGTTGAGAGGCTCGCTTTCAGGAAGGACATTGCTTGGTTCGTCTTTTTTACTTGCTCTTCCGCCGGTGGTGGCCGGCGATGCTCTGCCTTTTGGTTGTTTCCGCTTCGCCCGCATTGGCCGCGGGCGAAGCGGAAGCTCCAGTGCCTGCGCTGATGCTGAGCGATGTGCACCTTGACCCTTTTCAGGATCCGGCCAGGGTGCGGCAGCTGGACCGCGCTCCCGTGAGCCAGTGGGCGGCGATCCTTTCCGAGCCAGTGTCTGCAACGCAGCCGCAGGACGCCGTCGGCCTGCAGGAAAACTGCCCGGTACGGGGCATGGATACGCCCTATGCGCTTTTCCGTTCAAGTCTCAAGGCGATGCGGGCGCAGAATCCCGCTCCGAAGTTCATCACGGTGAGCGGCGATCTCATCTCGCACGCCTTCAAGTGCCGCTATCGCGCTCTCCTGCCCAATGCGACGCCGGGCGCCTATGACGTCTTCGTGGAGAAGACCATCACCTTTGTCAGCGACCAGATCCGCGCGGCGTTTCCAGGCGTGCCGGTCTACATCGCGCTGGGCAACAATGACGCGGTTTGCGACGACTACAAGCTCGATGCGAACAGTGCCTTTCTCGCTGCGGCGGGGCGCATTCTGAGCGCCGGTCTGCCCGAAGACGATCGGGCGCAGGCAGAAAAGCAGATCGCGGTGGATGGAGATTATGTCGCGCATCTGCCGATTCCGAAGACCCGTATCCTGGTTCTCGATGACCTGTTCTTTTCCATGAATTATGAGGATTGCCGGCGGAATGGTGATCCGCATCCGGCCCTGCAGCAGCTGGTATGGCTGGAAGCGCAGCTGGCCGATGCCCGCGCGCATGGCGAGAAGGTCTGGGTCATGGCCCATATTCCGCCCGGCGTGGATGTGTTCACGACGATGATGCGGTTTCGTGCGGTCTGTCACAACGAACCGGCCGTTACGTTCCTCTCGGACTGGCTCAATGACAAATTGACGGATGTGCTGGAGCGGTATGGAGACGTGGTGCGGCTGAGTGTCTTCGCGCACACGCACATGGACGAGATGCGGTTGCTGCGGCCGGAAAGCGGCGCCGCGGGCACTCCCGTGGCCATTAAAATGGTGCCGTCCATCTCGCCCGTGAACGGCAATACGCCGGCATTTACGCTGGTCAGCGTGAATGCCTCGAGCGCCACGCTTGAGGACTATCACGTGGTGATGGCTTCGAATGCGACAGGCATCGATACACGCTGGTCCGACGAGTATGACTTCGCCGACACTTATCATGTGAAAGATTACACGCCGGAGGCGCTCGAGCCCCTGCTCGATGCGCTCTCCAGGGATGATCGCGGGCAATCCGAGGCAGCGAAGTCTTACATCCGTAATTACTATGCCGGTGGAAAGCTTCCCGCCGTCGGGCTCTTCTGGTCGGAGTATCGCTGCTCGATCGAGAACAGCTCGGCAAAGAGCTACGCCGCCTGCGAATGTCAGGCAGCAAAGTAGTCACAGGCAAAAGAAAGAGGCCCGGGATCAGCTCCCGGGCCTCTTGTTGTGTGCGAGAAATTACTTCGCCGCGAGGATGTCGTCGAGGCGAGCCGGTGTGCCGTCCACGCGCTCGAGGTGCGGGATGCGCAGTCCGCCGTGGTAGTCGAGGGCGACGTCGAGCAGCTTGTCGTCGTACTTGAGGACCAGCTTGATCGGGTCGCTCGACTTCTCTGCGGCGAGCACGGCTGCCTTCAGCTTTTCTGCGGAGAAGGTGTCGCCGTTGACGCCGATGATCTGCATGTCGGGCGTGATACCGGCCTTGAAGGCCACGCTATCCCACCATACGCTGCCGATGCTGCCGTCGCCCATCACGCTGAGGCCGAGCGAGGTTGCGAAGCTGGAGCCGCGCATCGGGTCGCCGTGCTTCTGCCAGTCGGGCACCTTGTCGTTGTAGACCAGCTTGTAACCGCCCTGGGTGAAGCCGTTCTCCGGCACCTCGGGATGCAGGTCGTAGACGCGGGTCTGGAGGAAGGTCTTCCAGTCATAGGGCTGCACGGTGTTGAGTGCGGCGATGACGTCTTCGAGCGTGTAGGTCTTCGTGACATAGCTGCCGTTATCGACGCCGTAAAAGAGCTTCGCGAAGTCATCGAGCGACTTCTGGCCGTTGCTCAGCTCGCGGATCTTGGTGTCGGCATCGAGCCAGATCAGCAGGCCTTCGGTGTAGTAGTCCTCGGGACGCTGCCAGCTGACCCAGCTCACAGGCGAGCGCTGCGAGACCGTCGGCTGGTTGGTGGTGTCCACCAGCGGACGCCACTTGCGGCCGGGGCTGATTTCGAAGCCCGCGGCGACGGCCGCGAACAAGTCGCGTGTCTGCTCGGGCGTGCGCATGCCGGCGCGCGCGGTGAGAACGTTGCCGTAGTACTGCGTCATGCCCTCGTAGACCCAGAGCAGGTCATCCTGCATGGGGACGTTGAAGTTCGGTGTCCAGAGATCGGCCGGACGGCGGAATTTGCCGTCCCAGGAGTGGGTGTATTCGTGTCCCAGCAGATCGCGTCCACCGACGCCCGCGGCCCATTCGGTGAAGTAGTTGCCGCGCGTGCCGTCCTCGCTCGACTGGTGGTGCTCGAGGCCTTCGCCGCCGATGGTGTCGCTCAGCGAGAGCAGGAAGTCATAGTGGTCATAGTGGTGCGAGGCATAGAGCTTGGCCGCCTGCTCCACCAGGTTCTTATGTCCCTGCAGGGCTTCGGGCGAGATGGCCAGCTCCTCTGGCGTATCGGCGAAGACGTCGAGGAAGACCTTGTTCTCGGCGCTGGTCGAGAGGTCGACGCGCTTGTAATTCACGCCCGCATAGAGCGGCGAATCGACCAGCGTGTTGAAAGTGGTGTCCTTGAAGTGAACCGTGTTGCCGTCGTTCGAGGCAGTCTCAAGCGCAGTGGCGTACTTCCAGCCCTCGGGTAGCTTCAGCGTGGGGGCGAAGGTGATCTGCCGCGAATAGTGGCCGGCGGGATAGAGTGCGACCGTGTTCCAGGAGAGATCGATCAGCTTCGAAGAGAAGGTGATACGGCCTTCACGGCCGCGAATCGGAGTGAGGTACTGGAAGTTGACCTCAATCTCCGACACCCCCTGCGGCACATCGATGTGGAAGGCGAAAACATCGACGCGATCACGCACCCAGGTGAGCGGCTTGCCGTTCGCGGTGACGAACAGGCCGGCGAGCTTCGAGATGGGGCCTGTCGGCGAGTGATTGCCGGGGATCCACTGCGGGTAGAGAAGCGTGAGCTGGCCGGGCTTTACGGGGATGGTCTCGTGCACGTCGATGACGCGGTGCACCGTGTCGGTGATATCGACATGGAGCGCGATCGTGCCGGGGTAGGGCGTATCGACCGGGGCCACGATGGGCGGCGGCAGCGGTACAGCCTTGGGGCCTTGCGATTGTGCGACGGCGGCATGCGAGAAAAGACCAAGCGAGAGACCGGCAGAGAGCGCAGCGGCGCTCCAGCGAGAGCGGGAATCGATCACGGATTCACTCCAGGTGTGGATCAGAAGTACTTCCAATGTATACGTGCCGCCCGGTATTGAGGCTGCAGGTTATGGATACATGAGAGCAAAAAGCATTGACCGGGAAAAATACTCCCCGTTATGCTGAATCTGTGATCGAGCGCTGCGCCCAGCTTTGTGCTCTCTACGCCTGTTGTCGATAGCAACAGCGCGCCCTCCTGTGTTTCTACCCTGTACTGCTTTTTCCCCCGTGTGAGGAATCCCATGAACGTTTCCCGAGTGCTTGCTGCTCTCGCTGTTTCTGCTATTACCCTGCTCGGCGTTGCGGAGACGCCTTCTACCTGGAAGAGCGACCTGCTGTCCTGGCGCGCGCAGCACGAGCATGGACTGGCTTCGCCGAATGGCTGGCTCACCCTGGTGGGGCTGGACTGGTTGAAGCCGGGAGAGAACACGATCGGCGCGGCCGGCGATAACCAGCTGCAGCTGCCGGGCACGGCGCCGGCGCACCTTGGCGTGATCGAGCTGAACGGAGGCACCATTCGTCTGAAACCTCCGGCAGGAGGATTTCCCTCAGACCTTGAAGTCAATGGCGCACCGGCAACGGCGACGATACTGAGCGACGACCATACGGAACATCCGACAACGGTGTCGATCGGCAGCCTCAGCTTTTACGTGATCCATCGCAGCGATCGTTACGCGATACGGATCAAGGATACAAAGGCGCCGACGCTGGTGAATTTTCACGGACTGCACTGGTACGAGGCGAATCCTCGTTACATCGTGCATGCGCGGTGGGTCCCTTATCATCCGCACCAGACGCTGCGTGTGCCATCCATCGTAGGCACCATCAACGAGATGGATGTGCCGGGTGAGGCGGATTTCACGGTTGAGGGCAAGACGGTGAAGCTGCTGCCGGTGGTCGAGGGCGAGAGCGACAAAAAGCTGTTTTTCATCGTGAGAGATGCGACCAGCGGCAAGACCAGTTACGGCGCGGCGCGCTTCCTTTACACCGATCTCCCGGATCACGGACTGGATCAGTCTGGGACACTGACGCTTGATTTCAACCGGCTGCAGAATCCGCCCTGCGCCTACACGCCCTATGCCACCTGCCCGCTTCCGCCGCCGCAGAACAGGCTTGCCGTGGCGCTTCCGGTGGGAGAAGAAAAGTATTCGCATTGAGAAGCCGGCGAGGCCGCGCCGCGTCTGGTTACTTCACGGGTGAAGTGAGTGGAGCGCCTGGAAGCATTTCTCCTGAAGCGGTCAGAAGAGGCGAGATCGCAAATGCCCTTTTCTCTCAAGGAAAACGGCATGGCACGCCCGCAGGGGATGGCACCCTATCAGGAGAAATGCTTTAGACTGGTCCAACGCGAGGCCAGTCTTGAACCACGATCATGCGCGGCGCGGTCTGCCGCCGGGCTTTCTCTGCATCCTCATCTTTCTGGCCGTCTTTTCGGCCACGGTGCTGCTGCATTGGCCTCTGCTGCATCTGCCTTATTACTGGGATGAGGCGGGCTATTACATCCCGGCTGCGTATGATTTTTTCCGCACAGGCGCGCTCATCCCCTACAGCACGCTGACCAATGCGCATCCGCCGATGCCGTCGTTCTATCTTGCATGGTGCTGGAAGCTCTTCGGCTTTTCTCCGCTGGTCACGCGGGTTTCTGTCTGCGCGGTTGCGAGTCTCATGCTCACCGGCGTCTGGCGGCTGTCTCTGCGGGCTTCAGGACAGAAGGGTGTTGCCGCGGGAACGGTGTTTCTGACTGCCCTCTATCCGATCGTCTTTGTGCAGAGTTCCCTGGCGCACGCGGATATCTTCGCTGCCGCGGGGACCATCTGGGGCATTGCCCTTCTGCTCGATCGCACGGGGAAATCGGACTGGCTCGCGGCACTTTGTTTTTCCGTGGCCGCACTGAGCAAGGAGACCGCGGTGGTGACGCCTTTGGCACTTGCTGTATGGGCGGCCTTTGGCGAGCCGAGGCTGCAGCATCAGGCACGGAGTTGGGCGCGTGCTGCGAAGCTGCTGCTGCCTATCCTGCCTCTCGTTTGCTGGTACGCGTACCACCATCACAGGACGGGCTTTCTCTTCGGCAATCCCGAGTACCTGCGCTACAACGCGGAAACCACGCATCAGCCGCTGCGCATCGTGCTGGCGCTGGCGCATCGCCTGCTGCACGTCACCGCGCATATGAATCTGTTTGTGCCGGTTCTGCTGATGGCCGCATGCCTGCTGCTGGCTCCGTTGGAAGATCAGGATGGAGCTGTGCGGAGACGGATCGCGGTTCCGGACCTGGCTCTCTTTCTCGTCGTGCTGACGACGAATGTGCTGCTTTTTTCCCTCGTGGGCGGCGCGTTGTTGACCCGCTATCTGCTGCCGCTGTATCCGCTGGTGCTGCTCCTGTGTGTCAGCACCTTTCGGCAGCGGCTGCAGATGTGGCCTTCGCTGGTGCTGCTGAGCGCGGCGGGGTTTGTCGCCGGGCTTTTTGTGAATCCACCCTACCGCTTCGCGCCGGAGGATAACCTCGCCTACCGGGATGTAATCCTGCTGCACCAGCACGCCATCGCGCAGATCGTGACGCACTACTCGCACGATGTGATCCTGACGGCGTGGCCGGCCACCGATGAGCTGAGCAAGCCGGAGCTTGGCTATGTGCAGCAGCCGGTCCCGGTGAAAGCCGTCGACAACTTCTCCTATGGGCAGTTGCAGGCGGCAGAGCAGGAGCCGGGCGATTATTCGGCGGCGCTCCTCTTCTCGACGAAATACGATCCGCCGAGGCTGCCTCTGAGCCTGGGGCCGGCGAATGAGCGGCTGGACCAGAGATTCTTTGATTTTCACATCGATCTCACCCCGAGGGCGGCGGCACATCTTCTCGACGGGCAGATCGTCTGGCAGGAGCAGAGAAAAGGGCAGTGGGCCGCGGTGCTGACCTTCCGCCGCGCCATCGATGCGGAGCTGGATGTGTCACGGTAGGTTCAGGGCTGGATGCCGGGGCTGCGTATACGGGCGCTATGTCTTATCGCACACCTATAATCTTGCTGTGCGGCTCAAGTCTTCTTTTCTTCTCCCGATCGTCGTCCTGTTCGCCTTTTCCGCGGCATGGCCGCATGCTTTTGCGCAGGAGGCAAGCGCATCAGCCACTCATACGGAGGAGAAGCAGGGACGTTTGCTCCTGGTGCTTCCCTTCAGCAACCAGACCGGGCAGCAGAATCTGGATTGGATCGGCGAGGCGGCGGCGGATATCCTGAACCGCCGGCTCAACTCGGCGGGCTTTCTCAGCATCGGCCGCGGCGATCGCCTGTATGCACTCGATCGCCTGGGGCTGCCGCTGAATATCGAGCCTTCGCGGGCGACAACGATCCGCATTGCAGAGAACCTGGATGCCGACGATGTGATCGTCGGCTCGTACACGCTGGCGAATGGGCAGCTCAGCATGAAGGCGCAGATTCTGGACCTGGGCACCCTGACACTGAGCCCGCCGCTCACCGAGCAGGCTGAGTTAAAGAGCATGATGGACACGCTCAATCGGCTTGCCTGGGATGAGGCGCACAGCATGGACCCGGGATATGCCGTGGCCGCACAGACCTTTCTGGCCGCCGATGCGCCGCTGCGTGTGGATGCCTTCGAGGCCTATATCCGCGGCGTCATCGAAGAGTCGCCGGCTAACCGTGTTGTGCATATGCGCGAGGCGGTGCGGTTGAGCCCGAGCTTTATGCCGGCATGGCTGGCGCTGGGACGGGCCTACTTCGCCAATCAGGATTATGAAGATGCCGCCGAGACCCTCGGGCATCTCTCGAAAGACGATCCGAATGCGCTCGAAGCGGATTTCTATCGTGGGCTGTCGTTTTTCTATACCGCGAATTACATGAAGGCGGAGGATGCATTTGCCTTCGTGAGCCTGCGTCTGCCGCTGCCCGAGGTGGTGAATAACCAGGGTGTGGCTGCGAGCCGCCGTGGCCGCGATGCCGCGCCGCAATTCCAGCAGGCCATTGCCGCCGATCCGCGCGACGAGGACTATCACTTCAACCTGTCCGTGGCGCTGCGCAGGCGCAACGATGTTCCCGGCGCGATTCGCGAGATCGATGAGGCGTTGAAGCTGCGCCCGCAGGACACCGAGGCTCAGGCATTTGCCACGCAGCTCAAGGACCCGGGCTCGATCAAGGTAAACCCGGACCCGGGCAAGGCCATTGTGGATGACAGCCTGCCGCTTGAGAGGATCAAGCACTCCTACAGCGAGACAGGATTCCGGCAGGCGGCCTTCGAGATGGAACAGTTGCAGGCTGCGCGGCTCGCTGCTCTGCCTCCGGCGCAGCAGGCGGCGTCGCTGGTTAAGGACGGAGATCAGTTCCTGAACCGCGGCCTGATTCTCGAGGCAGAGCGTGAATACCAGTCGGCGCTGAAGGCCGATCCCAACTCCGCGGCGGCCCATGCGGGACTGGCCGAGGTGCGTGAGCACAGCCGTGATACAGACGCCGCGCGGCAGGAGGCGCAGAAGTCGCTTTCCCTGCAGCCGAATGTGTCGGCGCATCTTGTCCTGGCGCGGTTGGACCTGGCAGGCAATCAGCTTGCTCCCGCAGCCGGTGAAGTGAGCGCCGCGCTGAAGATTGATCCGAACAATGCAAATGCCAGGGGCATGAAGCAGGCCGTCGAAGCTCGGGGACAGCAGGTGCCATGATGACTGCGCACCGAAGAGCGGGGCAATGGGCAGCGCTCGTGGGCTTCGCCCTGGCATGCCTGCTCGTGTGTGTGCTCGCGGGGAAGGGCAGTGTGACGGCATCGGCGCAGAGCGGGCGTCCGGTGGTGACTGTGCTCAACCTGGATGACACCATCCAGCCGATCAGCGAGGACTTTGTCGCGCGCGGGATCGCGCAGGCGAGCGCCTGGCATGCCGAGGCTCTGATCGTGGAGCTGAACACGCCGGGCGGGCTTCTCGATACGACACGCTCGCTGGTGGGCAGGCTGCTGGCATCGCCGGTGCCTGTGGTCGTCTACGTTGCGCCGACAGGGAGCCGCGCCGGCTCGGCAGGATTTTTCCTGCTCGAAGCCGCGGATGTGGCGGCGATGGCGCCGGGCACCAACGCCGGGGCTTCGCATCCAGTCATCGAAAGTGGCACGCTCGATCCGCTGATGAAGGAGAAGCTCGAGAACGACACGACGGCCTTCCTGCGGTCCTTTGTCACAAAGCGTGGGCGCAATGTTGACGCCGCGCAGGACGCGGTGCTGCATTCGAAGTCCTATACCGAGCATGAGGCTCTGGACCTGCACCTGATCGATCGCGTCGCTCCCGATCTCTCTGCGCTGCTGCAAACGCTCGATGGGCGCACGGTGACGCGCTTCAACGGTCAAACGGTGGTGCTGCACACGGCGAATGCCGAGGTCAGGAACATACAGCCGACGCTGCGCGAGGCCATTCTCGATCGTCTGATGGACCCGAACCTGGCCGTGCTCATCCTGGTCCTGGGCGGTTTGCTGATTTACATCGAGTTCAATGCGCCGGGGACGATCATCCCCGGTGCGATGGGGACGCTTCTGCTGCTGACCGCGCTCTTTGCGCTCAACCTGCTGCCGGTCCACTACACGGCGGTGATGCTGTTGTTGGCGTCCTTCGTGCTGATGCTGCTCGAGGCCAAGTTCCCCAGCCATGGCGTTCTGGCCGTGGTGGGAATAGTGGCACTGATCTTCGGTACTCTGACTCTGGTCTCGGCCCCGATTCCGGAGCTGGAAGTTCATCTTGCGACAGCGCTTTCCTGCGGCGCAGCCTTTGGTTTTATCACCACCGTGCTGGTGCGCATTGCGATCCGTGCGCGGCGGAACAAGGTGATAACCGGCCCTGAGGCGATGATCGGCTCGATCGGCCTCGCGCAGGAGAACTTTACGCCGTTTGGCGAAGCTGCGCAGCGCGGGCAGATTCTCATTCATGGCGAACTGTGGCTTGCCGAAGCGGTTGCAGGCGGAGGAATGGTCCAGCACCGTGAATCGGTGCGCGTCCTTGCCGTGCGCGGCCTGCTGCTGTTGGTGGAGCGGGTTCCTGGCCCTCTTTCCAGGGCGGAATGAAGCGATGTGTGCGGAAATGCTGGGATACAATCGCAGGCGGGTGAGGTGAGATGTTCAACGTTCCGATTCTGATCCTGATTTTTGCCGTCGGGTTTTACCTCATCAGCTCCATCAAGATTCTGCGCGAGTACGAGCGCGGCGTGATCTTCCGCCTGGGCCGTGCGCTGCCGCAGCCCAAAGGGCCGGGTGTGATCCTGGTCTTTCGGCCGCTCGATCAGATTGTGCGCGTCTCTCTGCGTCAGGAAGTGCTCGAAGTGCCGCCGCAGGATGTGATTACCCGCGACAACGTCACCATCAAGGTGAATGCCGTCATCACGCTGCGTGTGCTCGATCCGGCGAAGGCCGTGATCGAGGTCTCGAACTACGTCTACCAGACCTCGCAGTTCGCGCAGACCACGCTGCGCTCGGTGCTGGGCGAGGTCGAGCTCGATGGATTGCTCTCGCATCGCGAACAGTTGAACCAGCGCATTCAGAGCATCATCGATCAGCGCACCGAGCCGTGGGGCGTGAAGGTGGTCAGCGTCGAGGTGAAGCAGGTCGATCTGCCCGAATCCATGCTGCGGGCCATGGCCAAGCAGGCCGAGGCGGAACGTGAGAAGCGCTCGAAGATTATCAACGCCGAAGGCGAATACGCCGCGGCGCAGAAGCTGGTGGAGGCCGGCAATCTGCTGGCAGCCCAGCCCATCACGCTGCAGCTCAAGTACCTGCAGACATTGACCGATATCGGCACAGAGAAGAACACCACGGTGATCTTCCCCCTGCCCATGGAATTACTGTCCCTGTTAAATAAACTGGCCGGCCCGGCGGTTGTGGAACCGAAGAATCCCGGGGAACAAAGCTGAAAGAGTAAGGAAACCGTATGCGAACGCTCATCGAAGACGAAGAAGAAGAGACCCGACACTCGGATACCGAGATCACCCTGGGCATGAAGTCGCTGCTCGGTGTGTTCTTCGGCTCCGTATTGGTGTGCGGAGTGTTCTTTGGCTTCGGGTATTCGATGGGGCGGGGCAATGCGCATGGAACACAGGCTGCCTCTACTGCTGCCGCAGCGGCTCCCGCGCCCGCTCTCAAAGAGAGCGTGACGGGCGAGGATGAGAACGGATCGGGAAGCGGGACGGCCGCCTCTACTGGCAACAGCACCTCTTCCAGTACGGAAAGCGTACCGGCTCAGCAGGCTGCTTCGGCGAATACGAGCTCGCCTGCGTATGACTATGTGCCCACCCCGGCCGGCCCGGCGCGGCGCCCTGCAGGCGCGCCTCCGGTTGCCGCAAAGCCCTTAGCTGCTGCAAAGCCTTCGGCGGAAGTGCAGCAGACGGTTCTGCAGAGTGTGCCGGCTCCCGCTCCGCCTCCTGCGCAACCGCATGCGCAGCCTGCGGCATTGACCACGACCGTTCCAGCAGCGGCATCAGCGCCTGCGTCCGGTACCGGTTTGATTATGGTGCAGATCGCCGCCGTATCGCGCACCGAAGACGCCGGCATTCTCGTCGGCGCACTCAAAAAACATGGATATAGCGCGACCATGCGCACCGATCCGCGCGATCAGCTGGTGCATGTGCAGGTCGGACCCTTTGCGACTCGCGACGAGGCCCGCGCCATGAAGGCGCGGCTCATGGCCGACGGCTACAACGCGATCCTGAAGTAAGAGCCTTACTGCGGAGTGTCTTCGCCGCGCATCCACTTCGGCAGTCCGGAGGCGATGGCGCTTCGCACCGCCTCCATCAGCTCTTCGCGCGTGGCGTAATCCCCTGGATAAACCGGCGCATGGAAGACGATGCGCGCCGTTCCCGGATAGAGCCGCACGCTGCCCTTCTTCATCATTGATTCGGTTCCCGAGATCGAGACAGGAACCACCGGAACGCCTGTCTCCATGGCCAGATAGAACGGGCCCTTCTTGAAGGGCAGCAGACGCCCGTTGCGAGAGCGCGTGCCTTCGACGAACGACAATACATCCACACCCGAGGCCATGACCTGTGCGGCAGCTTCTACGCTGGCCTTCGCGCTTTCCACGCGGCCATCGCGGTCCACAGGGATAAAGTTCGCCAGCTTCATCCCATAGCCGAGGATGGGCAGCCTCGTAAGCGAGCGCTTGATGAAGACCGAGACGCGTCCCGGCAGCAGCGGCAGCAGGATCGGCGGGTCGAGGTTCGAGATGTGATTCGAGAGAAAAAGGTAGCGCTGCGCGGGATCGAGCGGCGTGCGCCGTTCGGCTTCAATGCGGATACCGGCTGCCCGCGTGCCGAGCCGCATGATGCGCATGGCCCAGCCATAGACCAGTGAGATATCGCCGGTGAGCAGCGTCCAGGGGATGCCGACGATCGCCGCAGGGATCGTCAGCATCGCATAGACAACGAAGATAGTGAGTGCGGGCAGCATGGCAGATTACGCCTTGACCGTGACCCGGGCACGCAACTGCTGCGGAAGCTTCTCGTAGATGCCGTCGAAGCCGCCGTTCGAGAGAATCGCCACAACGTCGCCCGAGCGCAGGCGCGGAGCGATGCTGGCAACGATCTCGTCGGCATGCGTGTGCAATTCCGCGGGGATGCCGCGCACATTGAGGCCGCGGACGACAGACTCGGGGTGCAGCCGTTCGGCCTCGGGGATATTTTCCATCTTGAAGACGCCGGCCAGCACAACCTCATCGGCAGTGGCGAGCGAATCGATCAGCTCCTGCTCGAAGACATTGCGGCGCAGAGTGTTCGAGCGCGGCTCAAGCACGGCCCACAGGCGGGCTCCGGGGTTGGCCTCGCGCAGCGCGCGCAGCGTCTCGCGGATGGCCGTGGGGTGATGCGCGAAGTCGTCGATGATCGTGATGCCGTCGATGACTGCTTTTACTTCGAGGCGGCGCTTCACGCTGCGGAAGGTGGATAACGCTTCGATGATGCAATCGAGCGGAACACCCTGCCCGGCCGCCAGGGCAGCGGCTGCGGTGGCGTTGAGCACGTTGTGCGCGCCGGCCACCGGAAGCATCAATTCTGCCCATGGCTGCCCTGCGCGGAGCACCTTCCATTCTGACTGGTTGCCGCTGTGCGTAAGGCCAACGATCTGCCACATCGAGCCGGACTCGAATCCGTAACGCTCGACGTTACAGAAGGCGCGGCTCAGGCATTCGGTGACATTCGGCGCGCCATCGAAAGCGACGATGCGGCCACGGCGCGGCACCAGGTTCACCAGGCGCTTGAACGCCGTCTTCACCGCATCCAGATCCTTGTAGATGTCGGCATGGTCGAACTCGACGTGCGTGAGGATCAGAGCGTCGGGGAAGTAGTGCATGAACTTCGGCCCTTTATCGAAGAAGGCCGTGTCATACTCATCGCCTTCGAGGAGGAACGGCTTGCCATCCTGAAGCTGAAAGCTGGTGGCAAAATTCTCGGCAACGCCGCCGATGAGGAATGAAGGTGCGAGCTCGGGATGTTTGCGCGCGGCGACCGCATAAATCCACGCCAGCATGCTCGTCGTCGTGGTTTTACCGTGTGTGCCGGCGACCACCAGCGATTCACGCCCGCGCAGGAACTCGTCATGGATGACCGCAGCCATCGATGTGAAGGGAATGTGCTGATCGAGAACGTACTCGAGCTCCACGTTGCCGCGCGAAATGGCATTGCCGACGATAACGAGATCCGGATGCGGCTGGAGATTGGCTTCGGCAAAGGGCTCGGAGACAGGAATCTGCAGATGCGCGAGCAGATCCGACATGGGGGGATAAGCCGCCTGGTCCGAGCCGGTGACGCGATGACCCTTGAGCTGCAGCAGGCCGGCAATGGAGGCCATGGCGGTGCCGCAAATCCCAATAAGATGAATGTGTTTGCTGTCCTGCATGTTTGTCACAATCCTGGTTACAGATAAGTCCTGAGGGGAACGCGTCTATTCAACCGCGGCTTCGAGGTATTGCAGTACCGGCTGCTCTCCCGCATCGGGTTCGGGGACATGGAGTTCGGCAGCGATGCCGAGCGGCAGGGTCACGTTGCCGCGCGAGACGTGGCCGGAGCGCAGGCCGACCGCGATCGGGCCCTCGAACCAGTCCAGAACGCGGAGAATGACATCGTCAAGCAGGCCGGGATTGGCTCCGGGCGAGATGCAATCGAGCATCTCTCCAAAGACGAAGCCGGTGACGCCGTCGAACTTGCCGGCCAGCACCATCTGCCGCAGCATGCGGTCGACCTGGTAGGGTTTGGCTCCGATATCTTCGAGAAAGAGCACGCTGTTCTCGGTCTGCGGGGCGAAGGGCGTGCCCAGCGTCGAGACCAGCATGCTCAGGCAGCCGCCACGCACGGTGCCCTGCGCGCGTCCGGGCTTGAGAATGCGCAACCCCTGGGCTTCGCCGGCCAGCACTTTGCCGCCGGTGAGTGCATCCGAGAAGCTGGCTTCATCCACGCCGTCGTTGCGATAGAGGTCGGCTGCCACCATGGGGCCGTGGAAGCCGATGAGCCCGGTCTGATCGAGCAGATAGCTCTGGATGATGGTGAGATCGCTGTAGCCGAAGAACGGCTTGGGGTTCTCGGCGATGAGGTCTACATCGAGATCCTCGAGCAGATAGTTCGATCCGTAACCGCCACGGGTACAAAATACGGCTTCGATATCCGGATCGGTGAAGGCTTCGTGAAGATCGGAGAGACGGTCTTCGACGGTACCGGAAAAATAGGGAGCTTCACGGCCGGCCGCATGCGGATACAGGATCGGCCGGTAGCCATGGCGGGCCAGCGCAGCGATGCCGCCCTCGATGCGCTCCGCCTTCGCATTGCTGGCGGGCGCAACCACCGCAACCTTCGCTCCCGGAGCGATGGCCGCAGGCTTGAGCGGTTGGTGCATCACCACGCTTCTCCCCTCCACGCTTCTCCTGTGCAGATGAGTTCGGCCGGGCCGATGAGAAGAATTTCGGCGTCAGGGCTGGGCCAGTCAATGCGCTGCTCGCCGCCGGGCGCGACCACGCGCAGCGTGGACTCACCGTTGCGCGTAGCGATCGTCGCCGAGGCCGTGGCGCAGGTACCGGTGCCGGAAGAGGTAGTCGGCCCGACGCCCCGCTCGAAGATGCGGATGGCAATGTGGCCGGGCGCGAGGATGTGCACAAACTCGACGTTGGTCTGTTCAGGAAAGTCGGCGTGGAAGCAGATCTCGCGGCCAAGCTCTTCCCAGGTGCGCTGATACGCGGTGAAGTTCTCGTCCTCGACGAAAATGACGAAGTGCGGATTGCCGGTATGCACCACGACGCCTTCAACAGATGTTCCATCCGCGAGCCTCACGCTGCGCTTTGCAACCTGTGGCACGCCCATGGGGGCTGCGAACTCGTAGCGATGGCCTTCGGCCTTGACCAGCGTGCAGGTGCGGAGCCCTGCATCGGTATCGATCTCGAGCGTGGCGCCGGATGCGAGCGGCGCGCCCTTCTGCGCGATCTGGTGCGCCATCCATGCGGCGACGCAGCGCGTGCCGTTGCCTGAGATCTCGGCGATGGAGCCGTCGGCATTGGCCAGGCGGATACGGCCGGAGCGTTCGTCGGTCCACTCCAGGAATTCAACCCCGTCGGCGCCGACGCTCGTATGGCGATTGCAAAGATGCACGGCGAGAGCGGTATTGCAGGCCCCTTCTACGACGAGAAAATCATTGCCGCAGGCATGCGCCTTGGCGAAAAAAGTCATTCCAGTTTCTTTCCTGTTGGGATGGTTCATGAATAGCCATCGTCTTCCTGGCTGTGGAAGGTGTGAACACTTTCGATGGCAGGCGAGTCCTTGAGCAAAGCGAGGATGCGGCGCTGGATGCGATAGGTGGTGGCCACCTCGAACGAGAGCCGCCGCACTTCGCCAAGCGAATCATCGGAAATTTCGTTGAGGCGCCGCTGCACCTGGTCCATAGCATGGAGGATGGCGAGCCGCATGCCCTGGTCATCGCTGCCGCGCGTCTCGTAGATGACCGTGTAAGACTTAAGGTTACCGTTGCGTTCGAGAATGCCGACCACCTCAAGCGTGAGGATGACGAGTACAGCCGAGAGCACGGCCGGCGCATAGAGCCCCGCGCCGCATGCCATGCCAATCGATGCGACGGCCCACACCGTGGCCGCGCTGGTCAGGCCGCTGACCCGGTCGCGGTTGTGGAGAATCAGTCCCGCCCCGAGAAAACCGACGCCCTGTACGACATTCGAGGCGATCTGGCCCTTGTTGGTGCTGTTGTCTCCTGCAACGATTGCGGAGAGGAAGGTGAACAGCGCCGCGCCGAAGCAGATGAGCAGATTCGTGCGCACGCCGGAGGGCTTATGATGCACTTCGCGGTCGATGCCGATTGCCCCGCCCAGCGCCGCGGCCAGCAGCAGACGCCCAACAACGCCGCCCGTCAGGTGCCATTGCTGCGGATGGCTGAAGCTGAGCATGTGCCCCGGCTCCTGCAGTGCAGCCAGGGCGGCGAGCGGCGATGTCGAAAAAAACTTCATTTCTGCGTGATGCTACCACCCGCGGCGTGGCGATTGGACTGGTAAATGCGCACGCAGGGTTGATCAGTCGAGCACACGATGTTCATCAGCGTGAGTCCCTGCGGATGCGCCGCAACGGCCTTCGCTACCGGATCGTTGTCGGTCGTGATGACGTAGTCGGCCGCGGCAGCGGGATTTTTCAGTGCCGGCGTCCACTCGTAGTAGTCCGACTCGTTGATGGTGTGCTTCAGCGGAATTCCGGCCTGCTGATAGGCCCCGGGATGCTCGGAAGTATAAGCCAGGATGGTCGCGTTCGCCGGTAGCACGGCCAGCCCGCGCGCATAGGCTGCCTCATAGGGTACGCGGCTGCGCGAGTTGGCAATCGCTTCGCCCAGAACCAGCGGCGTTTTCTTCGCCAGCGTGATGTTGCTCGCGATGAGCAGCGCGATGAAAGCCCACGGCAGATACGGCGCAACGACAGGCCAGCGCTTTTTCACCACGCCTGCGAGCCACGCTACGAAGAAGGCCAGCGCCAGCGCGAAGACCGGCAGCATCTCCATGCCGTAGCGCACGTTGTAGAACGAGTGCGGCCACCACAGCGGAATGAAGATCGGCACATAGCCGTAAGCGATCGAGTAGGCGTAAAAGGGAGCCGGAACCCACAGCAGCAGCGCCGGCAGAATACCCGCCTTGCGCCACTTCCATGCGGCCGCCGCGGTGCCGGTGAGCGCGAGTACGAGCAGCAGATTGGCACACTGCGCAATGACGGCTCCGAGCTCGGCGGCTTTGAGAAAGTACAGTTCAGCCACCGGCATGCTGTGCCAGCCGGGGTAGTGTGGTGCGCCGGGCTTGGAGGTGCGGGCATCGATGGCCTTGGCCGAATACGGTCCGCGCATGAAGTCGAGCGGGTCGCCGAACTGCTTCGCGCAGTAGCCCATCCAGAGGAGCGGAGCCACGGCCAGCATGAGGGTGAAGAGCACGAAGGCGCCGCCGGTGCGGGTCTGCCAGCGGTCGCGGCGCAGCATGGGCAGCAGGGCAATCACCCAGGCGAAGGCGGCGAAGATCCATCCGTCGTAGCGGGTAAAGACCGCGCCGACGAGAACCACGCCGCAGAGGGTTAGCAGGCGCGAGGCGCGGGCATGGTCGTCGGCTTCCAGCTCGCGGCGATACTCGACCAGCAGCAGCACGGCCCAGATCATCTCGCAGAGGAAGAGCGGCTCATTCATCGCCGTGCTCTGCATGTAGAGCAGGCCGGGGTTGAGCGCGAAGAGCGCCACAGCGACCAGCGAAAGCTGCGGCGAGAGCCACTGCCGCGCCAGGCGATAGAGGCCGGCGCTGCCGAGAACGTAGGCGGCCATCGAAGGGAATGCGCCGGCAATGCCCGTCTGCCACCAGCCCATGCGCCAGATGAAGGGCAGCAGCAGCAGGTGCGGCAGCGGCAGCCATACCGAGCCCATCTGCCGGAATCCCGGCTCGATCGAGTCGATGATGCGGCGCGCAATGTGCATGTGCGCGACCGCGTCGCCGTAGAGCAGCAGAAGCTGGTGCGAATAGCAATAGGAGAGCGCGAGCAGCGCGAGGAGCAGGGTACTCCAGGCCACGACGAAGGTCTCGCCGCGGAGGGCGAATTTTTCCTGTTCGGCGGGGCTGAGTTCAGAGACGTCGATCCCGCGGCGGCGTTGTGAGCGCGGCCGCGGGTTGTTCACGGTGACGGACTTTTTCGGTTTAGGCGTTAATTTACTCAAGGTGCGAGAGTTCGCGGAAAAGCGCAAAGCGCTCCTCGATTTCCTTTCGGTCGAGCTGCTGAAGACGTTCCGTGCCGAACTTCTCCACGGCGAAAGAACCCATCACGCCACCGTAGAACATCGCCTTCTTAAAGGTGGACGGAGTGAACTCCGGCTGCGACGCAAGGTAGCCGAAAAATCCTCCGGCAAACGAATCGCCCGCGCCTGTGGGATCGACGACCTCGGCCAGCGGCAGAGCCGGCGCGCGGAAGGGCAGGAAAACCTGCCGTGGCTCGTTCGGGAAGGTGCGCTCGCTGAAGAAGGCCGTCGCGCCATACTCTCCGTGCTTCACCACCAGGCTCTTCGGCCCGAGCGCGAGGATCTCCTTCGCTGCGCGGACCAGGTTGCCGTCGTTTGCCAGCAGCTTCGCCTCGGTGTCGTTGATCAGCAGGCCGTCGAGTCCCTTGAGCACCTTCTCGAGATTGGAGCGGTGATCGTTGATCCAGTAATTCATCGTGTCGCCGCACACCAGCTTTACGCGCGGCATCTTGGCGCGCACGTCGGCCTGCAGCACAGGATCGATATTGGCGAGGAAGAGATACTCGCTGTCCTCGTATGCGACCGGAATCTTCGGGCTGAAGCTCTGGAAGACATTGAGCTCTGTCTTGAGCGTGTGTGCCTCGTTCAGATTGCCCATGTACGAGCCCGACCAGAAGAAGCTCTTGCCCTCAACATGCTCGATGCCGCGCGTGTCGATGCCGCGGCGCGTGAGCACCGCTTCGTTTTCGGCGGTGAAATCCTCGCCGACCACGCCGATCACACGCACATCCGTGAAATAGCTGGCGGAAAGAGCGAAATAGGTTGCTGCTCCGCCGAGAACGCGTTCTACCTTGCCTGACGGCGTCTCGATACCGTCAAATGCCACACTGCCTACGACCAGAATCGCCATGATTTATGCCTTCGCGCCTTCGTTCAGATATTTGCCGAAAATCAGGTCCAGCTTCTTCTTTGTTTCGGCAGGGATCGCGGCGCGATCGGTGAGGATGGCGTATTTCAGGGCAGAGGCGCAGGCGCAGTTGCGCTCCGCAGGCATGGCGGCGACGGCGGACTTCACCACCAGCGCGGCGTTGGTCGCGTTTTGGTGCAGCACGGCGACAATCTGATCCACAGTCACGTCGTCGTGTCCTTCATGCCAGCAGTCGTAGTCGGTGACCATGGCGATGGTCGCGTAGCAGATCTCGGCCTCGCGGGCCAGCTTGGCCTCCTGCAGGTTGGTCATGCCGATCACGTCCGCGCCCCAGCTGCGATACAGGTTCGACTCGGCGCGCGTCGAGAACTGCGGGCCTTCCATGCACACATACGTGCCGCCCTGCTTGCCGACCACGTTCTGCGCGGCGCAGGCCTCGGCCGCGGTCTTCGCGACGGTCGCGCAGACCGGATCGCCGAAGGCCACGTGCCCCACGATGCCTTCGCCAAAGAAGGTCGAGACGCGGTGGAAGGTGCGGTCGATGAACTGGTCGGGGATTACGAAGTCGGTGGGCTTGTGCTCTTCCTTGAGTGAGCCCACGGCCGAGACCGAAAGGATGCGCTCGACGCCCAGGGCCTTCATCGCGTAGATGTTGGCGCGGAAGTTCAGCTCCGAGGGCAGGATGCGGTGGCCGCGTCCATGGCGGGCGAGGAAGGCCACCTTGCGGCCTTCGAGATTGCCCAGGATGAAGGCGTCACTCGGATCGCCGAAGGGGGTTTCCACGCGGACTTCGCGCACTTCCGTCAAGCCGGGCATGGCGTAGAGGCCGCTGCCGCCGATGATTCCAATCTCTGCCTGTTGCAAATGCATGCTCCACCGCGCGGGGCGCGGACGTTAGGGTTTGAGGAAAAAATACGAAACCTCAGTATAAATCCCGGGATGGAGCGGGTCGGCAGAGGCACTGTCAGCGCTTGCCTGTCTTCGAGCCAGGAAAAGAAGGGCAAAAGCAATGTGGTGTTGTGAGCATGTGAGCAAATCCGGACGTCATACCTGGGTGGCAATCCGTACGGCTGCAGCCCTCCGGATTGCGGCCATACTTCAAAGATCGATAGGCGAGGGTGCTATTTGACGGAGCGAGCTGCGTGCTGGGAATGGAGAAGAGCGATCGTTCGCGGAGCGCTTCTGAGTGCAGTTTTTGTGGTCTGCGGCGCACCCTGCCTGATGGGCCAGAGTTTTTCGTCGAATAATGCGGCGGATGATTCAGCCGCTGCGGATACCCCGGCTGTAGACACGCCGTCTATGTCCAGACAGCCGTTTCAGCATGGTGACGCTTCCTCCGGGCCGCGCCCTTCAGATGCTGGGAATGCCCATGCCGAGGGTCCAGGCGGAGGTGGTCCGCATCCTCCTGGCAGTTCGCGCAGTACTTCCAACACCGTCGACTGGTCGCGCTTCTTCTCCAGCATGATGCAGAGCACGGTGCGCTCGGCCCTGCCGCGCGCCGGCGCAGGGGGCAACTTCGGCACTGCTCCCGGCCTGGCACAGGAGACGGGCAGTGGCATGGACGCAGACACCATGGGCAGCTCAGGCATGGGAGGTATGCAGAGCGGCGGATTCTCAGGCGGCGCAGGAGCCGGAGGGCTGAGCAGCGGCTCGGGCGGCGGAGCTGGCGGAGGTATGGGCGGAGCGCCCGGAGGCGGAGGACAGAGCGGTATGGGCCGCATGAATATGTTCAGCTTAGGCAATAACGCGCTCCGCTCGCTGGCCGACTCCACCGGCGGAGCGCTCGGCGAGTCCTTCAGCATGCTCTCCCGCGGATCGAGCCTGGCTGGTCCGGGCATGTCGACGTCGATGAAGGCGGGCGGCCTGAACCTGAACCTTTCCGGCTCGCTGCAAGGGCTCTGGGGCGGCGGAATGGCGCAGGGTGGAGGCCAGGGCGGCGGCTCAGGCGGTCAGAACATGTTCGGCAGCAATGGTGGCAGTGGCATGGGTGGCCCGGGCGGTGGCGGCCACGGCGGCGGTGGCCCTGGACTCGGCCTGGCGCTGCACATGAAGTTCTAAAGCTGTATTCACATCGAGCAACAGCAAACAGCTGTCATTTCGACCGGAGCAGGACAGTTTTATCGTCCTGCGCTGCGCTCGCCTTCGGCTCGCTCCGGTCGGAACGACAATCGCAAAAGGAAGTCATTTATTTTGAGCTGGCCATATGGAAATATGGCCAACTCGTCTCGTTTACCGCGAGGGCAGCGCTGCCCGCATCATGCCGCTTTCCGCCAGAAAGTGCGTCAGTGGCGCGGTCAGGCTGTCTCGCTCGCCGGAGGCGGGAAGAGCCGCGATGACCTGTCCGGCAGTATTCCCCTTCTGGACGTTCGTCATCAGGAGTTCGAGCTTGCGCGCCAGTTGCAGATCGAAGCTCTCGCTGACGAAGACCATGCGTCCTGCCGTTGTGATCAGCACCGGGCCTTCATTCGTTTGATAGACCTGCTCGGTGGTATCGGATTCCTGCGAGGAGTCGCGGGAGACTCCCGAAAACTGCTTGTCGAGCTCTTCGGCATACATCTTGGCGAAGGCCTGCGCGGCTCTCTCTGACTTCCACTGCGAGAGATAGAGCAGGCCGATGGATGCGGTCGAATTCTTGTCGGCTGCCTTTTTCTTCTGCGCTGCGTAATAGATGCCGCCGTCCCATGCCGGCGCGAGCGCCGCTGCCATTTCCTGCCCTCCAAAGAGCTCGGAGAGGATGCGGACGTCGATTTGTCCCATCACGCCGATGTCATAGGGTGCATAGTCGGCATCGAGCAGCGGATGAATGTCCGGTATCTTGAGCACCGGTACCGTGACGTTGCGCTCGTAGGCGCGGGGATTCATGATTTCGTAGCTCGAGGACGGCGGATGGTCGAGCACGCCGGCGAAGGCGCCTTCCGGCCCCTTGTCGGTGAGCATATCCACCTCGAACTTGAGGCCCTCGCGGTAGGGGAAGAGCAGCGATTCCTGCAGCAGCAGCGGCGCGCGGCTGAGGACCGGAGAATCGGAGTCTGCGCCCTGCTCATCGGCCCGCTGCTTGATGAGGTCGGGATTGGTGAGAATGCTTTGCCCGGCAGGCTTAAGGCTGTAGTCGATGAGCACGGCCATGGCCTGGCCTTCGAGCACCGCTTCGCGCGCCGTGTCCTGTTCGTCGAGCTCGATGAAGTGGTTATCCTCGGCCACGTTGCGGGAGATGTCCTCTTCGGTGCCGGAATCCTCCCACTTGTCGAGATTGAGCCGCTGGTCCTGCAGTGCATGCGTCAGTTCGTGAGCCAGAACCGGCTTCTGCTGCTCGGGATCGATCCAGTCCAGCAGGTTCACAGTCTTCGTCTTCGCGTCGTAGTAGCCGGCAATCTGCTCCTTGAGCAGGCTCACCAGGAACGGCTGCAGGTGGAAGCTCTCGTCGAGCAGCCCGAACTTCTTGAGCACGATCTCGGAGCGCTCCATGCGCTTGGCATCCTTGTCGTCCTTCATCTTGTCGACCAGATACTTCTCAACCTCGTCGCGCGTGGTCAGGCGGCGCTTCACCTTGCTCTTGATGGCGAGCTTCGTGTCGCTGGAGGCGAACTGGAGGATGGTATCGACCGAGGAGAAGAGCTGCTTGGCCTGTTCGGGGGTGATGTGCGTCTCGGGCTTGGCATCCTGCGCCGGCGGATTCGCGGAGGTCTGTGCGGCCAGCGGCGATGGTCCGCACAGGGTAGCGGCGGCCAGCGCCAGGGAAAGAAGGTAAGGGGCCCGCGAAGCAGCGTTCATCACCATGTCTGAACCATATCGTGAGTGCCGCCTGTTGGACGAGCGGGCGGGGCAGGGAGAGGGACGCGGTGACTATAATTTGAACAGGTTAAGACTATGAGTGATGTTGTATCGACGGGAGTTGCCGCCTCTTCTGTGCTGGAGCCGACGCCTCTGGCCGCCGCGCTGACCGCCGGCTCCCCGGGCCTTGCCCTCACCGCGTATCGGGGTGCTGAAACCGTGCTGGCCTTTGCCGGAGCGAACCCCGAGCTGGCCGCGCTGACCGCTGCCGCCGGCTGCTATGACCTCGGCTACCGGGCCTTTGTCCGCATCACCGGCGAAGATCAGGTGCGCTGGCTCAACGGGATGGTCAGCAACACCATCGTCGGGCTTACCGAGGGGCACGGAAACTACAGCTTCCTGCTCAACGCGCAGGGCCGTATCCAGGGCGATGCGAATATCTATCGCTCTTCCGATCACCTGCTGCTGGAGACCGACCGCTCCCAGCAGGTGGCAATCCTGGCGCATTTAGATCACTTCATCATCATGGATGACGTCGAGCTGCATCCCGCGGACGGGCTGACGGCCATCGGCGTTGCCGGGCCGAAAGCTGTCGCGGTGCTCGAATCGCTGGGACTGGCCGCTCCCGCCGCAGAATCGACCGAGGCATTGAGCTTCGTTGCCGCGCGCTGGCAGGAGCATGAAATCCTGGTGATCCATGAGGCTTCTCCGCTCGTTCCGCGTTTTGCGTTGCTGGTTCCGTCCGGAGCCGTAGTGGCATTGTGGCAGGCGCTGACGGCCGCCGGCGCCGAGCCGTGTGGCGCGGAGGCGATCGAGAAGCTGCGCATCCTCGAAGGCACGCCGCTCTATGGTGTCGATATCCGCGACCGCCATCTGCCCCAGGAGACGGCGCAGACGCAGGCCTTGAACTTCAGCAAGGGATGCTATCTCGGGCAGGAGATTGTCGAGCGTATCCGCTCGCGGGCTGCGGTGCATCGCGGATTCCGTCAATTTCAGCTGGCAGCCGGTCTCGGCCCGCTTGAAGCGGGTGCGACGCTGCCCATCGAGGCTGAGGGCGCGGCGCAGAATCCAGCTGGTGAGCTGAGCAGCATCGCGGCCTTCGATCTGCCGGTCTTTCAGGGAACACTGGCGCTGGGCTTTCTTCGCAATGAGGCAGCGGAGCGCGGCCTGCCGCTCAGCGCATCGGGCGTCAAGGTGACCATCGCGGAGCGCAGGCCGGAAATCGCCGGGCTTTAAACGCGGAGCGTTTGCCGTGGCAGGTAGAATTTAGTTTCGAGGATAGACATATGGCAGAGAAACCGCCCGCATTTACCGTGACCGATCGCCGCAAGTTCACCGAGGATGGCGATCTGCGCAATCCTGCCGAGAGCCCCGCCCCGGCTGCTCCTGCCGCGCCTGCTGCTGCGCCCATCGACTTCGCCGCGCACGCGGCCGAGGCTGTCCATCCCGCCCCTGGCCAGTTCGCCGCGGATGTGGCCGAAGCCGTGCATCCGGCGCCCGGGCAATTCACTGCGAATGTGGCCGATGCCGTGCATCCTGCTCCTGGCCAGTTCACCGCGGATATTGCCGAAGCGGTTCACCCCGCCCCCGGCCAGTTCGCCGCCGCAGCGGAGACGGCTCCAGTTGCCGGCGCGCGCGTCGTGACCATGCCTTCGCGCCCTGCTGCTCCTGCGCCGCCTCCACCGCCGGCTCCAGCTCCTGTGGTGGTGCCTGAGCCGGTAGCCGAGGCACCACTCGAGGGCGAGGGGCAGGGAAGTTTCGAAGAGCCTTCCGCTGCGGAGGCCGCCGAGCAGCATGCCGCCTATCAGGAGACCACCCTGCAGTTGGATGAGCTGTTGCGGCAGCAGAATCCGGGAATGAAGGACCTTGGGCCGGTCGGCATCGAGCATGTCTTCCAGTCGATCTACCTCTCGGCGGTGGTCGCCATGGGTGCGGCGGCCGAGCCCGGCCAGAAGCCGCGGATCGATATTCTCGGCGCGCGGCAGAGCATCGACATGCTGACCGCGCTCGAAGAGAAGACCAAGGGCAATCTGACCGAGGCGCAGCAGCGTCTGCTGCAGAGCCTGCTCTTCGAGCTGCGCATGATGTTCCTCGAGATCACCAACGCCATCGTGCAGCAGGCGCACACCCCGCCTCCGGGCAAGTTCTAGGCCGCGCGGTTTGATGCAGGCAGGGGATTCGATTCAGGCGGAGATCGTGGTGCTGGGCAGCGGCACGTCCATGGGTGTGCCGACGCTCGGCTGCGGGTGCGCAGTATGCACGTCTACGGATCCGCGCAACCGGCGCAGCCGGCCCTCCATTGCCGTCGAGTGGGGCGATCACCGGGTGGTGATCGATACCGGGCAGGATTTCCGCGAACAGGCTCTGCGTGAGAAGATCACGCACGTCGATGCGGTCCTCTACACGCATCCCCACGCCGATCACATCCTCGGCCTCGATGACCTGCGGCCGCTGAGCTTCCGCCATCATGACAGCATGCCGCTGTATGCCGACGACGCGACGGCAGCGGTGCTGCGCACGGTCTTCTCCTACACCTTTGCTCCGGATGCAAAGTATCCGACACGGGCGCGGGTGCGGCTCGAGCCGATGAACGGGCAGGAGTCCGCGCAGATTGCCGGAGTCCGTTTTCAGCGTATTCCATTGATGCACGGACGGCTCGCCGTCGGCGGCTATCGCTTCGGCAACGTGGCCTATCTCACCGACATGAACCGCATCCCGGAGGAAAGCCTGCCGCTGCTCGAAGACCTCGACGTGATGATTCTCGACGCGCTGCGCTGGGAGCCGCATCCGAGCCATGCGAATGTGGATGAGGCGCTCGGCTGGGTGGAGCGGGTCAGGCCGCGCCAGGCCTGGTTCACGCACATCGCGCACGAGCTCGACCATGCGCCCACGGAAGCCGCGCTGCCGCCGCATATCCGCATGGCCTATGACGGCCTGAGGATTCCCATCACGCTGCAGGCAGAGACCTCGGCAGGAGAACGATCTTAGCCATGCAGGTCTTTCGCAGTCTCGAGGAGATTCCGGCGGGTTTCGGCCCCACGGTCGTCGCCGTCGGCAATTTTGACGGCGTGCACCGCGGCCATCGCGCCATCATCGCCAGCGTCCGGGAGCGCGCGCAGGCATTGGGCGCAAAGTCCGTCGCCCTCACCTTCGATCCGCATCCGGTGCGGCTGCTGCGGCCCGGGCAGTCTCCGAAGCTGATTACGCCGCTCGATGTGCGATTGGAACTCCTGGCCTCGACAGGGCTCGATGCGACCGTGGTGATCCCGTTTACGCCCGAGTTTTCGCTGCTCACCGCGCAGGATTTCGCCTCGGGAGTGCTCGCCGGATTGCTCGAGGCAGTCGAAGTTCACGAGGGTGACAACTTCCGCTTCGGCCACAACGCGAGCGCGGGCATCCTCGAGCTGCGCGAGCTGGGGCAGTCGCTCGGATTCGCAGTGGTCACGCACAGCGCCATTCACGTGGGACGGCTCATCGTTTCCAGCTCGGAGATACGCCGCCGCGTGGCCGCAGGCGATGTGAGCACGGCGCGCCGCCTGCTCGGCCGTCCCTTCTCGATCCACTCTACGCAGGCGCGCGGACGCGGCATCGGCTCGCGCCTCACCGTGCCGACCATCAACCTCGCCCCTTACCACGAGCTGCTGCCCGCGGACGGCGTGTATGTGACGCGGCTGCATATCGGCGGGCAGGGCGTCTTCGACGGAGTGACGAATGCCGGCGTGCGTCCGACATTCGGCGAGCCCTCCTATGCGATTGAGACCTATCTGCTCGACTTCGATCCCAATCGGGATGAGATTGCGTTGACCGCGGAGACGCCGCTCGAGCTGTGCTTCCTCAAGCGGCTGCGCGGCGAGCGGAAGTTCGAAACCCCCGAAGCGCTGAAGGCCCAGATCCTGCGCGACGTGGGACAAGCGCAGCGCTTCTTTGCGTTGAGCAGGCAGTTCTGAGTCTGCGCGAGGGCTCAGGTCTCCTGCTCGAAGTTGGTTGATCGGGTCACCGCTTCCCACGCCGTAAATTCGGACCGAATTGCCTCCAGTTCCTTCTGGACGTAATCGAACGCATCGGGACCGAGCAGAAGGTGAGCAGGCGGCTCTGCTGCCATTAAGAACTTCGCAACAACCTTGCCGGCCTTGGCCGGATCTCCCGGCTGTTGTCCGCTTCTTGCTTTACGCGCTTCACGGATGGGATCGAAGATCGCGTCATAATCGGAGATCGACCGTTCTGAACGCACCATGGAGCGGCCTGCCCAGTCTGTCCGAAACATGCCGGGTTCGATCGCCGTGACGTAAATACCCAGCGGTCGCACCTCCTTGGCCAGCGACGACGAAATCCCCTCCAATGCAAATTTGCTTCCGTGGTAGTACGAGAGTCCGGGCATCGTCATGAGACCGCCCATCGAAGTCACGTTGAGGATGCGTCCTTCGCGCCGGGCGCGCATCGCAGGCAAGACCGCTTTCATCATGGCCACAGCGCCAAAAACGTTTACCTCGAATTGCTGACGCAACGCGTCCATCGAGCTTTCTTCCAGCGTGCCTTCATGGCCGTACCCGGCGTTATTGATAAGCCCATAAACCGGGCCGACATTGCGTTCGATTTCTGCGGCGACCGCGGCCAGCCGTTCAGGAGCTTCCGTCACATCGAGCACCCGTGCAAACGCGGCTCCCGGTTTCAGTTGCTCGAATGCTTGCACGGCTTCCATCTTCCGCACCGTTCCCACGACGGTGAAGCCGGAATCCAGCAGTGCATGGGCGAATGCCCTGCCCAGGCCACTGTTTACGCCGGTGATGATGACAACCTTGTTCATCGTCTCCTCCAATCGATACCGCCAGTATCGTTTCTCGAGAATAAGATACTCGCGGTATCGTTAAGGATGCATTTTGTTTCCGGAACGTGAGGCAGTATGAGGACCATAGGCCGGCCGAGGAGTCAGGCAGCTCATGATGCAATTCTTAAGGCCACTCTCCGCTTGATCACCCGGAGCGGCTTCCGTGCTGTGAGTGTGAATGAAATTGCCGCCGAGGCCGGCGTAGGAAAGATGACGATTTACCGGCACTGGCCAAACAAGGCAGCGGTCGTGATGGATTCCTTGCTGGAGCTGATCGGGAATGAAACAGCTTTTCCCAAAGCCGGCAGCGCGCTCGAAAGCCTCCGGCGGCAGCTCCATCTGCAGGCTGCTTTCTTCCGTAGCGCGCGTGGCAATCTCATCCGTTCCCTGGTGTCCGAAGCCCAGTCGGACCCGGAACTCGCTTCGGCTTTCCGTGACCGCTGGCTCAATCCCCGGCGGGAAGGGGTTCGCCAAAACATACAGGCCGCGATCTCGGAGGGCTCGTTACGCCGCGACTTCAACATCGACACCGCGATCGATCAGCTATACGGATCGCTCTACTACCGGCTGCTGCTCGGCTCAGGGGCGATCGATGATGCGTTCATCGAGGATACCTATCAGCAGTTTCTTGCCGGACATAAGGCACGCTCGTCTGCCCGGAAATAACCCTTCAAATCTACGCAAAAAGATTTTTGTAACCAAACCGACTAGTAGGTAGTCTACTTGGCGTGCAGGGAGAAACGGCAGAACGCATCATGAAATCGGCGGAAGCCCTGATGATCGAAAGGGGATACTCGGCTTTCAGCTATGCCGATATTTCCGAAGCAGTCGGAATCAGGAAACCGAGCATTCATCATCACTTTCCGACCAAGGCAGCCCTGGCCGCAGCGGTTCTCAAGGCGCATCGCGAGAAGACGATCGAAGGCACTGCGCAGCTCGACCGGCAGATTGAAGCCCCCCGGAAACGCCTTCATGCTTACGTTCAGTATTGGGAGGGGTGTATCCGCAAGCATACGGTCCCCTTCTGCGTTGCTGCGCTCATGGGAGCGGAGCTTCCATCCCTGCCGGAGGAAGTACAGGTCGAAGTGCGCCTGCATTTCCGGGCATTGAGCGAATGGCTGGAGCGAACGTTAAAGGCCGGCGTGAAAGCCGGGGACATCCGGCTGCACGATTCGGCGGCAACGGAAGCTCAGACGCTGATGGCGGTCGTGCATGGAGCGATGCTCTCCGCCCGCGCCACCGGTGACTGTGAGGTCTTCAAGCTTGTGACCGGAGCAGCACTCAAGCGTCTCGATAAAGCAAGGAACTAACGAGCAGAGGCCATGCAGTGCCTCGCTTTATTTTATAAACCTACCAACTAGAAGATAGAGGAATTTCTCATGCAAAACCACTCCACGGAATCAGCGCGCTCTCTGCGGAACCTTTACTTTGTTCGCACAGTATTTCAGGTGATATGGGCTGCCGCTGTTCTTTCGACGGTACGTATGCAGCCACAGGTCGCTTCCGTTTTACTGATCGCGTATCCTCTATGGGACGTCGCTTGCACGCTGTACGATCTGAGGGCTTCACGCCCTGCCGGAAGCGCACGCACTTCGCAGATCGTCAATGCACTCCTGGGCTCTGCTGCTGCTCTTGGGATTGCCTTAACGATCTTTAGCAAACCGGCATACTCCATCGCGATCTTCGGTGCCTGGGCATTCGGAGCCGGCGTGCTTCAACTCGTCGCCGGGCTCATTCGTCGTAAGCAGCTGGGTGGGCAATGGGCGATGATCCTGAGCGGTGCGCAATCCACTGCAGCGGGTATTGCCTTTGTGCTCGGTGGCCTGGGTGGAAAGTTGCACACGAAGGATCTGGGAGGCTATGCCATCTTCGGTGCCCTCTACTTCATGATTGGAGGCATTCTGCTGAGCCGAAAGCTGTCACAGGCCGTGGTCGAACAAATCTAGAGCCTGTTATGCCGTTTCCCGCAGCCGTCACTGGAAGCCAATGTTCCGAGTTGGAGGAGCACGTCGAGATATGTCTGCATGACTTCGACCCTGCGCAGGCATGAGCTGGATCTGACCGCGGAGACGCCGCTCAAGCTGTGCTTACTCAAGCGGCTGTTTGCCTCGAGCCTGCGCTCTTAAGCCGAGCAGCATTCCCTCTCACGAAAAACAGGAATGGAGTTTTACAAGCATAGTTCTGTCCTGGTGAAGAACGGTCACGAAAAGTCGACTTGTCAGCAATCGGACTATGCCGGATCCCTTCCTCGAAGCCGACTTCGCGGTACTCGCTGTTCCCGATGACTGATCGGCGACAATGCGCAAACCCAAGAAGAGCCCTGTTCCTGTCGGCTGCAGCGAACACAAGCGCCGTGCAGAATTTCCGAGAAGCTTTGCCGAACGAACTACACTCTTCTTTTCCCGGATTGAATCAGGCTCTTGGCGACGTGAGTACCGGCAGCCAAAATATCGTCAGAGAGCGACGGATCGTTCACGGCGCGAGCCATTTGTAGCGTTCCGATCAGAAGCCCCATTGTCGCGATGGCGATCTCACGTGCCTTGGGGCCCTTCGGCATATCGGGCAACTGCTTCTCCATGGCACTCACGAGCCGCTTCACGCTCTCGGTATAGACATGCCTCGTTGCTGGTTCCTGGCGTGAAATCTCAGGTAAGAGCGCAGCAGATGGGCATCCCGAGTCGGCATGATCCCGGTGCTGTTCTGACAGATAAGAACGAATAATTTCGACCAGACGTCCCGCAGCAATTTCTTTTTCAAATTGCTGCCACTGGTCATCGATGGCCCGTTCGATGCATTTTTCGACCATCTCGCTCTTGGAAGAAAAGTGGGCATAGAAAGCCCCATTCGTCAGACCAGCTTCCGACATGATGCCCGCCAGACCGGACGCCGCGATTCCATCCTGCCGGAATCGGCGTGTCGCGACCTCCAGGATGCGATCGTGCGTAGTCTCCTTACGCCCTTTCTCGTATCTCATTATTTTTGCATCCTCGCTTCTTTATGCATGATCTTATGATTGTAATTATAAATTATGATCGTAATATAATGATCAAAAATAAGGACGAATGACGATGACAGGACAGCAGGCATCTCAGAAAACTGCGTTGATCACGGGAGCGTCGACCGGCATTGGCAAGGCGGCAGCCTTGGCACTGATAAAGGCAGGCTACCGGGTGATTGGAACAAGTCGCAGCGCCAAGCCTGACGAGGTGCGCGAAGGTATCCGGATGATTGCGTGCGATGTCACCTCCGATGGATCGGTCGCGGCGACTGTTGCCCTGGCGGACGCTGAACTCGGTCGTATCGATCTGCTCGTCAACAATGCAGGTTTCGGAGTCACAGGCGCAGCGGAAGAAAGCTCGATCGAGCAAGTCCGAGGTCTATTTGAGACCAATTTCCACGGTGTGGTTCGCGTGACGAATGCGGTCCTGCCGATCATGCGCGGGCAGCGTAGTGGACGCATCCTCAATGTAGGGTCCGCACTGGGACTGATCCCGGCCCCCTTTAGCGCCTACTATTCCGGAACGAAACACGCTCTTGAGGGCTATTCCGAATCGCTCGATCACGAGGTGCGTGAGTTCGGTGTACGTGTCGCGGTCATCGAGCCCGCGGCTACGAAGACCTCGTTCGAATCGAGTTCCGCCCAGGCAGACAGGCCGCTGAGTGCCTATGAGGCGAGTCGCACCAGATATCTTGCCGCATTTGGGCGCGCGATGACGGTTGCGGATACAGCGGAAAGTGTGGCGGAGACGATCGTGCTGGCGGCAAGCGAAAAGACTCCTCGTCTGCGCTATGCCTCCGGCAAGGCTGCGCGGCAGGTCTCCTTCGCAAGGCGTTTTCTCCCTCGGTCTCTCTTCGACACAATCTTGCGGAAGCAATTCGGATTGGCGTAACAAGCCGTGGAGCAAACAATGGGAAGTTCTCGCAACAATTTCGGATCGGGCGAGCGTTATGTTGAGGCGCCGAATCTCTCTATCCGCGTCAAGGAAACGGCTTTCGCCTACCGTGATGTTGGACCCAGGAGCGGGGTGCCGCTGATTCTCCTCAACCACTGGGGCGCGGTACTGGATAACTTCGATCCGAGGATTGTGGACGGCCTTGCCAGCAGGCATCGCGTTATCGCAACTGACTATCGGGGTATCGGTGCGTCCGGAGGGAAGGCTCCTGTGACCATCGACGAAATGGCGAGCGACACAGTTGCTCTGATTCGAGCGCTGGGTTTCGAAAAAGTTGATCTGCTCGGCTTTTCGCTCGGAGGATTTGTAGCGCAGGATATCGTGCTGAAGGCTCCCGGCTTGGTGCGAAAGCTCATCCTGACCGGAACCGGTCCAGCGGGTGGAGAAGGCATCGAGAGGGTGGGAGCGGTCTCCTGGCCGCGGATGATCAAGGCTCTGTTGACACTCCGTGACCCGAAGTCCTATCTGTTCTTCACCTCTTCGGCTAACGGCCGCCGCGCTGCGAAGGTTTTTCTGAAGCGGTTGAAGGAACGCAAAGCAGGCAGAGACAAAGGCCCGACGCCCAATGCTTTCCTTCGGCAACTCAAGGCGATCAAGGCATGGGGCAGGCAGCAGCCTCAAAACCTCGAGCGCATTGCGATCCCGGTTCTGATAGCAAATGGTGACCATGACGTGATGGTCCCGACCGCGAATAGCATCGACATGGCGCGGCGTATTCCGGGCTCGCAACTTGTGATCTACGAAGACGCCGGCCATGGCGGGATTTTTCAGTATCACGCTGATTTTGTGCCCAAAGCTCTCACATTCCTGGGCAAATCTGAGAACGTTACTAACGTTGGATTGGAGAACGTCGGTGAAGGCATTCGTCGTTGACAAGTACAAAAAGAAGGGCGCGCTGGCTTTGGTCAACGTGCCAGAACCGAAGTTGCAAGACAACGATGTCCTGATCAGGATTCAGGCCGCGGCTGTGAACCTGCTGGACTCGAAAGTCAGGGATGGTGAGTTCAAGCTTCTTCTTCCGTATCGTCCGCCGTTCGTTCTGGGACATGATGTCGCCGGAACGGTTGTAAAGACCGGGCCCAAGGTCAGGAAGTTCAAGGTAGGTGATGCGGTTTATGCACGGCCGCGCGATCATAGGGTCGGCACATTCGCCGAATTCATTGCCACGGATGAGGCCGACGTTGCGTTGAAGCCCAGGAACCTTGGCATGGTGGAAGCGGCGTCCATCCCACTGGTGTCGCTGACTGCATGGCAGGCACTGGTTGAGGTTGCGAAGGTGCAGCCCGGTCAGAAGGTCTTTATTCAGGCAGGATCTGGCGGTGTAGGAGCGATTGCTATTCAACTCGCCAAGCATCTTGGTGCGACAGTTGCGACGACGACGAGCGCGAAGAATGCCGATCTGGTGAAAAGTCTTGGCGCAGATGTGGTCATCGACTACAAGAGGCAGGATTTCGAGAAAGTTCTATCAGACTATGATCTCGTGTTGAATAGTCAAGATGCAAAGACACTCGAGAAGTCTCTACGTGTGCTCAAGCCTGGCGGTCAGCTCATCTCTATCTCTGGCCCACCCGATCCTGCTTTCGCCGAAGCATTCGGCCTGAACCCTTTTCTGAAGCTGGTTATGCGCCTGCTGAGCCGAGGGGTACGGAAAAAGGCAAAGGCCCTTGGCGTTCGTTACTCCTTCCTGTTTATGCGCGCACAGGGGCAGCATCTTAGCGAGGTTACATCCCTGATCGAATCCGGCGTTATCCGGCCAGTCGTCGACAGGGTGTTCCCGTTCGAGAAGACAGGTGAAGCGCTGGCTTATGTCGAGACTGGGCGCGCGAAAGGCAAGGTCGTCATCACGGTCGCAGATTAGTTCCTTCGCAAATCCGCAGGGGGAGCGCCATGTCAGATGCTGCCAACAGAACAAGGCACTCATCCAGAATCGTTTCGATAGCAAGGCCGTGACGCAGATGCCCGGAGGGCAAAGGAATCGCAAACAAAAAGCCCCGCTTCTGATAAGAAGCGGGGCTTTTTCTTGGTTCGCGGTTGGGGAGCTTTACACCGTGGCCGGGCTCAGGCCCACCTTCTCGTACCACGACGAGGCAGCCTTCAGGGCCTTGTTCACGTTCTCGATGTTCTCGACGCCGACCGTGTTGAGCCACTCCTCGAAGGCGCGGGCGCCATGCTTGGCGTAGATCGCGATGCCGTCCTTCCAGGTCGCGCGGCCGCAGAGGACGCCGTTGAAGCTGGTGCCGCTCTCGGCAGCGAGCTCGAGGGTTTCGATGAAGACCGGGTTCGAGACGCCGGCCGAGAGATAGATGAAGGGCTTGTGCGTCGAGGAGGCGGCGAGACGGAAGTGCTCAAGGGCTTCTGCGCGGGTATAGGCCTGTTCCCCCTTGAACGCCCTGGTGCCGGCGACGAACTCCATCTGGATCGGAACCTCGACCTTCAGCACATCGACGCCGTAGCGCGCTTTGCCGAACTCCTCCATCGATCCGGTGACAATCTCCGGCTTGCGCTTCGCATAGCCGAGGCTCTTCTCGCTCTCGCCGTGCACGTCGTAGCCGACCGTCTCCAGGAAGAAGGGAATGTCGTGCGCGAGGCACTCGTCGCCGATGCGCTCCACCCACGCATGCTTCAGATCGTTGATGTGCGACTTCTCGAAGGGCGTGTAATAGAGCAGGATTTTGATGCAGTCGGCGCCGGCTTCCTTCAGGCGGCGCACCGACCAGACATCGAGCAGGTCGGGCAGACGGCCGGGCGTGGCGGCATCGTAGCCGGTCTTCTCATAGGCCAGCAGCAGACCCTTGCCATTGCGCCTCTTCGCCGCGGGCAGGCCGAATTCCGGATCGAGCAGGATGGCCGAGGCATGCTTCGTCAGCACCTCCGTGACCAGCTCCTTGAACTCGATGAGCGCGGAGTCGGGAACATCGGCGACTCCCTTTTCCTTGGCCAGCGATTTCCTGAGCGAGCCGCGCTGGTCCATGGCTGCGGCAGCGATGACGCCGCGCTTGTCGGATACCGCCTTCAGACCTTCGAGCTTGCCGGGGGTGAGCTTCGTCGACATTGTTTTTCTCCTGCTCCTTGCTGTGTCAGATGGTTCGAAATGGATTGTCTTCCGCTTCTAGCAGTTTAGATGCGGCCCTATTCTAACTCGACTCGTGTCCCCGGGATTTGCGGCCGGGGATTTGTGCTATTTCGTGCCGGCACGCAGGGCGGCCTCGGCGGCGATGACCTCGCGCTGCCGCTCCAGCAGCTGGCGGATGCCGGCCTCGGCATAATCCATCATCTCCAGCATGCGGGCGCGGGGGAAGGCCTGGCGCTCGGCCGTGGCCTGGACCTCGACCAGCCCGCCGTCCTCGGTCATCACGACATTCATGTCCACCTCGGCCTGCGAATCCTCTTCATAGGCCAGGTCGAGCAGAACCGTGTCTTCCACGATGCCGACCGAGGTGGCGGCCACCAGCTGCTTCAGCGGCGATGCCTTGAGCGCGCCGGTCGAGACCATGCGTTCAAACGCAATCGCGAGCGCCGCGCAGGCTCCGGTAATGGCCGCGGTACGGGTGCCCCCGTCGGCCTGGAGAACATCGCAGTCCAGGATGACGGTGCGCTCGCCGAGCGCCTGCATATCCACAACGGCGCGCAGCGAGCGGCCGATCAGGCGCTGAATCTCGTGGGTGCGGCCTCCCACCTTGCCGCGCTCGCTCTCGCGCGCCGTGCGGGTCAGGGTGGCGCGGGGCAGCATGCCGTATTCGGCGGTCACCCAGCCCCGGCCGCTGTTGCGCAGCCAGCCGGGAACGCCCTGCTCGACCGTGGCGTTGCAGAGGACGCGGGTGTTGCCGGCCTCGATCAGGATGGAGCCTTCGGCGGTGGCGACAAAGTTGGGCGTAAGGCGGATAGTGCGGAGATCGGAGGGCTTGCGGCCCTCGGTACGGAAGAATGGCGTGCTCTGTGTCATCGCTCGTCATTGTACGGGTTTTGGGGGGACGGGTTTTGCGCCGGCGGCGTGGCGCGGCAGAGCCGCATCGTTCTTTGATTCCTCTCATGTGTGCAAATTCAGGAATCGAACCCCAATCCGGTCATTCTCGTGCAGGAATTTCAGGCAGCGCGATTACCGAAGATTCATAAAAGGATGGCTTCGCTGCATTTTTCCGGCTGACGCGCCACGAGGGAGGATGCCACAATGTTCGCAACTTTACCCGAACGACCGACTATGTCACTACCGGAACGATTGACTATGTCATCGCCGGCGCTTGCTTTCGAGCCAGCCGGTAAGCTCCATCTCTTAGTGGTGGATGAAGATGCTGCTGTCCGCACGGCCTGCTGCGAGATTGTTGCCGCACGTGGCTATCCGGTCCGCGGCGTAGCCGACATCGAGGCGGCGCGGAGCCTGCTGCGCGCCGGCGGTGCCGACATCCTGCTCATCGACCTGAAACGGGGCAGCGACGGGCGCAACGGCATCGAGCTCATCGAAGAGATCAAGCTGCTGCAGCCGGAGATCGCGGTGATCGTCATGACGGCCTTCGCCACGGTGACCTCCGCGGTCGAGGCCATGCGCAGCGGCGCCACCGATTACCTGAGCAAGCCCTTTCTGGCCGAAGACCTGACGGCCATTCTCGAGCGGATCGCCGAGCGCCGGAGAGTGGATGCGGCCAGCCGCGTGTTGCGCGAGCGCATGCGTCAGCAGTCCGGCCTTTCGGTGATTGTCGGCAACAGCGCGGAGATGGAAAAGCTGTACCGCATTCTTTCCAAGGTGGCCCAGACCTCGCATCCTGTCCTGATCCTGGGAGAAAGCGGCACCGGCAAGGAGCTGGTGGCGCGGGCTATCCATGCCCACGGTCCGAATGCCGCCAGGCCCTTTCTGCCCGTGGATTGCGGCTCGCTGGTGCCGGCCCTGATCGAGAGCGAGCTCTTCGGCTATGTCAAAGGCGGCATGAACGGGGCAACGAGGTCCAGGGATGGCCTGCTCGCCATGGCGCAGGGCGGAACCGTCTTTCTGGACGAGGTGGGCGAGCTGACCCTGGATCTGCAGGTGAAGCTGCTCCGTGCCCTGCAGGAGAAGGAGATGCGTCCGATCGGCAGCGCGCAGCCGGTGCCGTTCCAGGCACGCATCCTGGCGGCCACGAGCCGGGATCTGACGACGATGGTCGAGCAGGGCCGCTTCCGGCGCGATCTTTATTACCGGCTCAACGTGGTCAGCCTGCGGATTCCTCCGCTGCGCGAGCGGCGTGAGGATATTCCCCTGCTGGCGGCGCACTTTCTGGAGCGGAACAGTCGGCAGCGCAAGCAGCGGTATGTGCTCAGCGACGATGCTCTGCGCATCATGAGCGATTACGCCTGGCCGGGGAATGTACGGGAGCTGGAGAACTCGGTCGAGCGGGCTTGCACGCTTTCGACCGGTCCCATACTGCACATCGGCGATCTTCCCACCCAGCTGCAGGATTTCCGGCTGCATGCCTATCGGACGGAGGTCGACCGGAGCAAGGCTCCCGAGCCCGCGCATGTCGAGCAGGCGGTGCAGCCTCTGGCCGAGCTCGAGCGGCAGGCCATCCTGGGAGCGCTGCGCGATCTGAAGGGCGACAAGCTCCGCGCGGCGCGCCTGCTGGGCATCGGCAAAACCACGCTTTACCGCAAGCTCAAGGAGTACGGCATCAGCGGCGCAGGGGCATGAGCCGCTTCCTGGATGGCATCGATCGCGGCCGTAGCTGCCGCGCCAGCCTGGAAGGACGCTTGTCGCCCGAAAACGGAGGGGGAAATGGAACCGGTACTTTTGATTACAGCCATAGAAGGCGCGGAATCGTGCGCCGCCGTCCTCGCGCGGCAGTTTCAGCTGGAGGTCGAGACGGTCTCCACGCGCCGCGCCGCGCTGCATGCGCTCCGCCGGCGGGAGTATGCGCTGGTGATCCTCGACGAGTCTCTGCTGGACCCGTCGGAGGACGGCATGGACACCCTGCTACGGGGAACAGGGACGGCGCTGGCTATCGAGATCAACTTCGCCATCTCCGGCTGCGGCCGCCTGGTGCGCGAGGTGCGCGCTGCTCTCGACCGCCGGCAGCGGGAGCAGGAGTTAGCCCTGCGCGCCGCCGGGGAGGCGATCGAAAGCGAGCTGCGTGAGCTGGTGGCCGGGCTGCTGCTGCAGAGTCAGCTGGCGGCCGCAGAGCCCAGTGCTCCGGCTGCGCTGGCTGAGCGTTTGCGCACGATTGTCGAACTCTCACGCCGGCTGGGGCGGAGGCTCACCGAGATGAAGCCGGGAGAAACGGCAGCCGTGCCGGCGCGGACACGAACGGTTCCGCAAGCGCTCGCGTCTGTCCGCACGATGTAGGCCTTAATCTTCGCTGTCGGGGGCCGCCGCGCCTTCGGAGGGCTGTGCGAGCGTCATCACGTCATCGAGAGCGCGATAAAGCCGATTCAGCCGGGTGGAACCGAGGTCTTCTTCGATCTGCTGGTAGAGGCGCACGGTCTCGGCGGACATGGTACGGAACAGCGTCCGGCCGCGTGCGGTCAGAGAGACGAGTACCCGGCGCTGGTCGCCGCGGTGGGCGGTACGCTGTACCAGCCCGCGCTCGATGAGCAGCGGAATGGTGCGGGAGAGGCTGGGCGGCTGGATATTGCAGCGTACGGAGAGTTCCAGCATGTCGGCGTGCTTGTTTTCGGCCAGCACGCGAAGGATTCTCCACTGCTGCTCGGTGATGTCATGGCTGCGCAGGAGCGGGCGAAAGCGGTGCATCACGGCTTCGCGGGCCCGGATCAGCATCATGGGCAGGGAGCGGTCGAAAGAGCGTAAAGAGGTGGACTGCCCGGACTGTTTTTCAGTGGCGGGGGCGGCGGACTTCTTGGGAGACTTGCTCGGGGACTTGCTCGGGCTCAGGGGCATGAATCACTCGTACGGGCGCTGGCAGATGCCGCCGGCGCTATAGGGGTTGAAGTAAGGTTACACAAAAGCGCGATGCCGCGACGGCTTCAGCGCTCTCGTTGCCGGAGCGCAGGCCGTTCTTTTCAAGCGCTCTGCTCTATCCAGGCTGTGATGCGGCCGCCATCCAGTGTGCTTTGCAGCCTCAGCGGAATTGTAACGGCAGAATCAATGAATCGTCCGCGACTTCCTCTGCATAAAGTCCATCAGCAGGTATTCTCCCAGGGTCTCGGGGGTGGTGAAATAGGCCTTGCCGCGGCACATTTCCGAAACCTGGTGCACGAACTCCACCAGCATCGGGTCGGAGGTGAGCATGAAGGTGTTGATCATGATGTTGGAGCGCTTGCAGCGCGCTACCTCTTCGAGCGTTTCGCTGACCACCAGTGGATCGAGTCCGAAGGCATTTTTATAGATGCGGCCGTCTTCGAGCGTCAGCGCCGAGGGCTTGCCGTCGGTAATCATCACAATCTGCTTCATGTCCGTGCGCTGTGCCTTGAGGATGCGCTGCGCCACCCGCAGTCCCTCGCGTGTGTTCGTGTGCCACGGGCCGACCTTGACGCGCGCCAGCTGCGAGACGGGCAGCTCTTCGGCGGAATCATGAAAAAGCACTAACGAAAGCGAATCGCCGGGGTATTGCGTGCGGATGAGGTGCGCCATAGCCATGGCGACCCTCTTGGCCGGGGTAAAGCGGTCCTCGCCGTAAAGAATCATCGAGTGCGAGCAGTCGAGCATGACCACCGTCGCGCAGGAGCTCTGGTACTCGCACTGGTGGACGTGCAGGTCGCTGTATGCGATGTTCAGCGGCACCGTGAGCCCTTCGCGCGCAATGGCCGAGGTGAGCGTGGCCGTGGTGTCGAGATTGAGCACATCGCCGAACTCGTAGAGGCGCGAGGCGCCGCTCGATTCAATGCCAGTGGCCCAGTGGCGGGTATCGTGGCGGCCGGCGCTCGATTTCCCCAGCGACCCGAGCAGGTCGCGCAATGTCCGGTAGCCGAGGAAGTCGAGGCTCTTGTCGGTGACCTCGAAGCGTGCGCCGCCCATGGCCGAGCCTACCTCGCCGCTGCCTTCGGTGATGGTGCCGGAGCCGGGCGCGGATTCAGCGCGGATGTAGTTCTCCTGCTGCATCCGCTCGATCAGGCGATCGATCAGCTCATCGAGTTTGCCTTCCTCCTCGAGCTGCTCGATCTTCTGCTGCATCGGCTCATCGAACAGCTCGCCGGAAAGCAGCGCCTGGCGCAGTGCCTCGCGCAGGTCATCCAGGGTGTGCTCCAGATCCTGGTAGGGCTGGAACGGGTTGGAAAAGCCGGAGTCGAGCATGTAGTCGGAGAGCGCCTTCAGCAAATCCTCCATATCGATCTCGGAGGCGAGGTCGCCGGTGAACTTCGAATATCGAACCCGCTTCATAACGCAGCTCCTAGCTTCTAGCTTCTAGCTTCTAGCTTCTAGCTTCTAGCTTCTAGCTTCTAGCTTCTAGCTTCTAGCTTCTAGCTTCTAGCTTCTAGCTTCTAGCTTCTAGCTTCTAGCTTCTAGCTTCTAGCTTCTAGCTTCTAGCTTCTAGCTTCTAGCGAAAATGCTTCTGCAAGGATTCATTTTCTTCAACCCAGGCAAAGTCCGCCGGCACCGGCATGAACAAGCGAAAAGCTAAGAGCTGGCAGCTGGAAGCTAATTAAAGTTTCCCCGCCGCGAGCGCCGCGTCTGCCATTGCTCGTATTCGGTCTCTTCGCTGGGACGTTCGCGCCGTGCCGGCTGCTGCTTCTTTTCCGCGAAGAAGGCGCGCTCCTCGCTGCGCGAAATCCGGCGATGGGCGACCATGCCTTCCAGTAAGAACTCGGCAGCGGCTACCGTCTCAGCCGCGGAACTTTTGGCTGTGATCCCGAGCGGCTTGAGCTTTTCGATCAGGCCCTGGATCTGCTTCAGTTCTTCCAGCGTGGCCTCGGTCGGCTGGCTGTCCTCCACCTTCGTCGATCCGCCGAGATTGAACCATTGCTCGATTTGCTGCGTGTTCAGGTCGGCGAAGTAGCGATCGAAGATGCGGCCGATGGCGGTACGCAGAATCTCCTTGACCACGGTGTCCGCGCCGCGCATCTCGCCCTCATACTCGAGCTCGACCTTGCCGGTGATGCCGGGAACGGCGGTATACAGATCGCCGACGCGGGGCACCACTTCCTCCTCGCTGTGCACAAGAGCCCGGCGTTCCGCATTCGAGACAACCAGCTCCATCGTGGAGATGGGCAGGCGCTGGCTCACGCCGCTGCGCTTGTCCACACGCTTGTCTTCGCGGGCAGTAAAGGCCACCTGCTCGACAATCTCGCGTAGATACTGTGGGAGGACGAGCTTCGCATGGCCGCGCTCGGTCCACGCCTCCTGCGCGGTGATGGCCAGACCCTCTTCGAGGCTTTCGGCGTAGTGCGTGCGAATCTCCGAGCCGATGCGGTCCTTGAGCGGAGTCACAATCTTGCCGCGCGCCGTGTAATCCTCGGGGTTGGCACTGAAGGTCAGGGCCACATCGAGCTCGAGGCGCACCGGATAGCCCTTAATCTGCACATCGCCTTCCTGCATGATGTTGAAGAGCGCAACCTGAATCTTGCCGGCGAGGTCGGCGAGCTCATTGATGGCGAAGATGCCGCGATTCGCGCGGGGCAGCAGGCCGTAGTGCACGGTCAGCTCGCTGGCCAGGTCTTCGCCGCGCCGCGCCGCCTTGATGGGATCGAGATCGCCGATCAGGTCGGCCACCGTAACGTCCGGCGTGGCGAGCTTTTCGATATAGCGCTCGCTGCGTCCCATCCATGCAATCGGCGTGGCGTCGCCCTTCTCGGCGATCAGCATTTGGCACCGCTTGCAGAGTGGGCGGTAGGGATTGTCGCGAATCTCGCATCCGGCAATGTAGGGCGCCTGTTCATCAAGCAGCGCTGTGAGCGAGCGCAGAATGCGGCTCTTGGCCTGCCCGCGCAGGCCGAGAAGAATGAAGTTCTGCCGCGAGAGCACGGCATTGATGATCTGCGGAACAACCGTGTCTTCGTAGCCGATGATGCCGGGAAAAATGGTTTCGCCGGAGCGCAGCCGCGCAATCAGATTTTCGCGCATCTCGTCTTTCACGGTGCGGTCTGCCAGACGCGCAGCGGAAAATTTGGCGCTGCTGCGGAGTGCTCCGAGTGTGGATGGCAGGCTGGGATGGGACATGCATTCCTCCGTGAAAAGGTTGGCGAAAGCGAGCCAGGCTCGCCGGTGGGCGTCTCCTGTTCAGAGTAGTGGATTCCCACGGGCAAGGCGAGCGGATGCTATCAGCCTTTGGCACCGCTCCCTAAGTCGTATCCCCCTATCGCCATTCCACAAATTGTCATTTCGACCGGAGCAGGACAGTTCTATCGTCCTGCGGAGTGGAGAAACCTGCAGTTCTGCCTGTGCCGGAGAAAACTGCAGGTTCCTCCACTCCGTTCGCCTTACGGCTCACTCCGGTCGGAATGACAATGCGCAATACAAGTCGCTTATTTTCAGCCTGGATATATGGGGATACGCCCTGGGTGTTCCCTAGGTGCTCCCACGCTGGGTGGCCCCTTCAATCTCATAGTTGACTTGAGTGGGGTACATACAAACCCGTTCGTTCCATAATTGTCATCCCGACCGGAGCCAGACGATTTTGTCTCGCGCAGTGGAGGGACCTGCAGCCGGTACAGTGCTGGAGCGCGACCAAAGGGAGCGGAGGCCGAAGGCGGATCGCCCTGCGCGCAGCAGCCTGGACGGCCGGTCGCTACATGATGTGGCCGTTCTTCTTTGCCGTCTTCTGTGTAGTGACGCTGCTGCGCAGCTTTGGGAGGATGGCTTCGTAGAACTGCAGCAGGTGTGCAGTACGCTCGGCATCCGAGCGCAGGCTGAGTATCTGCTGCTTGAAGCCGAGATCGGCAGGCAGTGCCGCAGCGAGCTGAAACGAGATGGGCCCGTCGAGACTGAGGTGCGTAGCCTCCATCTCCATACCGGCAAGCTCCATGGTTTCGAAGTGCAGTGCGGCGCAACGCTCGCGCTGTTCGCGCGTTGCCGTTTCCTCCTCATCTTCGAGGAAGAGCACATCGGCCTGCAGATATTCGAGTGAGTTGTCGAGCATCTCGATCTCAAAACGCTGCTCGCCCTGGCAGAGAATGTCGAGACGTCCATCCTCGTATTGGTGCAGGACGCGGAGCATACGGGCTGTGCATCCGATGACGGCCAGGCCGTCCTGCTGCGCGCGCACCACGCCGAAAGCGGTGTTCTGCTCGAGGCATTCCCCAATCATCTTCTTGTAGCGATCTTCGAAGATGTGCAGCGGGAGCGGTGCTCCGGGAAAGAGCACCACGTCCAGCGGAAAGAGGGGGATTCTCATGGTTTTTGTATTATGCGCGTTTCATCCGCCGCGTGGGCCAGAGTGAAGAGCCTGTTTTGATGCCGCACTCCGCGGGTGTGCATGAGCCGCAAAGACTCAGCCGGCCAGATCGAGATCGTCGAGCATGGCCTGCATTTCGCTGAGTGCGTGCTGGTTGCCGGTGCGCTGTGCGGATGCAATCCCCTCATGGAGCCGGGCGCGGGCCTCGTCATTGCGGCCGGCCTTGGCCAGCGTCTGCGCCGCCATGAAGTAGCCGGCAGTATAGTCAGGATGCTCGGTAAGCAGGTGGCCGAATTCGGCCAGTGAGGTCTCGACCTCGCCGCGGCTGGCATATTCCATCGCCAGACCATAGCGTGCGAAGGCATCCGACGGGTTTTGCGCCAGGATTTCGGAGAGCAGGGCAACTTTGTCCATGAGGATATTTTCGCCCGGCCGCCGCGCATTTGCCTAAAATCGTGCGATTGCCGACACTGGAGAAGAACGCTGCAAGAAAGAGCAGCGCGGGCTACAGTCGTCAGCCCCGAAGGCAAGAAAGGGATTACGCATGGAGTTTTCCGGCCAGTCGTTACCGGTCCGCAGTGTAAGAGAGTCGCGGTCCGAGATGACCGAATTGATTCTGCCGAATGATACGAATACGCTCGGGAACCTGCTGGGCGGACGCCTGATGCACTTTATCGACCTGGTGGGCGCCATGGCTGCCTATCGGCACGCGCGCACGCATGTGGTCACGGCTTCGATGGATCACATCGACTTCATCGCGCCCGTGCATGTGGGCGATCTGCTGATCCTCAAGTCGTCGCTGAACCGCGCCTTCAACACTTCGATGGAAGTAGGCGTGAAGGTGTGGGTGGAGAACACGGTAGCCGGAACCTATCGGCATGTGGGCTCGGCCTATCTCACCTTTGTGGCCGTCGACGCGCGCGGACGCAGCGTGCCGGTCGCGCAGCTGGTGCCGGAGACCGACGAGGACAAGCGCCGCTACGAGGATGCGATCCGTCGTCGCGAGCTGCGCAAGCTGGAGCTGGAGCGCAAGAAGCAGGCGCGCGCGGCAACGCCCGAAGCCCGGGTATAACCAGAGTTTCAGAGAAGCAAGGAGTGAGCAGTATGGCGCACGGACACGCACATGCCCCGGCCCCGCAGCCTACATCGCTGCCCGGCGTGGCGAACATCATCGCAGTCGGATCAGGCAAGGGAGGAGTAGGCAAAACTACGCTCTCGGTGAACCTGGCCATCGCGCTTGCCCAGCTCGGCTTCCGCGTCGGCCTCATCGACGCCGATATATACGGCCCCAATGTGCCGTTGATGATGGGCACAAATCGCCAGCCGAAGGTCCTCGAGGGCAACCGCATCGAACCGAACCTTGCGCACGGCGTGAAGGTGATCTCGGTCGGCTTCATCTCGCCCGGCGACAAGCCGCTGGTCATGCGCGGACCGATGCTTCACCAGATCATCCGCCAGTTCCTGCAGCAGGTGGAGTGGGGCGAGCTGGACTTCCTGCTCATCGACCTGCCACCGGGCACCGGGGACGTGGTCATCTCGCTGGTGCAGACCGTCCCGCTGACCGGAGCAGTGGTCGTTTCGACGCCCTCTGACGTCGCGTTGCAGGACGCGCGCAAGGCGCTTGAGATGTTTCATCAGGTCAACGTCGAGATTCTCGGACTCGTTGAGAACATGAGCCATTTCACCTGTCCGCACTGCCATCAGGAGATCGATATCTTCTCGAAGGGCGGAACGGAGCGCACCGCGCAGCAATTCGGGCTGAAGTTTTTTGGCTCCGTCGAGCTCGATCCCAGTATTCGCAAAGGCGGCGACAGCGGCCTGCCCATAGCGCTGGCTGGAGCCGACTCGCCGCAGGCCCGGCAGTTCTACGAGATCGCCCGCCAGGTCGCCGAACGCGCGCAGATGCAGTCGGCGAAGGACGAAAACATCTTCGAGATCAGCTAGCTTCTCGCAGTAGTACAAAGCGGGAGGGGATGGTCTCACGCGAATCTTTAAGTAGGGCACGATCAGAGCCTAAAGGGTGCCCCACGTCTCGATTCTGAGACGTGGGAAGGCACGAACCTGAATCGACGAGATCGAAATCAAACGGCCGATCCCTCAAGGGATCGGCCGTTTGACGATTAGCGCGCAGCGTCTATTGAATCGCGAACTCCTGCGAAAGCGGCGTATTCTCCGAAGAATCCCCCACCATAACCACGAACTTGCCTGGATCGACCTTCCAGCCGTTCGACGCCGTATCCCAGTAGGCAAAGGCGCGGCGGTCGAGTGTGAGCGTGACCTGCTGCGATTCTCCCGGCTTGAGATGGACCTTCTGGTAGCCCTTGAGCTCCTTCACCGGCCGCTTCACCTTCGCAGAAGGATCGCCGATGTAAAGCTGCGCGACCTCCGCGCCTTCGCGTGAGCCGGTATTTGTCACCGTGAAGGTGACAGTGACCGGGTTGTCGGCAGAGGCGGACTCCGGCGAGACCTTCAGGTCCGAAAAAGAGAAGGTCGTGTAGGAGAGCCCGAATCCGAAGGGATAGAGTGGCTCTTTATGCATCGAGGTGTAATACCGATAGCCGATGAAGACACCTTCTTCGTATTTCACGTGCGGCGTTTGGCCTTCGGGCACCGGCGGTGCGTAGTAGTGGTCGTGGACCGGGTTCTCCTCCCAGCTGGTTTCGAGGCTCATCGGCAGATGGCCTTCCGGGGAGTGCTTGCCGAGAAGAATCTCGGCGAGCGCCGTGCCGCCCTCCTGGCCCGGATACCAGTTGAAGAGCAGCGCAGGCACATGCCCGAGCCACGCATGCGTGGCTACGCCGCCGCCCGAAGTGACGCTGACGATGGTCTTCGCATTTGCCGCGCTCACCGCTTCGATCAGCTCATCCTGGCCCCAGGGCAGGGAATAGGTGCGGTCCGAGCCTTCGCTCTCGGTCTGTGGTCCGAATCCCACGGCCAGCACGGCTGCATCGGCCATCTGTGCAATCTTCTTCGCCTCCGGGGTCACAAGCTCATCGGTGGCGCGCACGCCCAGGGCAAAGCGAATGTTGGTTCCGGCCGGCAGGTAGTCGGCCTGGATCTTCACCGGCGTTCCCGCCGTCAGCTGCAGCTCGATCCAGCGCGGAGACTGGCCTTCATGATGCGGCTGCTCAATGACCGGCTTGCCGTCGAGCAGGACCTTGTAGCTGTCGCTGCCGTTCGCGGCGGCCATGATGAGATACGTGCCGCTGCTCTTCGGCAGATACTCGGCGGTGTAGCGAATGCTCTTGTGCTCCTTGCTTTCCGGTTCCCATTCCTCACGGCCAAAGTTCGCCATGTGTGCGATGAAGTGCGTCGTGGGCGTGCCGCTAAAGCTTGTGCCGACGAAGGTCTCTACCTTCACGCCGCCCTCATGAGACGATGCCGCGCTCTCGAAGTTCGTGCTGTTGCAAAGCTCTTCCGCCGTGGGCAGGCCGCGCGCATAGAGGACCTTCACATGCTTGCCTAGCGCATCGGAAAGCCCGGTGAAAATGCTCACCGCGGCAAAGGGTGTCACCGTGGAACTGCCGCCGGCGCCCGGCACGGCCGGCCACGCATCGGGGCCGATCACGGCCAGCGTCTTCATCGTCGAGGCATCGAGTGGCAACAGTCCGCCTTCATTCTTCACCAGCGTGATGCTTTCGAGCGCCTCATCCAGAGCGACGCTGCGGCCGTTCTGTGTGTATGCGGGAATCGAGAGATCGGTCTGGTCGCGCTCGAGGAAGTGGAAGCGGATCGCGGTGCGGAAGATGCGGCGCACCTTGTCGTCGATCGTAGCCTCGGAGACCTGGCCGCTCTTGATCGCGGCTTCAAGGTTCTCCGGGTTCATGAATTTGCCGAAGGGCATCTCGAGATCGAGGCCGCCATTGGCCGCGCCCACCGCGCTGTAGGTCGCATCCCAGTCCGACATCAGGATGCCGTCGAAGCCCCAGTCCTTCTTGAGAATGTCGTTGTTGAGGTGGCTATTCTGCGTGGCGTGCTCGCCGTTGAGCAGGTTGTAGGAGTTCATCACCGCGCCGACGTGAGCCACTCTCACGGCCGCTTCAAATGCCGGCAGATAGATCTCGCGCAGCGTGCGCTCGTCCACATCGGAGCTGACGTTATGCCGGTCCCACTCCTGGTTGTTGGCGGCAAAGTGTTTCACCGTCGCGATCACGCCCTGGCTCTGCACGCCTTCGATGTAGGGCACGGCGGTGTGTGCCGAGAGATAAGGATCTTCGCCGTAGTATTCGAAATTGCGGCCGTTCATCGGGGCGCGATAGATGTTCACGCCGGGGCCGAGCAGGAAATGCACGCCGCGGGCGCGGGCATCCTGTCCGAAGGCTTCACCGGTGCGTTCTGCCAGGGCAGGGTCCCACGATGCGGCCAGCGCCACCCCTGCCGCATAGGCGGTGTCCGGGCCCCAGGTGCGCACGCCCAGCGGCCCATCCGACATCTTCAGCTTGGGAAAACCGGCGTCGGGCTCGGCGCGGATGTAAAAGCCTTCCACCCCGCCGATCAATTCGAGCTTCTGGTGCAGCGTGAGCTTCTTGAGCATCGCATCGGCCTGTTGGTCGATCGCTGGGCTGTCCGGCGAAGGCTCCTGCGCGCGAAGGCTGGGAAGAACAAGGCAGGAAGCAAGGGCGAGCGAAGCAGCGAGCTTCAGGAAAAACGATTGTCCTGGCAAGGGGATATCTCCTCTGGAAACAGCGCGTCAAGGCTATCAGGAGATTTGAAAGCCAGGCAAGAACGGCACAGGGCTGCAACCGTGGACGGGCCGCCGAGCCTCGGTGCCGGCTACAGATCCGAGGCTCATGCCCGCGCGCTCCCGGCTGCGGTCAGGTCGCCGGGGTGAAAGGAACACGCTATGCTGCGGGACGGCCTGCAGTCGACGGCCAGGAGCGGCCCTTCTGTTCGCTGAGTTGATCGAGGATCGCGGTAATGGAGTCTTCGAAGCGGCTGCCTGGCTTGTGGATGACGCGGATGCCTTTTCCCACGATCTGGCAGATATCGAAGCGGGAGTGGCCTTGCGCAATGGCGCGATGGATTTGCTCGGAACGCATGAAAGCTCCGTTCGGGAAGGGTGAGGAAGAGTAAGGTACGGAGCTCGCTGGAAGGGAAGGGAAAAGACAGCCGAGCTGGAAAGGGACAGATGCTCTCCCTATGGTACGCCCTGAAAGCTTGTTATGGGCTTTTCAGGCAGCCGTTGTCGGGCGCTAATCCTTTCTAATTTGTCATCCCGGCTGAAGCATTCTTCTCTCTTTGTCATTCCGACCGGAGCGAACCGGGGTCCCGGTACGCCCGATGTTGGCGCGCTGGGGTGGGGAAGCGAAGTGGAGGAACCTGCGGTTTGCTCCTGCCCGGCGAGGAAACCGCAGGACGATAAAGCGGTCCCGCACCGGCCAAAATAACAACCACTTGCCTGGGCCCTAGGCGGTATCCCCATAGAGCGATCGTAAAAGGCTGTCATTTCGACCGGAGCAGGACAGTTTCATCGTCCTGCGGAGTGGAGAAACCTGCAGTTTTCTCCGGTACCGGCAATAACGCAGGTCCCTCCACTGCGCTCCGCCCTTCGGGCTGCGCTCCGGTCGGGACGACAACGATATGGGCAAGTTCTTTAGTTTCATGCCATCTCTATGGGGATGCCGCTCTAGGGTTCGAGCGAGACCGCCGGCAGTCCGCTGAGCCGCTGCGCAATATGCATGCCGAGCTTGTCTGCAACCGAGCCATCTCCTGGCGCGTAGTTGTTGAGCACGATGACGCCGAAATCTTTTTCGGGGTTGAAAATCGCATAGCTCGAGAAGCCGCCCGTACCGCCGTTGTGCCAGTAGCTGCCCGTCTCATCGATGCGGAACCAGTTCATCGCGATGTGCATGCCGTTGCCCACCTCCGCGTGGATCTGGTGCGTCATGGCGAGCGCGGCCGGCAAGGTCTTTCCATGCGTCTGCGCCAGGGTTGCCGGAGACAGCTGTTCCGGGTGCAGTTGTGCTTCGAGGTAGAGCAGCATGTCCGCCGCAGTCGAGCGGATACCCCCGGCGCCGGCCAGTGCGTCGAGGTCCCATGCATGCGCCGGCTGATGATGATCGCCGTAGCCCTGCAGGAAGCGCGGCTGCAGGGCCGGTGTCATGGCAATGACTGTATCCTTCATGCCCAGCGGGCCGGTGACCTCTGCCGCGAGCAATGCCGGGTAGGATTGCCCGGCACGGTCCGCGAGCGCCTGTCCCAGCAGCCCCACGCCCAGATTGCTGTACTGGAAGAGCGGATTCGCCGCTTTTGCCACGCCCTGCTTGCTGAGGAACGCATAGAGCAGCTTCGCATCGTAATCCGCGTAGGGGTTTTCCGGATGCGCAGGATGAAAGTTGTCCGGCATGCGCGGCAGGCCGGAGTGCTGATCGCTGAGATCGATCAGCGTGATCTCTTCGCCCGCAGGCTTTGCTACCGTGCCCGGCGGAAGCAGCTCGCGGACCGGCTCATCGAGCTTGACTTTGTTTTGCAGGACCATCTGCGCCAGGATGAGTGAGGTGAAGGTCTTGGTGATCGAGCCGATCTCGTAGACCGAATCGTCCTTCGCTGTTCCGTAGCTGAAGACAAGCTTCTGTCCATGCTGCACAATGCCGATGGTGACACCCGCGCTCGTTGCCGGTGCAAGCGCGCCCTTCGTCAGTGCGTCGGCAAGATCGTGATCGAGCACAGCCTTGATCTGGCTGAGTGGCACCGGAGGCATGGCGGCCTGTGGCGGCACCGGAGGCGGCGCGGCAATGGCTTTTGCCTGGCGCTCGAAGACGAGCGGCAGGCTCGAGCCCTGGGTCCAGGTGCCGTCGAGTGTTTTGCCGTCCGCCGAAAGCTGCCCCGTCCATTTGCCATGCACGGCTGCCACATCGAAGGAAACCGCGTTTCCATTCACCTGCACGTTTTCGCAGGGGATGCCGAAGGCCTTCTGGTCGATGCTGTCGGTGGTGCAATGGATCGCTCCGCCGGGAGCGGACTCGATTTGCAGTTGGAGGCGGAGCGTCGCTGCTCCCACGTGCAGGGTGCCCAGCCAGATGCCGGCGATGGATGCAACCGTGATCGGCGGCTGCTGGGCAAAGACGGTGTGGCCGAAGAGCGAAGCCACAAGGAGCGCAATGGCGGCACGAACCATGGTGCCGCCAGCATACACGGGGAATGTTTTTGCGGTGAGAGGGAAGCGATATCGTACCCCTGCGCGTGCGTAGAGCTGGAGTCTGCGGCTTCGGGTCGTGCGATTTTTGATGTCAAAATAAAACTGAACCGTTTAGTATTGCTTCCATCTCCAATGGACTACTACAGGAGGGTTATCGATGATCTCCGTTCATAACCTGGTCAAGCGCTTCGGCGAGTTTGAGGCTGTCAAAGACATCAGCTTCGAGGTGGCGCAGGGCGAGATCTTTGCTTTTCTCGGGCCGAATGGCGCGGGCAAGACCACAACCATCAAAATGCTGACCACGCTGCTGCAGCCGACCAGCGGACGCATCGAGCTGGATGGTCTGAATCCGACCACCCACGCGAAACAGGCCCGCCAGCGCTTCGGCATCGTCTTTCAGGACCCGAGTCTCGATGGTGAGCAGACGGCGTGGGAGAACATGGACCTGCACGGCGTGCTCTATGGCGTACCGCGCAAGGTACGCGCGCAGCGGTCGGAAGAGCTGCTCAGGCTCTTCGAGCTGTGGGAGCGCAAGGACGCCTATGTGAAGACCTTCTCCGGCGGCATGAAGCGCCGGCTCGAGATCGCGCGCGGCTTTCTGCACACGCCCAAGATCCTCTTTCTCGATGAGCCGACGCTGGGCCTCGATCCGCAGAGCCGCAACCAGCTGTGGACACACGTGAAACGCCTCAACGAGACCGAGAAGACGACCGTCTTCCTCACTACCCACTACATGGACGAGGCCGACCGCGTCGCCCATCGCATCGCCATCATGGATCACGGCAAGATCATCGCGCAGGGCACCTCGGCCGAGCTCAAGGAGCAGACGAAGACCGAGTCGCTCGAAGCCGCCTTCCTCGCCCTCACCGGCAATTCACTGCGCGACGAAGCCGCGAACAGCAAGGATCAGCTGCGGCAGGTGGCGCAGATGTTCGGGCGCAGATAAGGGACTAGCCGCGGGTGGCCCATGCAAGCCCGAAGCTGGCTTGTGTGGGATACCAAGAACCCCGGGTGCCCCATGTCTCGCTTTTGAGACATGGGAAGGCACGAACCCCAACGGCGGGTGGCCCATACAAGCCCGAAGTTGGCTTGTGTGGGGAACAAGGTGGCTCACAACTCGCTCGAACCGTCACAAGAAAGGATTTGTAACCGTATGGGTGCCATTTACATTCTCTGGCTGCGTGAGCTGAAGCGCTACGTGCGCTCGCGCGTGCAGATCGTCGTCTCGCTCGGGCAGCCCTGCCTCTACCTGTTGGCTCTGGGCTTCGGTTTTGGACCGGTCTTCCGGCAGGCCGGACATGGCAGCTATCTGCAGTTCATGGCGCCGGGTGTCGTCGGCATGACGGTGCTCTTCAGCTCGGTTTTCTCCGGCATCGCGATGCTCTGGGACCGCCAGTTCGGCTTCCTCAAGGAGACGCTGGTCGCGCCCGTCTCCCGCATGCAGATCATGGTGGGGCGCACACTCGGCGGCGCCACCGTCGCCGTGATCCAGGGCACGCTGATCCTCATCATCTGCCTGATCGCCGGCTTCCGTCCGCAGAACTGGCTGGCCATTCCGACGGCCTTTCTCTTCGTCATCATGATCGCCATCGTCTTCGCTGCGCTGGGTACGGCCATCGGCTCGGTGATCAAGGACATGCAAGGCTTTCAGCTGGTGATGAACTTCCTGGTCATGCCCATCTTCTTTCTCTCCGGCGCGCTTTATCCGCTGGCCAATCTCGGTCCCATCATGACCGTGATCACGCGGCTCGATCCGCTGGCCTACGGTGTGGACGGGTTGCGCGGCGCGTTGATCCGCACCTGGCACTTCAGCCTGCCTTTCGATCTTGCGCTGCTGGCCGGGATAGCCGCGGTCTTCCTCAGCCTCGGCGCGTACCTGTTCTCTAAAATCGAAGCTTAGGCATGGCGAGAACACGCAGCGTAACTGTACATAAGAACATTCTCGAAGCGGCGGTAAAGCTCTTCTCCGAGCGCGGCATCGAGGCCACCAGCATGGACGCGATCGCCGAAGCCGCCGGCGCAAGCAAGGCGACGATCTACAAGCACTGGCCAGACAAGGATGCCCTGTGCCTGGAGGTCGTCGGCTACCTGCATGGTCATGATGCGCCGCGTCCGGTCTTCCACTCCGGCGATTTCCGTGCCGACCTGATCGCGCAGCTCGGCTACCAGCCGGTGCCGGAGCGCAAGGCGCTGCGCGAGCGCATGATGCCCCATCTCATCGCCTATGCCTCGCGCAACGAAGGCTTCGGCATCGTATGGCGCTCACAGGTGGTCGCGCCGGTCCGCGAAGCCATGAGCACACTGCTGCGTCGTGGCGAGTCCGAAGGGCTGCTGAGGAAAGAGCTCGACCATGAAGTGGGTCTGGCGCTGCTGCTCGGTCCGCTCGTCTATCGCAATATCTTCGTGCGCAAGGCAGGATACGCCGGGCCGCCGAATCTCGAGGCGGAGACCGCGGACGCATTTCTGCGGGCATGGGCGGTCGAGCGGAGTACGGAGCGTAGCAGAAAGACAGGAAAGAAGGTCAGCTAAGTCCTATCGGCACCGAAACTCAGTTCACTTCCCAATCCTTCACGCCACTACCTCGTTGTCATTTCGACCGAAGCAGGACGGTTTTATCGTCCTGCGAAGCGGAGAAACCTGCAGTTCGCTGGCAGCAGTAAGAAGCCGGGTGCCCCGTTCAAGCTCCGCTTGGGCGGGAGGGCAGGAATCAACGACAGTCGGAGCTTCATGCTTCCGACCGAAGCACGTTTCCCCCTCACTTTGTCATTCCGACCGAAGCGGAGCGGAGGAACCTGCGGTTCGCCGGCACTCGGTTTCTTGCTGGTGCTGACAGAATGCTGCTTTCTTTGCGCCGTTCGGGATGACAGGCCTGAGCTGAGCGCACCGCAAAAGCAGAAGGGCATCCGGTAAGGATGCCCTTCGCGTTTGCGACTGTCGTGGAGACTACGGCAGGTAGTAACGGAACGAGGTCTCGAGGACGTTGTCCGTACCGTGCGCGCCGCCGCCAGGGTTGGTGGTGCCACCCGCACCCGACCAGAGGTCGCGGCGGAAGTAGCTGTACTGGATGCCCTGGCGCAGACGGCCCATGGGACCGTTGTACAGGTTGTACCAGTAGCCGGTCGAGAACTCCTGCACGTCCTTGTTGTTGCCCGAGCAGTTGCTCGGCGTCGAAGGCGTGAAGCCGCTGCCGCTGTTGGTGGCGGCGGTACCCGGAATCGGCTCGGTGTTGCAGCCGGACATCGCGGTTAGAGTCGAGCCGTAGCCTTCCTTGCCCCAGTAACGGCGGCCCACATAATCGCCGCCGTAGTTGAAGTAAAGGTTCAGCCGCTTGGTTGGGTTGGCCTCGATGGTGGTCATGGCCGAGAAGTTATGCAGCAGCGCAAGCTGGCCGTCCGGACGCAGGGTGGTGTCGGCAATCGTCGACGAGCCGTAGCGGCCGGTGCCCTGGCCGTAGAGGCCCTTGAGCGCGAAGGTCAGCTTCTTGGTCGCGAGCGGGAGGCGCGCGCTGCCGCCGATGGCGCCGCCAACCGTGCTGTCGTTATAAGCGCCAGCAGAGGTGCCGCTGGTGCTGGTCGAGTTGGCATTCGGATAGACGCGGTCGCGGAAGAAGCGGGCGATACCGAAGACTTCATAGTGGCCATAGCCGGGCTCGAAAGCGACCTTGGCGATCATGTCCGGAGCCAGGTTGAAGGAGTAGTTCGCCGTCGAGTTGTAGAGGCCGCCGCCGGTGCCGGCCGAGCCGATCACTTCATTCAGCGGCAGGCTGCTGCCGGCCGGGTTCAGAGTCTCGGCATTTTCAGCCGAGGCGCCGATCCATGCCTTGGTGCCCAGGTTCTTGGTTACGCGGAAGCCGTACTGGCGCGCCCACACGAAGCCGGCGACGTACTGCGGATCGATGGTGGCGGGAAGGATTTCCGTGCCGTTCGAGAGGCCCTGCGTGGTTTCCGTAGCGAGCGACCACATCTGGCCGCCGGTGAAGGTCCAGCCGCTGTTCATGGCGGCCTGCGCCCACAGCTGGCGCATACGCATCACGTAGCTGTTCGACTGGTTGTTGTTCGAGGTGATGCCGGTGCCAAGCCAGTCCATTTCGTAGTAGCCGGTCAGGGTCGCATTGGCGGCCTTGCCGGTGGCCTTCAGAGCAAGGCGGGACTGACGGCCCGAGCCGAAGAACTCGCTGATCTGCGCGTCGTCGGAGTACTCGAGCGGAATGCTGGTGAACGGCGTGTTGATGTCGCCGCCGGTTGCGCCGCTTCGCCACACGGTCGCGGCTTCAATGAAGCTGCCCGCCGGCGAAAGCGTGATGCCCTTGTAGTGAATGGTGTCCGGCGACTCGATGGCCTTCTTCACCTGAGCCTGCTGGTCCTGCACCGTGGTCACGATCGACTGGGTGTTGGTCTTCAGGTCGCTGACCGCGCCCTGGAGGCTGGCAACGTTCTGGGTGGTCTCGGTGACCTGAGCCTGCTGGGCATTGGCAGCCTGCTGGGCCTGTTCGGCGGCGGACTGCGCTGCCGAGGCGGCCTGCTGTGCCTGTTGGAGCTGAGCATCCTTCTGCGTCAGCTGCTGCTGCAGAGAGTTGATCTGCGAGCGCTGCGAGTCCATTTCCTGACGCAGTGATTCGATCTGGGATTCAATCGACGGCTTCTTTTCGACGGCATGATGCGCCTTGCGCGTCGCCGGCTTCTTAGCGGTCGAGCTCGCGTCAGTCTGGCCCTGTGCGGCAACCACGGTCGCCATCAGGATCATGCCTGCGAGTGCTTTCAAATTGTTGTTCATCTGGCCTCTCATCGGAGTAAGAACATCTGCTGCCTCCGGCTCTTGCGTACAAGCCGGTTCTGAATCAGGCCGTGTCTCTGCTTGAAAACGCACGGCAAAGACAGCACATCTCCGCCGGGCGCGACACGTAGCGGCCCGAGTCCGATGTTGGCAGTGGCTTGTGAAATTCCTGCGAATTTACGATGAATAACCTACGAAACCGTGCTAGTCCTTTGTTATGTTGCGGTTGCCGCGCCGCTAAAACGAGGAAAAGGCGCAGCGCTTCCCTTCAGAAGCCGCCGCGGCCGTCTGCGCAGACAAAGAACCGTGTGCTCATGCCGCGCTTTTGAGGCATGCGAAAGCACGAACCCCGGCAGTGGGGAACAAATGAATCGTCGAGAATCTGGGTGCCCCGTCCAAGCTCCGCTCGGGCGGGAAGGAGGAACCCAGGGTGCCCCACATCTCACGCCGTTCGAGATGTGGGTTCGCAGCACGCCAGATCGCGACCAAAGGGAGCGGAAGCCGAAGGCGATTCGCGCCACGCGCAGTGGCGACCGGAGGGAGCGGGTGCCAAAGGCGATTCGCGCCACGCGCAGTGGCAACCGGAGGGAGCGGGGGCCGAAGGCAAAGAGCCTGGACGGCCAGTCCCTAGTCCCAGCTGTAATGCACGGTGTAGGTCACGGTCTGCTGGCCGTGCGCAGGCACGGTCACGGGGAAGACGACCGTGGCGCTGTCCTGCTTTTCAAAGGCGGTGCTCTTCTCCACAATGTCCCAGTTCGCGGCGCGGAAGAGATGCTCTGTAACGTTGACCTGGACAGGAGCCTCCTTTGCATTCTTCACGGTGATCGTGAAGGACTCGTCGATGGTCTTCGCCTCGCTGCTGATGCGGAAGTTGGTCTGCTTCCGTTCTCCGGTCACGTCGAAGGCGTTGCCGGTCGTCAGGCGCACGGTCGCATCCTCGGGCGTGTGACGGATGCTGTTTTCGCCGACGAACTCCATCTGGCCATCCGCATCGCGGCGATAGAAGCGCAGCGTGCCCGCGGGCAGCGGCATGCCCAGATGGTTGGCCTTGCTGTTCACAAATTCCTGCTCGATGCGCACGGTCTTGCCGTTCGATACGCCCATGTTGCGATCGTCATACACGCCCGAGCCGATCGGTTCGAAGGTGCTGTCGGAGCCGTCGTAAACATAGGTCCGCTTCACCGGGATGGCGTTGGCGCGCAGGAACTCGATCTGCTTCGTCTCACGATCTTTCAGCGTGACCGTGCGCCCGAGGTCATAGAGGTGGAAATCGTCGAACGACTGTTGCGTCACCTGCGGAGCTGCCATGGCCTTCATCATCACGCCGCCGGCTGCTCCGGCTGCGAAGCCGCGTGCCATGTTTTGCACCTGCGCCACATCGCCGGCCATCAGCTTCACCTTCGCGTCGGCAAAGTCGGTGCCGCTGTTGTTGCTGATCGTCACCCAGCCCACCAGGTCCATCGGCTCTTCGCCCGACGAAGAGCTGCCGCCTGTCGCCGAAACGATGTTGTACGTCGCATTCCAGTTGAACCCGTGCGTAAGATAGCTGAGCTCCGCGGGGAAATGCTCGCCGCCGTCTGAGGCGATCTTCCAGCGCAGCGTCGGTTTGAGCAGCAGGCCATCGGTGGAAGCAGGGAAGAGCGGTAGCCCCGGCAGCTTGAACTGCATCTGCCCATTGACCTCGATCAGCGGTTCCTTCTCGTTATTCGAAGGCGCGCGCAGGATGCGGCCGGAGACGGTCGACACCTGATCTCCGTGCGTCACCTGGAACTGGATCGTCTGCCCTTCGTACTTGCTGAGCATCCATGCCTGCGTGGCCACGGCGGCATCGTAATTCTGTTCGAGAATCTGCACCGGATGCCTGCCCGTGGGATCGCGCAGCACGACCGAGTCGGGCTCGAGCTGGCTGGTGACCTTACTGGTCGTCACCTCGTTGGTGCCCGGCTTGAGGTCGAGATCGACCGTGGCGCGGGCGATGGCCAGGTTGTCGTTATAGATCGTCAGCGAGGTGCCGGAAGCATCGTTGGCTCCGGCCTGCTGGGCGACGACCGTGGTGGCGCCGCAAAGGAGAAGAGCAGGGAGCAGGAGAGAGTGGACGGCCAGCGTTCGATTCAAAGATGCACCTCCGTGCATGCATTTGCTTGGACACCGCAGGATATCGTTTTGTTTCTTCTCGTGCCGGCGGGTGGAAGGCGAATGCTCCGCGCAAGCTCTTGAGTTTGAAGTACGCGGGGAAGCCGCGAAATTTCAACCGGCGACCAGGCGCACCTTGCTGTTCTTGAGATACGGCGCCAGCTTCTCCATGGCCGCGGCCACGGTGATGCCGTAGCGCTCGCGCAGCTGGTCCACCTTGCCGTGCTCGATGAAATGATCCGGCCATCCGATCCGCACTACCGGAACCTGGAAGTTCATCTCGTTGAGTGCCTCGAGCACCGCGCTGCCAAAGCCGCCCATCAGCACGTGATCTTCAAAGGTGACGAAGGCCGAGACGCGGCGCGCATAGCTCGCCAGCATCTCGCGGTCCAGAGGCTTCACAAAGCGCGGATTGACGACCGCGGCCGAGACTCCCTGCGCTTCGAGGCGATCGGCCATCTCGGCAGCCATGGGCAGCAGAGCGCCCAGGCCGAGAATGGCAATCTCATCGCCGTCACGAACGACTTCGGCTTTGCCGATAGGCAGCGCCTTGGGCTGGACCTTCACCGCCACGCCGGGTCCGGTGCCGCGCGGATAGCGCACCGCGGACGGGCCGTCGTGCTGCATCGCCGTGTAGAGCATGTCGGCCAGCTCGTCTTCATTCGCCGGCACCATGTGGATGATGTTCGGCACCGAGCGCAGATAACTGATATCGAAGAGCCCGTGATGCGTCGCGCCGTCGTCCCCGCTCAGGCTGCCGCGATCCATGCAGAAGACCACCGGCAGGTTCTGCAGGCAGACGTCGTGCACGATGGGATCGAAGGCACGCTGCAGGAAGGTCGAATAGATGGCGCAGAACGGCTTGTAGCCGCGCGTGGCCATGCCCGCCGCGAAGATCACCGCATGCTCTTCCGCGATGCCCACGTCGAAATACTTCTTCGGATGGTGCGGACGGAAGAGATCGAGCGCGGTGCCGTTGGGCATCGCCGCCGTAATGGCGACGACCTTGTCGTTCTCATTCGCCAGCTTCACCATAGTGTCGGCGAAGATCTCCGAATAAGTCTTCTGCCCGGCGGAAAGCGTCTCACCCGTCTCCGGATCGTACGGTCCAAGGCCGTGGAACTTCTTCAGATTGTCCAGTGCCGGCTGGAAGCCGCGTCCCTTCTGCGTGATCGCGTGCAGCAGCACCGGCTTGTCCTGCTGCTTGAGAAACTTGAAGGTCTCGATCAGCAGGCCGATGTTGTGGCCGTCGAGCGGACCATAGTAGGTGAGGCCGAATTCTTCGAAGAAGACCGAAGGCCACAGCATGCCCTTGGCTGCTTCCTCGGCGCGGCGGACGACATTGATCGCCGTCTTGCCGCCAAGCTTCTCGAGCAGGCGCGAGGCGCTGTCATGCAGATGCGTGACCCGCTCGTTGGTGACAATCTTGTGCAGATAGCGGGCAATGGCGCCGACGTTGCGGTCGATCGACCACTCGTTGTCGTTGAGCACCACGATAAGCCGCTTCGTCTGCTCGGAGATGTTGTTCAGCGCTTCGAAGGTGATGCCGTTGGTGAAGGCCGCATCGCCGGCCAGCGCGAGCACATGTTCCTTGCCGCCTGCCATGTCGCGCGCCACGGCCATGCCCAGCGCTGCGGAGAGCGCGGTGCCCGCGTGGCCGGCGCCGTAGACGTCGTGCTCGCTTTCGCCGCGCAGCATGAAGCCGTTGAGGCCGCCCGGCTGGCGGATCGTACTGAAGCGCTCCCGGCGTCCGGTGAGCAGCTTGTGAATGTAAGCCTGGTGGCTGACGTCAAAGACGAATTTATCGGTGGGAGTATCGAAGACGTAGTGCATGGCGAGCGTCAGCTCGACCACGCCGAGATTCGGGCCGAGATGGCCTCCGGTCTTCGAGAGCGAGAGGATAAGCCGCTCGCGTATCTCCTGTGCCAGCTGTTCCAGCTGAGGGATGGTGAGCGTCTTAATATCCGCCGGGGAATGGATCTGATCGAGTAATGTGCCCATGCATCAACCGAAGGTGCTGAGAGTAAAAACCCTCCTTCGCACAGCCTGTTGCTCGAATACCAAAAAAGACCCCGTTTCGGGGTCTGTGCTGATACCGCGCAACCGATTTCTTCCGTCCACCAGTATATCAAGGCCAGGGCGCAAATTCTTACCGGACGGAGGAATGCTGGATCGAATAAAAGCGTCGCTCGTCAGTAACCCAGATACCGAAGCGCCATCTGCGAGGTCCGCTTGAGCTCTGCCTTCGTGGAGCCATTCGCTGCCTGGATGGAGAGACCGGCAAGCATCGAGGAGAGATAGCGGGTGTAGTCGTCCACGTGGATGTCCTTGGAGAGCTCGCCGCTCTTTCGCGCCTGCAGAAAGCGTTCTCTCATCGCGGCTTCATTCTGTTTTCGTATCTCGGTCATGATCTCCCGCGCCGGCGCAGCCTCTACGCTGCAACCCACTGCTCCTGCCAGCGTCATGCAGGTTGGCGGATGGCCGGGTGTCGTGAGAAACGTAACCGTGCTGTCGAAGAGAGCGCGAACAACCTCTTTGAGGGTCGGCTCTTCGAGTGCCGTTCTTCCGTATTGTGCTCTGGTTTCCAGATAGCGCTTCACCGCATGGGAAAACAGCGCCTGCTTGTCGCCAAAGGCCGCATAGATGCTGGAAGCGCTGAGGCCCATCGCCTGTGTAAGGTCGGCCATGGACGCACCTTCAAAGCCCCGCTCCCAGAAAAGCAGCATGGCCGCTTCGAGCGCTGCGTCCTTATCGAAGCCGATCGGCCGTCCCGTCTTTCCGTTCCCCGTTTTCATATGTTTGCCAGCCACTCCTGATATTAGAGTGCAAAATCGTGAATCCGATTCTCGAGCCCTACATCTGTAATGACTATTCCGGAATAAATATTCCAGAATTGAACGGCTGCCGGCAGGCAAAGGAGAAATCGATGGGTGCACTGGAAGGCAAAGTGGCGGTTATCACGGGGGGCAACAGCGGAATCGGTCTCGCTGCGGCCCAGCGCTTCGTGAGAGAAGGAGCGTACGTGTTCATCACCGGGCGCAGGCAGGCGGAGCTGGACAAGGCGGTATCGCTGATCGGAAAGAATGTAACGGCTGTTCAGGGAGATGTCTCGAAGCTCGAGGATCTCGATCGTCTCTACGAAATCGTGAAGCGCGAGAAGGGCAAAGTCGATGTCCTTTTCGCCAATGCAGGCGTCATAGAGCCTGCCTCTCTTGCCGGCTCGACTGCCGAGACCTATGACAAGCAATTCAACCTGAATGCGCGCGGAGTGTACTTTACGGTGCAGAAGGCGCTCCCGCTGCTGGCCGGGAAGGCATCGATCATTCTTTCCGGATCGGCTGCATGGCAGCTGGGCGTGCCGGACTTCGGCGCATATTCGGCGACGAAAGCAGCGCTGGTGTCCTTTGTCCGCACCTGGACTGCGGAGTTGGCTGGCCGCGGCATCCGGGCGAACGTCATCAGCCCCGGACCGACGGAGACGCCAATGGTGCATATAGGAGCCAGCACCTCGGACGAGGGCACAACCGATTACTTCAAGAAGATGATCCCGATGGGACGGCTCGGCACGCCGGAGGAGATTGCATCGGCAGCCGTATTTCTTGCCTCCGAGGAAAGCAGTTTCATCACCGGTATCGATCTGCCGGTGGATGGTGGCACCACCTCCCGGTAAGGTAAGAAGTCATCGGTCCACGTCGAACAGCGGCTTTGGAACGCGTGAAGCCGGGCTCAGACCGTCTTCCTGATCCTGCTCGCCAGCCAGATGGCGAGCAGGACCAGTGCTCCTCCGGCCAGCTGCATGCCGGTCAGACGTTCGCCCAGAGTGAGATAAGCAAAGAATGCAGACAGCGGCGAGACACCCAGCAGGATCACCGAGCTGATGGTCGCAGGCATGTGGCCGAGCGCATAGGTAAGTGCAAAATATCCGATCACCTGGCACACCAGCGCGAGCCCCAGCACCGCAGCCCAGGAACTGATGTTCGGAATCCGCAGCGAAGTGTGCGTGATCCACGCGACCGGCAGCAGCACCGCTGCGCTGGTAGTGGAAGAGAGTGCCAGCAGTGTCGCCGCATCGCAGCGGTCGCGCAGCCGCTCGGTCACCAGCAGGTAGAGCGCGAAGCAGAAGGCGGTGCTCACGGCCATGATGTCGGCCGAGGCATGAATGCCGAGAGCCGTGGTATCGGAGCGCATGATGAGCACGACGCCGGTCGAGGAGAGAGCGAGCGTCGCCCAGAAGAGCAGCGGCGGCGGCCGCCGCGTGATGGCCCAGCTCAACAGCCCGACGAAGATGGGAGCGTTGTTGCCCAGCAGCGTGACGCCGCCGGCCGTGGTATGCAGCGCAGCGGTGTTGTAGAGTCCCACATCGCCGGCAAAGAAGAGTCCACCCAGCGCGGCCATGCGTAGCACCGGGCCGTCCACGCGTCGCAGTTGCTCCGGATGCCGCAGCAGAACAGGCCACAGAAACAGCGCGGCGAAGAAGACGCGGTAAAACGCAGACGAAATGCCGGGCATGTGCGTGAAGCGCACAAAGACCGCCGACCAGGAGATCGCGACCACGCCCACCGCCAGGGCCAGCCAGGCGCGGCCGGGATGATTATTCGGCATCGGCAACCGCAACAGCAGCTTCGAGCGAAGGCGTTTCGGAGCCCAGCTCGCCTTCCCAGCGTGCAACCACTGCCGAGGCAAGGCAATTGCCGACCACGTTCACCACCGTGCGTCCCATGTCCATCAGCGCGTCGATGCCCAGCAGCACAAAGATCGGCCCCGGTGGCAGATGAAAGATGGATGCGCTGGCCAGCAGCACGACCAGCGTGGCGCGTGGAACTCCGGCCACGCCTTTACTGGTCAGCATGAGTGTGCCGAGCATGATGAGCTGCTCGCTGAGCTTGAGATGAATATTCGAAGCCTGTGCCACGAAGATCGACGCCAGGGCCAGGTATAGCGCGGAGCCTGCAAGGTTGAAGCTGTAGCCCGTGGGGATCACGAAGCCCACGATGCGCCGCGGCACGCCAAAGGCTTCCATCGCTTCGATGGCGCGCGGCAGCGCCGCCTCTGAGGTGCTGGTGGCGAAGGCGATGGTGGCCGGCTCGGCGACATAGCGCAGGAATCGCCGCACCGGGATGCGCGCGATCAGCGCCGCAGGCAGCATGCCGAGCAAGGCAAACGCGATGAGCGCTGCGTAGAGCGTGAGCAGCAGCTTGCCGAGATTCACCATCACGCCCAGTCCGGACTGCGCGATGGTGAAGGCCAGCGCCGCTCCTACGCCCAGAGGCGCCGCATACATCACCAGGTTGGTGAAGGCGAACATGGTTTCGGTCAGCGATTCGGTCAGCCGCAGCATCGGCGCGCGCTTTTCTTCGCGGACGTGTGCCAGTGCCAGGCCGAAGAGCAGCGCGAAGACCGCCACCTGCAGGATCTGGTTATCGGCGACGGCCTTGGCAATATTTTCCGGAAAAAGATTCAGCAGGAAGTGCTGCCAGGAGAGCGTCGGCGGCTCCGGCACGGCATTCGCAGGGGTGATCGTCGCCGTGGCCTCGGCATGCACCGGCGGCACCGAGCCCTGCAATCCCGTACCCGCGTGGGATACATGGATGGCCACCAGTCCGATCACCAGCGCAACGGTGGTCAGCAGCTCGAAGTAAACGAGCGATTTCAGTCCCAGGCGTCCAACGGATTTGATCTCGCCGTGGCCGCAGATGCCGGTCACCAGCGTGCCGAAGATGAGCGGCGCCACAATGACCTTGATCAGCCGGAGGAAGACATCGCTCAGCACATGGGTCGAGAGTGCGATCTGCGGTGCGTCCAGTCCGAGTTCGACTCCGGCCACCATGCTGAAGAAGATCCATGCGGTGAGCGTCCGCTTCGTCAGCGCCCAGGCGAGCACCAGCCCCACGCCGACCAGGCGGATGGCCTCGGCGGCATGAGGCCAGCGGGTCAGGGCGAATCCCGCAAGAAAGAGAGCCATGCCTGCTGCTGCGAGGAGCAGGGAGCGGGTGCGTGTCTGGGAATGTCTCAGGGAATCTCGTTGAGAGTGCGGATGGGTGGACACAGACTTACTGTACGGGAGTCGGTTCAGAGCGGCGAGTAGGAAGAATGCAGAAATCCGTCGCTGCGGCGGCATGCATTGTCCATCCGAAGTACGGCATCGTCAAGACCCCATTCGATAGAGCACAAGGTTGCTTCCGGACTGATATCGTCTCTTTCGAGGAACTGTCTCCATCCGGTGATGGATTGTGCAGGGTGTCTTTCAGGAAGTAGGATGCACTCATCCCCCGGAGCTGAAATCGATGTCGGAGTCTACGCCAGGAATGCGTCCGCGCGAAGTCCTGATGCAAAGCGGAGCTCCCCGTCCGGAGCTGACGGGCGAGGAAGCGTTGCTGCTCGATCGAACGCATGTTCTGTTTCTGGCGCTCGACCGCAAGGGCTGTGTCTCGCGCTGGAATCGCGCCATGGCAGAGCTGACGGGGATACCCGCTGCTGCCGTACTGGGACAGCCTCTGCCGCTTTCCGTTTTCGCAGAAGAAAGCCGGCCGATGGCGAGAAGCTTCTTCTCCGCATCCACGCAGCAGAGCGAAGCCACGATAGAGCTGGAGATGTGCGGCCTCGACGGCGGCAGACGCCGCATGGCGTGGTCGAGGAACGGCTCTCCACTCGATGCGCTGGCTGTCGTGTTGACGGGGACGGATATCACCGCGCGCCATGAGACCGAGATGCGTCTGCGCGCCGAAGAAGCCCAGGCGCGTCTGCTCGTGGAAGGTTCGCTCGGCATGATCTGCACGCATGACCTGAACGGCTACCTGCTGTCGATCAATCCATTCGCAGCGGCAAATCTCGGCTATACGCCGGAGGAACTGGTGGGCCGTTACATGCTTGACTTCATGGATGTCGAGCATCAGCACGGATGGCAGAGCTACTGGGATGCCATGGCGGCGCGAGGCGAGGAAGAAGGACTTCTCTACGTGAACCGTAAGGACGGTTCTCTCTGTGTCATCGCTTTCCGCAATAAGCTGGTCCAGATTCCCGGAGCCGAGCCGTTTGTGATCGGGCACGGCATCGACCTGACGGAAAAGATCGAAGCGGAGGAGAAGCTGCGCGCATTGATGCGCCAGCGGGAGTCGATTCTGGAGTCGGTGGGCGATGGCATCTATGGTCTCGACATGGAGGGCCGTATTGTCTTTGTGAACCGCGCAGGCGCACAGCTGCTGGGCTTCACGCCCGAAGAGATGCAGGGCCAGCCGATTCATCGGCTCATTCATCACAGCCGCGCCGACGGGATGCCTTACCCGGAATCGCAGTGTCCTGTGCTTGCCACGCTGCATCGCGCAGGTCCGGTGCGGGTGCGCGGCGACGTCTTCTGGAAAAAGGATGGCATGTCGATTCCGGTCGAATATGTGGCGTGTCCGCTCACCCACGATGGCCGCACCACCGGAGCGGTGGTGGCCTTTCAGGATGTGACCGAGCGCCGCCAGCTCGACCGCATGAAGGATGAGTTCATCTCCACGGTGAGCCATGAGCTGCGAACGCCGCTGACCTCGCTGCGCGCTGCCCTGGGGCTGTTGAGCAGCGGTGCGCTGGCCGAGCGTCCGGACCGGGCCGAGCAGATGCTGGACCTGGCGATCAGCAACTGCAATCGTCTGGTCTTTCTGGTCAATGACATTCTCGACTTTGAACGGATCGGCGCCGGACGCCTGCATCTCGATTGCGCGGAGATCTCTGCGGAGGAGTTGCTGCGTGAGGCCGTGCAGCGGCAGGCGGCATCTGCAAGCCGGGCCGGACTGCGCTTCCGCGTGGATGCGGAACCGGTGCGTCTGTGGGTGGATGGCGGCCGTATTCAGCAGGCGCTCTCGCGGCTGCTGGCCAATGCCATCAAGTTTTCTCCGCCCAACACCGAGATTGCCGTTCGCGCTCAGGCTGTGAACGAGAAAGAAGCGCTGATCGAAGTCCGCGACCATGGACGGGGCATCCCTCCCGAGATGCTCGACTCGATCTTCGACCGCTTCCGCCAGGGAGATGCCTCCGACTCCCGCGCCAGCGGTGGCACCGGCCTGGGGCTGGCGCTCTGCCGGGGGCTCGTCAATCTTCATGGTGGCCGGATATGGGCGGAGAGCACGGTCGGCCTGGGAAGCTCGTTCTTCCTGACCCTGCCGCGCGCGGTTTCCGCTTTCGATAAGCCGATGTCCTGACGGATTTTCCGCGATATCGATGGAACTTCCCCGGCTCAGGCCGCGTATGTTCCCGTGCAGTGGCGACTCGCCTTGCGGGGTGGAATGATCATGCGCGTTTTCTCTCTTTCCAGTGGTATGGCTGCTGCCGTTCTCGGCCTTGTCTCGGTCGGCGCTTGTGCGCAGAACTCCGACTTCCAGATGGAGATGCATGCCAAGGGCGAGGCTCCTGCGGCGAAGATCGGGCTGCCGTGTTATCCCGGGGCAAAGCTCGATAAATCCAGCTCGAGCGACAGCGCAGCCGTGGACCTGGGACTGAGCTTCGGGACTTTCCGCTTCAGTGTGATCGCCGCGGGCTACACGACTGCGGACACACCGGACAAGGTGTTTGCCTACTACCGCAAGCCGCTTTCCCGCTATGGCGACGTGCTCGAATGCGTGCATGGCCAGCCGGTGGGCGCGCTGAAGATCACCAGCACCGGCCTCACCTGCTCGTCGGAGAAGGGCGGTCATCTGCAGGTGAACGACAGCGTCGATTCAGCGAACGATCACGAGCTGCGTGCCGGTACACCGCACCGCTTCCACATCGTCGCCATCGATTCCAAGACCAGGCCCGGTGACACGCATTTCGGACTGGTGGCGCTCGAGCTGCCGCGCGATTCCGATAACGACAGGCAGTCAAACTGACGCCTTACTTTTCTCTGCCTCATTGTCATCCCGACCGGAGCATATTTCTAAACGCCTGTCATCCCGACCGAAGCGAGACAGTCTTATCGTCTCGCGCAGTGGAGAGACCTGCGGTTCGTATGTCCCCCACCTGAGCAGCACCAGCTTGAGTGGGAAGCACGAGAATTCCTTTGTTCTGAAAGGGCCGGGCACGTAGGCTGGAGTCGTTCACCTCACTCCATGGATGGCTCATGATCCTGCGCCGCATCCTGCCCGGCCTGCTGCTTTGTCTCTTTGCTTTTCGCCTGCATGCGCAGGCTGTCGCGTCCATTCCGAATCCGATCCCGATCAAGGTTGTCATCGTCGCCATGTATGAACAGGGTGAAGACACCGGCGATGTACCGGGCGAATACCAGTACTGGGTCGAGCGCATGCATCTCGACCGCGTGCTGCCGCTCGATGCCGGTTATCACCACCTGCGGATGAATAACGATGGCATGCTCGCCGTGCTGACCGGCGTGGCCACGGCCAAGGCAGCGGCCACCATCATGGCGCTGGGCCTCGATCCCCGCTTCGATCTCTCGCATGCCTACTGGCTGGTTGCGGGCATTGCCGGCGGCGATCCGGCCGACGTTTCGCTTGGTTCCGCGGTGTGGGTGCAGCAGGTCATCGATGGGGAGATCGCGCACGAGCTCGATGCGCGCGAGATTCCCGCCGACTGGCCGACCGGCATTGTGCCTCTGCGCCGTACCAAACCCTACGAGGAGCCGGCTGACGCGGGCTATGGCGAGCTCTACGAACTGAATCCCGGACTCACACGCTGGGCGTTCCAGTTAACCAAGTCCACGCCGCTTGCCGACGACGATCGCATGCGCGAGAAGCGCTCGCACTTCGCCCAGCCTGCCGCGCAGCGTCCACCCTTTGTCACCACGGGTGACGAGGTCTCTTCTTCTACGTACTGGCATGGCGCAAAGCTCGACACATGGGCCAATGCCTGGACGCGCTATTACACCGGCGGCAAGGGCAACTTCATGGTCAGTGGCATGGAAGATTCCGGCACGCTGCAGTCGCTCACCTTTCTTGCTCATGCCGGCAAGGTCGACGAGCGGCGCGTGCTCGTCCTGAGAACCGTATCGAACTACGATCAGCCTCCCGTGGGCATGTCCGCCGCCGAGAGCCTGACCGAGCAGAAGGTGAGCCGCTTCGGCGCTTATCTGCCGTCACTCGAAGCAGCGTATGCGGTCGGGAGGCCAGTGGTCGATGCCATTCTCGCGCACTGGAGCGAGTATCGCGATCACCCGCCGTCGGCCTCGGAGTGAGCAGGGCGGAAAGGCCATTCGCGTCTGCGCCAGGCGCGTACGAGGTAGAGCGCGGACCCGCTGATGGCAACGGCAACGGCATCCAGCAGCTCGCGTGAGGCTTCCTTGCGCGAGAAGACGATGAACAGGAAGCCGGCCAGCGCAGCCAGCGGCGGCAGCGGATAGAGCCACACGCGGAAAGGGCGCGGCATCTCCGGCCGTCGTATGCGCAGCACGATCACGCCGATCTGCTGCAGCAGGTATTGCAGCAGGATGCGGATGGCGACCAGCGCGGCGATCACCGTTGCCAGATGGAAGAAGCAGAAGATGGCTGCCATGCCGCCCAGTGCCAGCAGGGAAACAGACGGAAACTTGTGCCGCTTGTCCACATGCGCGAAGGCGCGGAAGTAGTTGCCGTCGAGCGCGGCGGCATAGGGGGCGCGCGAGTAGGCGAGCAGCAGCGAGTAGACGGAGGCGAACGCTGTCCACATGACCAGGAGTGTGAGCACACGGGCTGTGCCGGCACCGAATGTCTGCTGCATTAACGTAGACACGATAGCGAGTTTGGCGGTGCCGGAGTGCGTGAGCTCCTGTACCGGGATGACCCCGAGCACGCTCACGTTCATCGCGAGATAGAGCGCGGCGACGATCACGATGGACCACAGAACCGCGCGTGGAATGGTGCGCCCCGGCTCCTTGACCTCGCTGCCGAGGAAGCAGACCGAGTAGTAGCCCCAATAGTCATAGGTGGCGAGCAGCGTTGCCGAACCCAGCCCGGCGAAGAAGCCTGCGTGCAGATCGAAGGCGTGTGGCGCAGGGCGCAGCAGCGCGGCATGGAAGTGCGTAAACCCGGCGACAATGACCGCGCCGATGGTGAAGAGCACTCCACCGGTGAGCACCCAGGCGGTGCGGGCAATGGTGCTGACATTGCGATAGAGCATGGCCACGGCTAGCAGGCAGGTGGCCGCGGCCAGAAAACTCACTGCCGGGATGGAGGCGCCACCGGGCAAATGAAGGATCGGCGTATGCAGCGCCGGCCACAGCCAGGCCGCGTACTGTGCGAGGCCGATACATCCCGAAGCGATGGAGAGCGGCGCGCTGAAGCCGAGCTGCCAGATGTAGAGGAACGAGATCATGCGCCCGGCTCCGTTGCGGCCATAGATCTCGCGCAGGAAGGCGTAGGAGCCGCCGGCCTCCGGCATGGCCGCGCCGAGTTCGGCCCACACCAGGCCGTCGCAGATAGCGATCAGCGCTCCGAGCAGCCAGCCCAGCACCGCCTGCGAGCCGCCCATCGCTGCCACGACCAGCGGCAGCGTGATGAAGGGGCCCACGCCGATCATGTTCATCATGTTCAGCGAAATGGCGCTGCCCAGGCCGATGCGGCGCTCGAGTGCGGGCTGTCCGGATACGATCTGTTCGGGGTCGGCCAAAGTCGCGTCGGTAGAGGGGAATCGAAGCTTCAGACTACCGCATGGGGAAGGCCTTGCGGGCGCGTTCGATCTCCTCGTGATGCGTCTCTGCCCATATCCATACGCCGCAGAAGGCTTCACTGAGGCTGAGGCCGAGATGCGTGAGCTCGTAGTCGACGTGGGGCGGGATGACCGGGTGCACGGTGCGGACCACCAGGCCGTCGTGCTCCAGCTGGCGCAGGGTCCTGGTCAGCATCTTGAGGCTGATGCCGTCTACCCGCTCGCCGATCTGCATGAAGCGGAGAATGCCGTGGGTGGCGAGCGCCTCGATCACCAGCATGGTCCATTTGTCGGCGACCCGCTCGATGATCTCGCGGGTCAGCTTTTCGATCTTTGGATCGATTTGGGGATCGATTTGGGGATCGGTGGCGGGATCGCCAGGTTCTGGCGGGGTGGCTGCGGGCTTCCCGGGCTCTTTTTCGTCAGGTAAGGTCAGTGCGGTCATATGACTACCCTTTGAATGGATATAGATCTTTTTGATTATTACTCTCTTTTAGAGAGTAATAATCAAAAAGTAGTATTTAGCCTTTATGGAGAGTTCAATGTCTCTCGGAAAGTGCTGTGGTGAAAGGGGTTTGTGCCGACTGCCGCATGGTGGCTCCTCGTTTGTGCGAGCCGGGCGTGAGGGGAAGGCGGACAAACGAAAGGCTGCGCAGGCGGAATGCCGGCGCAGCCTTTTCTGTTTCCTGTGCGGATGCTACTGGCGAACGGTCCAGGTCATGCCGTCCGGGCCCGCGCCGGCGTTGATGTGGCCCACAATCTGCCAGGTATGCAGGTCGAGCACGGCGATGTCGTTGTCCGGCGTGCAGGCGATATATGCGCGGGCGCCGTCCGGCTGTACGACGATGCCTGCCGCGCCGTGGCCCATGGGAATGCGCTTCACGACTTTGCGCGTGGCGGCGTCGAGCACCGTCAGCTCGCCCTTCTGCAGACTGGAAACGAGGACGTACTTGCCGTCAGGCGTGAACTTGAGACGATTGGCGCCGGGGACGTTGGCCTGCAGCGTCGCCACGACCTTCTTTTCCGCAAAGGAGAGAACGGAGATGGTGCCGTCCTTTGCGTTGGCAACCCAGATTTCCTTCGTGTCCGGCGAGACGTCGAAGCCCTCCGAGCCGTTACCTACTTTTACGACCGTCTCATCCCAATCGCTCTTCGGCATCGGCTCTCCGGGGAGTGCGGCGGGCGGTTTGGGCAGCGCTACGGGCTCGGCAATGGTCACGGTGCCGGAGTTGACGTTGGTGGTGACGATGCGCTGCATGTCCTGGGAGACCCAGACCATGTGCGTGCGGTTCTGTCCGGTGCCCAGAATCCAGTCGATGCGCTTGCTCGAGGGGTCATAGCGGCCGATCGACTTCGCCTTTTCCGCGGTGAACCAGACGCGGCCGCCGGCCCAGGCCAGGCCGTGCGGTCCGGCCAGCGGCCCGAGGTCGACCGGGCTGAGGGCTTTGTGGTTCACCAGGTCCACCACCGCGAGGGTATGGAAGGCTCCGAAGCCGTAGTTCGAGACGTAGGCGGTGCGGCCGTCGTTGGAGGCGATCACCTCATGCGGGTCCGAGCCCACCGGCATCTTCGCGATGACCTTCAGCGTCGAAGGGTCGATGACGGCAAGCGTGCGATCCTGCTTCGAGAGTGCGAGCAGCGTAGCCCTGGGCGCATTCTGCGCGTGCAGGAGAGGGGCTGCCAGCAGGGAAGCGAGGACGGCGGAGCGGAGAAGGAGCTTCATGCTTTTAGCCTATATCTACAGGCGGGGAAAATCTTTTCTGAGCCGGGGCGGCCGGCGTGCGCATCGAAAGAGGGTTTAGAGTTTTGATATGTCCCAAGCAGAGAAGTCGCCGGTCGTTGACCTGGCCGGTGTCGGGCTGAATGCCACTGACACGTTGATTCACCTCCAGCATTACCCCGCGCGCGGCGCCAAGGGCGAGTACCGCAGCTCGAGCATTCTGCCCGGCGGCCAGGTAGCCAGCACGGTCATTGCCTGCGCGCAGTGGGGACTGCGTACCCGCTACGTCGGCAAGCTCGGCGAGGATGATGCGGCGCGCCTGCATCGCAGCGAGTTCGACCGCATGGGCGTCGAGGCGCGGATTCTTACTGTTCCCGGCGGCGCCAGCGCGCAGTCGCTGATCTTTGTGGATGGTACCGGCGAGCGCACGGTGCTCAACCGCCGCGACGATGCGTTGATTATGCGCGCCGAAGAGCTGAGCCGCGAGTGGGTGGTGAATGCCCGCGCTCTGCACCTGGATGGATGGGATACGGAAGCTGCTATTCAGGCGGCCCGCTGGGCTCGCGAAGCCGGTGTGCCGGTGATTGCCGATCTTGATGAGCTCTATGCCGGCATCGAGCAACTGGTGCCGCTCATCGACTACCTGATCGTCAGCCGCGACTTTCCCAATCGCTTCACAGGTGAAGCGGATCTGGAGTTTGCTCTTCGCCGCCTGCAGCGCGAGAGCGGCTGCAAGCTGGCCGCGGCCACGCTCGGCGAGCATGGCGTGCTGGCCTGGGACGGCTCGCGCTTCTACCATTCCGCGGCTTACAGCGTGCCGGTGGTCGACACTACGGGCGCGGGGGATATCTTCCACGCCGGCTTTATCTTTGCGCTGCTGCAGGGCTGGCCGCTGGAGCGGCAGCTGGACTTTGCCTGCGCGGCCGCTGCGCTCAACTGCGCCGGCGCCGGCGCTCGCGGCGGCATCCAACCGGTGGAGCGCATCGAGGCGCTGATGGCTTCCGGTGAGCGCCACGACGCGGCGGAGTTCGCGCTGCTGGCTCGCTAGACGGCATCCCCATATAGCTGGTATGAAACTAAAGAACTTGCCCATATTGTTGTCATCCCGACCGGAGCGAAGCGCAGTGGAGGGACCTGCGATTTTGCCAGTACCGGAGAAAACTGCAGGTTTCTCCACTCCGCAGGACGATGAAACTGTCCTGCTCCGGTCGAAATGACAGCCTTTTACTATCGCTATATGTGGATGCCGCCTATGACTGGCCGTCCAGGCCTTTTGCGCTTCGCGCCTCCGCTTCTGTTGGTCGCGATGCCGATTTGTTTCTCTCCTATGTGACATGCGCGGGGTGCCGTTGAAGTTTTCGGTGCCCCACCCATGACGAAAACTGTCATGGGTGGGGCACCCGGGCATTCCGCTCTTATCCGAGCCCTGAGTCCTGAGCCCTATTTTGTACACTGGCTCTGCATGTCCAAAGCTGCTTCCACTCGCATCCGCGCTGCCTCCGCTCTCGCGATGGCCGGCTTCGTGACGGTGTTCCCGTTCGTTTCTCCGCTTGCCGCGCAGGTCACTCCCTGGCAGACAGCGATCGCTGCTTCGCCCGATGCGCAGACTCTGCCTGAGGATCGCGGCGCCGACGGTCTGGCCCAGACGCTCAAGAAGCTGCATACCTGGGCGAGCCTGATGATGATCGTGGCCCATCCGGATGACGAAGATGGCGGCATGCTCACGCTCGAGTCGCGCGGCCTGGGCGCGCGCACGGCGATTCTCACGCTGACGCGCGGCGAGGGCGGTCAGAATGCGATGTCCGGCGAGGCCGACGACGCGCTGGGCCTCATCCGCACCAACGAGCTGCTGCTCGCAGACCAGTATTCGGGCACCGAGCAGCTTTTCTCGCGCGTGGCCGACTACGGTTTCTCGAAGACCCTTGAAGAGGCGCATCAGCAGTGGGGGCGCGACCGCGTGCTCTACGACGTGGTGCGTGCGGTGCGCATGAATCGTCCGCTGGTTGTCACCTCGGTGTTTACCGGGAATATCACCGACGGCCATGGGCATCACCAGATGTCCGGCGAGGCGGCACAGGAGGTCTTCCGCATGGCCGGTGATCCGAACGTGTTTCCCGATCAGATTGCCGCGGGCCTGAGGCCGTGGTCGCCGTTGAAGGTGTATGCGCGGCTGCCGTTCTTCTCGGTCACCAGCAAGGGCATGTTCGACTATGCGACCAACAAGTGGGCGCCGGTGCGCTTCTACGATTACGTGCAGCAGAAATGGTCGGACACGGCTCCCACTGCCGACGTCGAGATTCCGGAAGGAAACTACGACCCGATCCTCGGGCGCTCGTATGTGCAGATGGCGCGCGAGGGCTGGGCTCAGCAGAAATCGCAGTATGGCGGAGGCAATCCTCCGCTGCCCGGCGATTTCAGCGTGGCCTATCACCGCTATGGATCGCATGTGCAGGAGCCTGCGGCGGACGGAGGACGCGAGACCAACTTCTTCGACGGCATCGATACGTCGCTTGCCGGTATCGCTTCGCTGGCGCATGGGGATACAGCATTTCTCACCGCTGCCCTCAAAGAGATCGATCAGCATGTGATGACGGCCACCTTCAACTACCTGCCGTCGAATCCGGCGAAGATCGCGCCCGAGCTTGCGCTGGGCGCGCAGCGAACGCAGTCGCTTCTCGACCAGGTGCAGGCGAGCAGTCTGAGCGCGGACGACAAGGCGAATGTCGCGCATGAGCTGGAGATCAAGCTCGCGCAGTTCAATACCGCGCTGGCAGAGGCGCTTGGATTGCAGGTAAATGCGCTGGTGATCCCGGAAGATGGCTCGAAGAATGTCTCACTCTCGCTCAATGCCGAGGAGACGCGGACCGAGGTTGTGCCCAGCGAGCAGTTCACTGTGCGGCTGCACGTGACCAGCGCCGGGCTGTGGACGACCGGCGGCAATCTGAAGCTCACGAAGACCTGGCTGGCCTCGAGTGGCGAACCCCCCTGGAAGTTCGAACGCGCCGGTGCTCCGGGCATGGATACCGCGGCCAGCCACGAGGGCGACATCCTTTATCGGGTGACCGTGCCGCACGATGCGCTGCCCACGGAGCCTTATTTCTCGCGGCCTTCCCCGGCGCAGCCTTATTACGACATTTCCGATCCGAAGCTGCTGAATCAGCCGTTCGCGCCGTATCCGCTCGCGGGCTGGGCGGAGTTCGAATACAACGGCGTGCCGATCCGCATCGGACAGGTGGTGCAGACGAACCATCGCGAGCACGGCTATGGGAATCTCTTCGAGCCGCTGGTGGTGATGCCGCGGCTGGCCGTGAATCTCACCGCGCATGCCGGAGTGGTGCCGCTGGGCGCGCAGTCTTTTCCTCTGACGGTCTCGGTGAAGAACTACCAGCCGGATACGGCCGACGGCACGCTGCATCTGGAACTGCCGCAGGGGTGGACCGCGGAGCCTGCTTCGAGCAGCTTTCATCTGGCTCCGAATGCATCTGTCACCGATACGGTGACGATTCATCCTGCCGGTCTGGCTGCGCAGGCCTATGATCTTCGCGCGGTGGCGCAGAGCGGCAACGGCGAGTACAGCACCGGCGTGGAGCGGGTGGGATATCCCGGGTTGCGCCCGTATTTCTTCGACCGCCCTGCGACTTACCGTGCGCGCGGCGTCGATGTGAAGGTTGCTCCTGGTCTGCGCCTCGGCTACATCATGGGCACCGGCGACGAGGTTCCCGAGGCTCTTACGCAGCTGGGCGTTGCGCCGCACCTGCTCACGGCGTCCGATCTCGCCTCTGCCGATCTGAGTCGTTACAACGCGATTCTTGTCGGTATCCGCGCGTATTCGAACCGCAGCGATCTTATGGCCAACAATGCGCGGCTGCTCGAGTACGTTCACAGCGGCGGCGTGGTCATTGTGCAGTATCAGAGTCCGGGGATGAGCCGCGACTACGGTCCGTATCCTTATTCGCTGCCGGGCAGCGCGGAGAAGGTGGTGGATGAGTCCGATCCGGTGAAGCTGCTCGTGCCTGCGCATCCGCTCTTTCAGTGGCCTAATCGCATCACCGAGGCCGACTTCTCGGGCTGGGTGGAGGAGCGCGGCCACACCTTCGCAGCTTCGTGGGATGCGCACTACACGCCGCTGACCGAGGTGGCTGATCCGGGCCAGGACCCGCAGCGCGGAGGCCTGCTGATTGCGCCTTACGGCAAGGGACTGTATATCTACGCCGCGTATGCGCTCTATCGCCAGTTTCCTGAAGCGGTGCCCGGAGCGTACCGCATCCTTGCCAACCTCATCAGTCTCAGCGCCAATCCGGCACGAGGCATGCAGCCATGAGCCTGCGCCGCGCCGCACCAGCTCTAGATTCCTCTACTCCCACTCCTCCACATTAGGGGCTACGCAACGATGATTCCTCGCCATGCCGGGAAGGGTATTCACCGCAGGCAGTTTCTCCAGCAGATCGCGATGGCAGCGCCGGCTGCCGCGCTTGCCTTCCGTGCAGGCAGCCCGCTGCGCGCCTTTGCGCAAAGTCCGGGACCGCTGGTCAAGACGGCTTCCGGTGCTCTGCGTGGAGCCAGCGCTGCGGGTATCCGCATCTTTCGCGGCGTTCCTTTTGCCGAGCCGCCGGTCGGCGATCTTCGTTTTCGTCCGACCGAGAAGGTGAAGCCCTGGCAGGGGGAGCGCGATGCCACGCAGTTCGGCACCTCGCCCATGCAGTTCGGTGAGCCGCGGATCGCGCACAGCGAAGACTGCCTGCAGCTGAACATCTGGGCGCCGGAGGGGAAGGGTCCGTATCCGGTCTTTGTCTGGATTCATGGCGGCGGCTTTACCGGCGGGCATGCCTTCGAGGGGATCTACGACGGCAGCGAGTTTGCGCGCGAAGGCGTGGTCTGCGTGACGGTGGCCTATCGGCTGGGTGTGTTCGGCTTTCTCGACATGGCGCCGCTGCTCGGCGATGACTATGCCGGTTCGGGGAACAGCGCGCTGCGTGATCTGATCACCGCGCTGAGCTGGATTCGCGAGAATATTGCCGACTTTGGCGGCGATCCGGATCATGTCACGATCGGCGGCGAATCGGCCGGGGCGAAGCTTACGGATATCCTCATGGGCGTTCCGGAGGCGCAGCCGCTCTTCCAGCAGATGATTTCGGAAAGCGGCGGCGCCGAGCGCGTCTGGCCGCAGCAGAACTCCTTCCGCGTGGCGCAGGGATATGGCGATGCGTGGAAGAAGCAGTCAGGCCAGGAGATTGCGGCGCTGCGCACGGCTGCTGCAACACAGCTGATCCAGGTTCAGCATGATTTCATCTCCGACTGGCCGCAGCATTTTCCGCTGCGCTGCGAGATCGATGGAGACCTGCTGCCGAAGCTGCCGGTGCTTACCATCTCGGCCGGGAACACAAAGGGGAAGCGGCTGCTTATCGGGACCAACCGCGATGAGAGCGCGCTCTTTGTCGGACCGCATCCGACCGGCGATGCCACGGCGAAGGACATCGGCAACATCACGCTGGAACAGTTCCTGCCGGTGTATCGCAAGTACAAGGCGATCTATCCCGAGCTGAGCGTGGAGCAGCTGCGCATCCGCGCGCTCTCCGCGGAGGAATACTGGGTTCCCTCGATTCGCGTGGCCGATGCGCACATTGCCGCGGGAGGGAAGACGTGGATGTACCGTCTGGACTTTCTTGAGACGAGCGGGCGGCTCTCGGGCTATGCCTACCATTCGCTCGATATTCCGCTGGTGTGGGATAAGCCGCACGCGACGGTTTCCAATGCCGCGGCGGAAGCGGTGATCGCCAAGCAGATGCATATTGCCTGGGTAGCCTTCATCAAGGGTGAAACGCCGGCCGCGCCCGGTCTGCCCACGTGGCCGGAGTACACCGGCACCGGCCGCGAGACGATGATCCTCGATGTTGCGTCGCATGTGGAGCAGAAGCCCCAGGAAGCGGAGCTTCGGCTTTGGGATCATGTCCTTTAAGGGGATAGGGTTTAGGGGATAGGGTGTAGTTCAGTTTTGCGCTCTTGGGGGTTCGTGTCTTCCCACCCAAGCGGGCCACCCAAGCGGGGCTTGGATGGGGTATCCATCTGCTTCGCGCAGGGCGGATCGTCTTCGGCCTCCGCTTCCTTTGGTCGCGATCTGGAGGGGGATGAAGGATTTCCCGGAGGAGATGGAGAAAGCGGCGCTTTTTCCAATATGGATTCCTTCCTCTATGGATGGGCCTGGTGCATCTCCGGTTCTGCTTACAGCATTTATCCTGTAGGAAGTGCCATCCGGTTTTGTCGAGGTGGCGCCCGGTTTCTGATGTCGACTACCACCTCATCCTCTACTGCCGAGAGCACAGCCAAGGCCAGCCATACGCATTCCCGTCCTACCGCCATGGAAGGCTGGGTGATGGCGATCGGCGGGCTCAAGATGCTGGAAGCTCTGCTTTGTATCCTGCTGGGCATCGGCGCTCTCAGGCTTCTGCATAAAGACCTGGTGGATGAGGCCACGCGCGTGATTACGGCGCTGCGGCTCGATCCGGAAGGACGCTTCGTCAATCTTCTGCTGGACAAGATTGCGCTGATCAGCCCGCATCGCCTGAAGCAGATCAGTCTCGGCATCTTCGCTTACGCCGGGCTGCACACGATAGAGGGCGTCGGGCTGCTGTTGCGGAAGACCTGGGCTGAATATGTAACGCTGATCCTGACTGCGTCGTTTCTGCCCTGGGAGGCATTCGAGCTTTTCCACCATTTCACGTGGATCAAGGTCACCTTGTCCTTCGTAAACCTGCTGGTGGTGCTCTTTCTTTTGTTCTATGTTCGTTCCAGAGCGCGGGTGCGTGGGGCAGAGCAGGAAAATTCTCGCGTAGCCGAAGCAACCTTTTCTGGCAAGCGCTAAGAAGAGTACGGACTCATAACAGTCAACACTGCTAATTGTGGGTAATTTCTTTGGGTAACCGCAAGGGGTAGTGGTTTTCCTGTCACGACAGCGCTGAAATCAGACACTTTCGGCGCAAATCGAAGAATCCACAATTTTTCTCCTTTGACGACTTTGCTCAGTGCGCTACGATTGTGGACGAAAGAGGCCCAAAAGGGTCTAAAGTGGTTCGAAGATACGGTTTTTAGCCCTCATCCCTTAGCCGCTGTGGAACGTTAGCACACCGACTCCGGTTGGGCGACGGATTTGATTATGTTTCGCGGCAATTACCCAACTCGAGTCGACGAAAAGGGGCGCTTGAAGCTCCCTGCCGACTTCAAGCGGGTGATGGAAGAGAAGCAGTACGGCGAAACCTTCTACATCACGAGCAGGGACGGCGTGGACGTAGAGATCCACCCGATGAAGGAATGGGAAGAGATCGAGCGGAAGATCGCCGCGATTCCCAACTCCAACCCGGCCAAGAAAAAGTTGATGAACTACATCAACTATTACGGCCAGACGGTTGATATGGATACGCAGGGCAGAGTTCTCTTGCCGCAGCTCCTGCGCGAAAAGACCAGTACGTTAGGCGATGTCCTGATCTTCGGTATGCACACGTTCCTCAAGGTGACCAACCGCGAGAACTTTGTGCAGATGATGGACGAATCGCCCATGACGGCAGAAGACGAGCAGGCGCTCGAAAGCTTCGGTTTGTAGAAAGGTAACCCCTGAGGGGGAGCACATGACAGAACGGGAACGCCATGTGCCAGTTCTTTTACAACAAGCGATCCGATACCTGAACCTGCGACGCGGCGGCACTTATGTCGACGCGACGCTCGGACTGGCAGGACACTCGAGCGCGATTGCGCGGGCGATTGGGCCGGAGGGCAAGCTGATTGCCTTCGACCGCGATCCCGAGGCGCTGGAGCTGGCGAAGGCCAGGCTCCAGGCATTGCGCGAAGAGCTGGGCGCGGAGATGCCCGAGGTGATCCTGCACGACACGGAGTTTTCCGGGATGGCCGAGCTGATTGAGCCGGCGAGCCTGGACGGACTGCTGGCCGACTTCGGCGTGAGCTCGCTGCAGTTCGACGAGGCACACAGAGGTTTTAGTTTTCAGGCGGATGGGCCACTGGAGATGCGGATGAATCCGCGCCAGGGGTACTCCGCCGCACAAGTGGTAAATCAGATGGACGAAAAAGAGCTCGCCAACCTGATTTACGAATTCGGAGAGGAAAGGAGGTCGCGGAGAATCGCCAGAGCCATTGTCAGGGCCCGGCCAGTTACGACGACGGCAGAATTAGCCGGCATCGTGAGGGCTGCGGCCCCGCCAATGAAATCAGACCGCATTCATCCGGCGACCAGAACCTTCCAGGCTCTCCGAATTTACGTGAACGACGAGTTAGGCGAGATCGAGTCACTGCTCAAGGCAGCACCCCGGTTGTTGAAGCCCGGCGGACGCCTGGTGGTGATCAGCTTCCACTCACTCGAAGACCGGCGCGCCAAGGATGCCATGCGCGAAGGCGCGCAGCAGGGGATTTATGAGGCTCTCACCCGCAAGCCGGTGATTGCCGAGGAAGAAGAGACGGATCGCAACCCGCGAGCCCGGAGCGCGAAGCTTCGAGCGGCGGAAAGATTGGCAGCAAAGCCGGGACCGGGCAGGAAGCAGGAGATGCGGTCGCGGAAGTATTAACCATATCGGGCCGGGGTCGTCCCACCGCAACAAACGGCGAAAGTTTTTATCCGCGTAAGACGAGCCCCGTAAGACCTCTCCTCAGAACCCAGCGCCCCGGCCCGGTCGCTTGAGGAGAACGACAAGTTTGAAGTAGAGCAGAGAGCAGGGAGACAACCCATGGCGACACAGGCAATCGCGTCCCCCAACATTTTCGATACCCCTCGCCGCGCCGCTGACCGCATGCAGGAGCGTAACCTTGAGCTGCTTGCGGCACAGCAGCAGCGCGCCCGCCGCGGTCCCACGCCCGAGGTCTTTTTCGTCAAGCGTTTCGACAACAGCCGCATCGTCAAGGCGGCCGATCCGGCACGCGCCAAGGAGATGCGTCTCTTCGCAGTTGTGATGGCGACGCTCTTCGCGCTCATCATGACGTACGGCTGGCAGCACCTCAGCTCCATCGAGTACGGTTATCGCATCGAGAGCGAGAAGCAGCAGCTGCAGCAGCTCGAGGAGCAGAACCTCCAGCTTCGTCTTTCCGAGGCCGATCTTGGCGATCCGGCCCGCATTGACCAGATGGCGCGTCAGCTCGGTCTCACCGCGCCGCAGCCCGGCCAGGTGGTTCGTCCCGATGCGGTTGCCGATCCGAACGCGCCCGCGCTGGCCGAGGCCACGCCGATGCTTCCGGTGATGCGCTAGGACTGGCCGTCCAGGCCTTTCGCCTTCGGCTGCTTCGTGCAGGGCGGATCGCCTGCGGCCTCCGCTCCCTTGGGTCGCGAGCTGGGATGCTGCGAATGGGCATCTTGACCGGTCGAGATTTAGGGCACCCAGGAATGGGATTGAGATAATGATGCTTCACCTGTTCCTGCCATGAACCGTCCGTCTTTTACGCCAGTACAGCCCGTATCGAAGGCCGGTGTCGTCACGCCGATGCGGCGCATGCGGGTGCTCAATGTGCTGGTGTTTCTCAGCTTCTGGTGCCTGATCATCTGCTTTCGCCTGGTGTGGCTGCAGGTTTTTCAGCATCACGAATGGGTAGAGCGGGCTGCACGGCAGCAGCAGCGTACCTTCGAGGTGGCGCCGCGCCGCGGCATTCTTTACGATCGCAATCTGCATGAGCTGGCCATGACGGTGCTGGCCGATTCGATTTTCGCCGTGCCGACGGAAGTGGGCAACGACAAGGCCGCCGAGGCCACGGCGCTGGCTGCGGTGGTGCACACCGATCCTACCGATACCTTCACTTCCGGCGCGCAGATACTTGCCCGGCTGAATGCCTCGCGGAACTTCGCGTGGATTGCGCGCAAGCAGGACCCGGCGGTGATTGCGAAGGTGAAGGCGCTGGATCTCAAGGGCGTCTACACGGTCAAGGAGTTCAAGCGTTTTTACCCCAACAACGATATCGCCGCGCAGGTGCTTGGGTATGTCGGTATCGATGACAACGGGCTTGGAGGTCTCGAGGAGAATTTCGACGAGGATCTCCACGGCACGCCGGGCCGCATGTACACGAATGTCGATGCGCGGCGCCATCGCCTGGGCAGTGAAGAGCGCGAGCCGCTTCCGGGTGAGAACCTGGTTCTGACTATCGACGAAAACATTCAGTACATGGCCGAGCGTGCGCTCGAGCACAATATGGAACGCACTCACGCGAAGGTCGGTACGGTGGTCGTGCAGGACCCGCATACCGGGCAGATTCTTGCGCTGGCGGTGCGGCCGACGTTCGATCCGAACGATTTTCGCCATGCCACGACCGACCTGCTGCGCGATCACGCGGTGAGCGATGTGTATGAGCCGGGTTCGACGTTCAAGCTGGTTACCTATTCGGCCGCGCTCGAAGAGCACGTGGCTACGCCGGATGGGATGGTGGACTGCGGCGGTGGACAGATCAATGTTGCGGGACGCATCGTGCACGATGCTCCCGGCGAGCATTTCGGGAACATTACCGTGGCCAAGGCCCTGGCCGAGTCGAGCGACGTGGCGGCCATCCGCCTGGCGCAGCGCATGGGCGCCGAGCGGTTCTACCAGTACATCAAGGCATTCGGTTTCGGCGACAGGACCGGCATCGAGCTTCCGGATGAGACGCGCGGCCTGTTGAAGCCGGTGCGCAAGTGGAATCCGACGACCATCGGTTCTATCCCCATGGGACAGGAAGTGGCGGTGACGCCGATTCAGCTCATCACCATGGCTTCGACGATTGCCAATGGGGGCGTCTATTTGCCGCCGCATATCCTGATGCAGAGCACCAACGATGTGAAGGGCGATGGCAAGCTGCAGCCTGCGACCTTCCATCCTGAAACGGAGCTGCCGAATCCGCTGCCGGATGGCTCACACCGCGTGATTTCGACGCTGACGGCGGCGCAGATGCGCAAGATGATGGAAGGCGTGGTGGAGTTCGGCACCGGACACCTCACGACCCAGCTCAATGGCTATAGCGCAGCGGGCAAGACCGGCACCGCGCAGAAGATCGATCCGCGCACGCACACTTATTCGAAGACGAACTTTGTCGCATCGTTTGTGGGCTTTGCGCCGGTGAACAATCCGGCGGTGACGATTGCGGTCATCACCGATTCTCCGGACCACAGCATGCACTTCGGCGCCGAGGCCAGCGGTCCTGTTTTTCAGGAGCTGGCGCAGGAGATTCTCGAATACCTTGGCGTTCCGCACGATCAGCCGCTGAGGACGCCGGTGCAGATCGCCAAGGCGGATAGCGCCGCGAAGGCCGTGGACGATGCGCCGCAGGATAACGCCGACGATCTGGATTCGTTGTTTGCCGAGGTCAACAATCTTCCGGCGAATGATCCGCTGCGCTCTTCGCCGGCCGACGGCACGCGTGCTCCTGTTTCGAAGCACGACCTCGATCAGCAGGCTGCCGGCTTGACTCCGCCTGCGCCGGTTGTGCCCGGTCAGCCTGCTGCGCCTCTTATCGATCCGAAGATTCTTGAGGCCAAGCGCGAGCAGGACAAGGAAGAGTCTGCCAAAGAGGTTGCGGATAGCAGGGCGAGTCAGCAGCCGCTCCAGGCGCCATCGTCCACCAGCTCTACTCCGGGTGGAGGCGTGATGGTGGCCTCCGGCAAGAAGGTTGCCGTGCCCTCGTTTGTCGGTGAGCCGGTGCGCAAGGTGATCGAGCAGGCGGGCAGCATCGGCATCACCGTGAAGGTGCTGGGCAGCGGTATTGCGCGCGAGCAGGCTCCCGCGCCCGGAACCATGGTCCCGGAAGGTACCTCCGTGGTGGTGCGCTTCGGGCGCTGATGCGCCTGTGCAGCACGCAGCCGCGCGGATCGCTACAATCATCTCCAGTATGACCTTCGACGACGTCCTCGCCGGCATTCCACTTCTCGATCGTGGCGGTCAGAACCCGCTTCTCCGCGGCATGGAGTACGATTCGCGCCGCATTCCGCCCGGTGGCCTCTTCGTCGCCATGCAGGGCGAAACGACGGACGGCAATCGCTATATTCCGAAAGCGCTTGAGCTGGGCGCCGCGGCTATCCTTACGGATTCTGCCGAAGCCTTTGCCGGGCTGCGCCGCGATCATCCCGAGACTGCGGCAGCCCTCATCGCGCATGGGCGCAATGCGCTCGCTCTGGCCTCGGCGAATTTTTATGCCCATCCGGAGCGTGCGCTGAAGCTCAGCGGTGTGACCGGAACCAATGGCAAGACGACGACTGCCTTTCTGCTCGACGCGATTCTGAATCATGCCGGGCGTAAGACGGTGCTGGTGGGCACGATCGAATATCACGTTGCGGGGAGCGTTCGTCCTTCGCCGCACACCACGCCCGAGTCGCGCGATCTCTACGAGCTGTTGCGTGAAGGTGTGGATGCAGGAGCGAGCGAAACGGTGATGGAGGTTTCCTCACATGCGCTCGAGCAGGGCCGTGTTTTTGCCGTGCCGTACGATGTTGCGATTTTCACGAACCTCACCCGCGACCATCTCGACTTTCATGGCACGATGGAGAACTACTTCGCGGCGAAACGCCGTCTTTTCGATGGCTCTCTGACGGAGGCTCCACGCGTGGCTGTCGTCAATATCGACGATCCGTATGGGGTTCGGCTCGGAGCTGCCGCGCGTGAGGCCGGCGCGCAGACTTACTCGTATGGACTTGCGTCCGGAGATTTTCACGCCTCGGATGTGGAGATGAAACCCTCCGGCATGCGCTTCACGCTGCACTCTCCTGCCGGGAGCATCGCTATCGCAACGCGGCTTACGGGCCAGGTGAATGTCTACAACCTGCTCGCTGCCTGCGCGGCTGCATTTGCGCGCGATCTTTCTCTGCAGCAGATTCAGGCTGGAATCGCTTCGCTCGAGTGCGTGCCAGGCCGCTTCCAGACTGTGGATCGCGGACAACCCTTCACCGTGGTTGTCGACTACGCTCACACCGACGATGCGCTGCGCAACCTCACTGCCCTGGCGCGCGCATTTGTGACATCGAGCGGAGGCCGCGTGCTCACGCTCTTCGGCTGCGGTGGCGATCGCGACTGCGCCAAGCGTCCGCTGATGGGACGGGCTGCCGGCGAAGGCAGCGATTTTGTCATTCTTACTTCGGACAATCCCCGCAGCGAAGAGCCATCGGCCATCATCGCGGACGCGCTCCCCGGTCTTGAGGCGACGGGGACGACATTTGCCGTTGAACCTGATCGCGCTGCTGCGATTTCGCTTGCGCTGCGCGAAGCGCGTGCCGGCGATATTGTTCTGCTTGCCGGCAAAGGGCACGAGAAGACACAGACCATAGGAGCTCACGTGATTCCGTTCGATGATGCCGCTGTCGCAGCAGCCGCTCTTGAAACCCTGCAGGAAGAGGTGCGCGCATGAACCTGGAACTTCACCAGGCCGCACAGTGGTGCAGCGCGGAATTGCATGGGCATACGCCGCACGCCAGCGTGATCACCGGCTACTCCATCGACTCGCGCACCATCCAGCCGGGCGATCTCTTTTTTGCCGTGAAGGGCGACCGTTTTGATGGGCACGCATTTGTGGCCGCGGCTTTCGCTGCTGGCGCTATCGGGGCAGTGGTCGCCTCGAAGCAGCTTGGCCACCTGGGCAGCGTGTCCGGTCCGCTGCTCGCGGTAGAAGATCCTCTTGTTGCCCTGCAGCAGTTGGCTGCGGCGGTGCGGCGCCATTGGGGCAAGCGCGTCGTCGGCGTTACCGGGTCGGCCGGAAAAACTACGACGAAAGAGGCGATTGCCGCGGTGTTGGGTGCGCGTTTCGCTGTCCTCAAATCGCAGGGCAATCTCAATAACGGTTTCGGCCTGCCTCTGCAGCTTTTGAAGCTCCAGCCGGAGCACGAGGTCGCGGTTATTGAGATGGGCATGTCCGCTGCCGGTGAGATTGCCGCGCTGGCGCGCATCGCCGCGCCCGAGTGGGGTGTGGTCACGAATGTGGGCAATGCGCACGCGGAGTTTTTTCCGGACGGCATTGCCGGTGTGGCTCGCGCCAAGTATGAGCTGATCCAGTCGCTGCCGCACCAGGGCATCGCATTTTTGAACTGCGACGATCACTATGTTTCGCAATTCGGACGCGACTTCAAGGGCGCCGTGGTCTACTTCGGGTACGGTCCCTGCGCCGATCCGCGCGCTACCGCTGTCGAGCCGCTCGGCATCGATGGTCTTCGTGTCTCGGTGCTCGCGGGGCAGGAGACGGCGTCGCTGCATCTGCATCTGCCGGGTGAGCACAATGTTTCGAATGCGCTTGCGGCCATCGCCGTGGGGATTGCAGCGGGCATCCCTCTCGAAGCCTGCTGCCGGGCTCTTGAGGCGTTGCTGCCGGATGAGAAGCGCGGGCGCGCTGTTTCTGTGCGCGGCGCGACCATTATCAACGACAGTTACAATTCGAACCCTGAAGCTCTGAAGGCCATGATTGCGACCCTGGCTACGGTCCCGGTGGGGGAGGGGGGACGCCGCATTCTGGTTGCAGGCGAAATGCTCGAACTGGGTGCGCAGGCAGCGGCGCTCCACACGGCCTGCGGCGCGCGTGCCGTTCAAGAGAAGATCGATATTGTGCTCGGCGTGCGGGGAGCGGCTGCTCATATCGTCGAAGAAGTCGCAAAGCGTGGCCGGGAGGCCCATTTCTTTGCAACTCCCGAAGAGGCCGGTGCGTGGCTCCACGAGCATCTCCAGCCTGGGGATGTAGTTCTGTTGAAGGCTTCGCGCGGAGTACGCCTCGAGCGTCTCCTCGATGTTTTGTAGCTGTCGCAGTTACGATTACGGCGCGGCAGGGTAGACGAGCGGCGGCGGCCGGTATCCAAAGGCCCGATCGACGCACCCTGCTACGGTGAGGACAAGCTCGTCTTCAAACGGACGGCCCGCAATCTGCACTCCGATCGGCAGTCCATTGCGGGACTGGCTGACCGGCACGACCGCGGCGGGCGCGGCCAGCAGGTTGAACCACTGGGTGTAACGCATCGCGTCGAGATACTGCACCGGCTGGCCATCGATCTTCCACTCGCGCTCTCCATGCCGGAATGCGGGCACTGAACACGCCGGCAGCAGCAGGATGGGGTATTCGCGCATTTCTGCCAGCAGCTTTCCGCGCACCTCATCGCATTGCGCCCAGGCATCCAGCAGTTGTGTCGCCGTGAGCGGCGGCGCCTCGCCGGAAAGGTGCAAAAACTCGCGAAAGATGGGGCTGAGCTCTGCCTGGCGGCCTGCGATGGCCGGCGCATAGAACATGGCGCCGCATTGCATGAAGAATTTCCACCACAGTTGCCGCGCCTCTTCGAGAGCGGCCGGGCGAAAGGGCTCCACATGAAAGCCTTGCGCTTCGAGGGACTGCACGGCGGCTCGCACAGCCTCGCGCGTCTCTTCCGTCACGGGAGTCAGGCCATCCTCTTCCAGCCAGCCGATCCGTACCTGCTTTGCGGATTCGATCGACATCTCACGCAACGATAGCGGCGGGCTCGCCGGATCGAGGCGATCCTGTTCGGCGAGTGCTTCGAAGAGCAAGGCGACGTCGCCGATGGTGCGCGCCATGGGACCGACTGCGCCGAGGATGGAAAATGGTCCGATACATGGCGGTGTATGTCCGCGCCCGGGGACGCGTCCCGGTGTGGGCTTCAATGCGCTGATGCCGCAGAAGTGCGCGGGCACGCGCACCGAGCCGCCGCTGTCGCTGCCCAGGCCTCCGGCGGACATGCCCGCTGCAATGGCTGCGGCTTCGCCGCCGCTCGAGCCGCCTGCCGAGTGATCGAGGCTCCATGGATTCCGCGTCTTGCCGTAGAGAAGGTTGTCGGTCTCATACGCCATGAGGAATTCGGGGCAGTTTGTTGTGCCGAGAAGCGTCGCGCCGGCGGAGCGCAGACGGGCCACGGCTTCGGCATCCTGCTCTGCGACGTCGCCGCGGAGCAGCGCGCTTCCAATCTCGCAGCGATAGCCGGCGATGGGCACTGTCGCCTTCGAGCTGAGGCAGAGTCCGGCGAGTGGACCGCTCGCGCCTCGTTTCGCCTGCTCGCGCACGCGCCCGGCATCAAATTCGATGAAGGCTCCAAGCGCATTATTCCATTGCCCGATCTGACGGATATGTTCTTCGGCGAGTTCGATGGACGATATTTTACGCGCGCGCAGCATGGCCAGCTGTTCGCGGGCCGAGAGAAATGTCACCGTCATGGTTGCGTATCCGGTTCCGACTTGACCGGCGTGTAATCGAACTGGAAGTGCTGCAGCCGGTCTCCGGACTCGAAGCGATCATCCCAGTTCAGCAGGTAGCGCAGTGTCTCCGGCGTCTCAGGATAATGCTCGGACTTCGGATACGGATAGCTGCTCTCTTCGTGGAAGGGAAGCTGTGCCACGCTGAAGGGCATCGCTTCGTAGAAATCCATGTCCTTCACAAAACCATTCGCATAGAAGAAGTAGTCGCGCTTCCAGTGCGGCGGCAACGGCGGCAGAGATGAGGCTGCAAACTCCGCATCGATCTCTTCGCCGCTGCCGAAGATGACGTACCGGTTATCGGCCGCGGCCAGCAAGGGAGTCACGCTGCCGTAGTGTGTGTATGGGCCGCGCTGCCATTCGAAGGGGCCTGTCTGGCTGATCTTCTCGTAGTTGTAGGTGAGGTCGCCCGGGGTTGCGCCCTCGATCTGCTGCGGGTAGCCGCGGAAGGCGAGGTGCGCCATTCCCAGCGGTAGCTCTGTCTGCCGCATCGGCACACTCTGCGAGGGACCATTGTCTACCAGCGCCTGGTCCCAGTAGATCTGCAGATTCGTGGTGAGGCGGACCTTTGTCGCGCCTGCGGGCAACTTGCCGGTGAGATCGACGACGATGGTGCGTGGCAGACCCGCAGGAAAGCCCATGTCGTCGATGATCCGCTTCCAGCTGCCGTCCGGCATCTGCGCTTCGAGATACGGCGATACCGGCTTGAGGCCGGCCTGCCACGCGGCATACATCGAGCTTGCGCTGAAGTACTCGATATAGCCATGCAGGAAGAGCCGCAGCGGGTTTGCAGGAGACCATGTGCCGAGATCGAGCGTGAGCGTGTGCATGTTGGCGTAGCCTGCGTAGCTCAGGTTGGTGAAGTCGCGCACATACTGATGATCGCGCCTGGCGAGCAGCGGCAGTACGTCGTGCCCATGATCGTCCCAGGCTCCGGCAAGCGGCCGTGTCTGAGCAGAGGCCGCGACAGCCTTGCCCGATGCGAAGGGTGATTCGTCGAGGAAGCGCTCGTCCGGATAGACCTCGGTGCCTTCGGGATGATCGATGGCCACGAGCCGCAGCTGATCGATGTAGTTGATCTCCTCCATCGGCTCGCCGAAGCGCAGGCTCAGGTAGCCGTTGCGGGCTTTGAGCTGCGAGCCCTCCACTTTAATCCATTCATCCGGATCGGCCTGGTTGGTCGCGGTTGGAGAGACCCAGTGTCCGACGACGGCTGCGCCGATCACGTCGGCAACGAACTGGTACTTTGTGCCATCCCATGCGAAAAGCACCGGGCACGAGCTGCCGCGCCGATCCAATTCCTTGAGCTCAAGAGGTTTCGCCGCTGAGATATCGATCTCGTCCTGCGGCACGCCGGTCGGCCACAGGAGGCGCACCACGTCTACCTGCTGGCTCTGTCCGAGCCCGGCCAGAATTTCCGTCGCACCCTGGCTCAGATAGCCTGCTCCGCCGGTGATCTCGAATTTCTGCTTCTGTCCGTTCGAGAAGACCTCAACTTTTGTACCGATGGCTGTCTTGTTGTCCGCGAGCCCGGTCAGTGCAATCCGCAGGGAGTGATTTTTGTTGCCGCCGATATTTTTCAGCGCGATCACGGAGCCATCCGCCTGCGTCACGATCAGGTCTGCGGCCCCGTCTCCGTCGATGTCATCCGCGATCAGTGCGCGCGGATTGTTCAGCTTCAGCTTGCTGGCGCCTACGGCATCGCTGACGTCTTCGAATCCCTGTGGACCGCGATTTCTGAAGACACGCAGCTCTGCGCCAGAGGAGGTTTCGACGATCGCGGCAAGATCCATCCAGCCATCGTTGTCGATGTCGATCGGCGTCAGGCCCCAGGCAGCAGTCGCATCCTTGAGAGGGAGCGGCACCCGTTCGAAGGCGTTGCCTCCGTTATTGCGCCACAGGCTCAGCCCTGGAGAGCCGGCATGCGAAACGGCTACGTCCATCCAGCCGTCTTTGTCGAAATCGAAGACGGCGAGGCCGCGCGATGCGGCGAGCGCGGGCTCGGCATAGAGCGGGAGGGGCAGGAATTTTCCTTCGCGTTGATTCAGGTAGATCGTCGGCGCGGCATCTTCGCCTGCGACCAGCAAATCTACGGCGCGGTCATTGTTGATGTCGGAGAGCGTGGCACCCGCAGTTGTCTTTGTGCCTGCAAGTCCGGTGGGCGCGGTCCATTCTGTAAAGGTCGAGTTGCCGTTGTTGCGCCATAGCACGCTTGGGCCACTGTTCTCTTTGGCTGCGCCGGTCACCAGCAGGTCCACGTCGCCGTCGTGATCGAAGTCGAGGAAGAGCACGCCGGCTGGGCGATTGAGCTGGCGGATGCCTGCTTTTTCCGTCGCGTCCTCAAAGTGTCCGTTCCCGGTGTTGTGATAGAGGACGACCCGATCGGTGAAGGCAATTGCGAGGTCGGGCTGCCCGTCTGCATCGTAGTCGCCGACAGCGCAGGCGACGGCGTCTCCGCTGGCTGTGAGTCCGGTCTGCGCGGCGGGAAGCTCAGTGTAGCCGCTCGCCGAGGGAGTGAAGACACGCAACGCCTGCGAGCCGCTGCCGAGCACCAGAAGATTGGCTCGTCCGCTGTCTTTTGTCGGCAGCAGGCATGCGCCCGCGGCGTGTCCGGCGCCAGGGTTGCTCTGTGGCTGGACAATGGTTTCCGGCTTCAGCGTGACGGGGATCATTGCGCCCGGCGTTACCGGAGGCGCCAGCATGTCTTCGACAGTTGCGTAGTGGCCCTGTTCTCCGTAAGCCGCGCTCAGAGGGCTCGAAATCTTATTCTGCGTGAGCTGCTGAAAGCGCTTCAGGTGCTCGCGGGAACCGGGTGTGTCGCCGAGGCGCTGCAAGGCGCGCGCGAGTCCGAACTGTGCCGAGGCATGGATCGGATTCCGCTCGATCGCAGCTTCATACTCCTGCCTGGCGTGCGCGTAATCACCCAGGCTGAGGTAAAACGAGCCGAGAAAGTAGTGGGCGTCCGCATCCTTCGGATCGAGCGTTACTACATGCTGCATGTCATCGATGGCCTGCCTGGGATTGCCGGCATCGAGGTGCGCCAGCGCCAGCGCGTACCATGCGCGCGGGTTCTTCGCGTCGATTTTTGCCGCCGCTTCGAGAGCGGTTTCGGCCTCCGGCAGTTTTTGCAGGTAAAGCAGCGCTATTCCCTTGTTCAATACTGGAATTGCGGTCTGCGTATCTGCGGTGTGCGCGGCCTCAAATTTTGCGAGAGCCTTCTCGGTGAACTGCTGGTTCATCAGCGCTACGCCCACGTTATTGAGCCGCGAGGCTGCAAGCGATGGAGCGTCCTGGGCGAAGGCCATGGGCGCGCTGCTCGCGCAGAGGAGCAGGCAGAAAGAGGAGGCCAGGCAAAGCGTGGCGCGGCGGATGAGCAATTTGTGCGCGAACATCGTCGGGGCCAATTATAGAAGAGCAAAACGATAGACTGAGAGCGATGCCAGATCCTTGTGACAGCCGCTGGAATGCCCTTTTTCGCTCGATGGAACTCGAGTCCCTGCCGCCCATCGACCGGGCTCTGATCGAGAACAGGCGCGTGCTGGTTACCGGTGCAGGCGGTTCCATCGGCTCCGCGCTTGTCCGCCAGGCAGCCTCGCTCGCGCCCCGGGATCTGGTGCTGCTTGAGGCCTCGGAGCAGGGCCTGTTTCAGCTTACTCAGGATCTCGAGGCGGCATACACGGCGGTGCTAGGCAGTGTGTGCGATGAAAAGCTGCTGCGTGAGCTTTTCGAGTTCCACCGCTTCGATGTGGTGCTGCATGCGGCGGCTTTCAAGCATGTGCCGCTGCTGGAATCGCAGGCTTTCGCTGCCATCGCCAACAACGCTCTCGGCACAAGAGCGCTGGTTCGTGTGGCAGCAGAGGCGGGCACGCCGCGCTTTGTCCTGCTTTCCACCGACAAGGCGGTAGAGCCTGTGAGCATGCTTGGCGTCTCGAAACGTATTGCGGAGCTTGTGACCCTGGCGGCGGGATTCACGGTCATTCGCCTTGGCAACGTGCTGGCCTCGGCGGGCAGCGTGCTGCCGTATTTTCAGCAGCAGCTCGACCGCGGTGAGCCGCTCACCGTTACGCATCCCGAGGTCAGCCGCTATTTCGTCACGCTTGCGGATGCGGTGCATCTGCTGCTGCTGGCCCTGGGCGAAAGGCCGCAGCTTTTCGTTCCGCAGATGGGTGAGCCGGTGCTTATCCGCGAGGTAGCGCATCGGCTCCTCGCATCGATCTCCGAACCGCATCCGGGCATTGTTTATACCGGACTGCGTCCCGGTGAGAAGCTCAACGAAATACTGGTGGCTGCGAAGGAGATGCTCGCGGGGCGGGCAGGTTTTCCGCTGCGTGCGGTGATCACGCCGCAACCTGCGCCACAACAGCTTTCCGCCGCGCTCGATGCGCTTGAGGCGGCAGTGCAGGAGCGCAATTTGTCACAGTTATTGAACGGTATTCGTCTCCTCGTGCCTGACTATCGGCCTGGTGAGCAGATTGAGAATCTGCTCGCGCAGCAAGCTCGGACCGAGGTGCGCGCATGACGGCAGGCAAGCGCACCATCGCCGTGGTCACCAGTTCGCGCGCGGACTACAGCCATCTCTACTGGCCTCTCCGCGATCTTGCCGATCATCCCGGCGTCGATCTGCGCCTGATTGTGATGGCTTCGCATCTTTCTCCGGCGTTCGGCGCGACGGGGAAGGAGATCGAAAAGGACGGGTTTTCTATCGCCGGCCGGATTGAGTGCCTGTTGAGCTCGGACTCCGATATCGGCATGGCGAAGACCATCGGCGTTGCGGTGCAGAGCCTTGCCGATCTTCTCGGTGCGATGCGGCCGGATTTGCTGCTGCTCATCGCCGATCGCTACGAGATGCTTGCTCCGGCCTCGGTAGCGCTGGCGCTGCGCATCCCCATCGCGCATATCGAAGGGGGTGAAGTCAGCGAAGGCGCCATCGATGATGCGGTGCGCAATGCGCTCACCAAGATGAGCCATATTCATTTCACCTCCACGCATGGCGCGCGTGCCCGTGTTCTCTCCATGGGGGAAGAGCCGTGGCGGGTGCACTGCGCCGGAGCGCCTTCGCTCGATCACCTGCGCAGGAGTACCTTGCTGGGCTGTGCGGAGCTGGAGAAGAAGTTAGAAATCGATCTGAGCCGGCCGCCTGTTCTTGTTGCCTATCATCCAGTGACGCTGCGTTCCGATACGACGGAGGAAGCCGAGGCGTTGTTTGCCGCGCTCGAGCAAGTGGACGAGCCGGTGTTCTTCTGCTTCCCGAATGCCGATGCAGGGAGCTACCAGATTATGGAGCGCACCCGCAGCTTCCTTGCCAAGAGAGGGGATGGCCGCGTTTTCGTAAATCTGGATGCGGTCACTTATTGGAGCCTGCTGCGCCATGTTCGCATGCTGGTGGGCAACTCCTCGAGCGGCATCATGGAGACGGCGTCCTTTGTGCTGCCGACGGTGAATGTGGGCCTTCGCCAGAAGGGGCGTGAGCGCGCGAGGAATGTTCTCGATGCCGCGCCGGATGCTGCCGATATCCTTGCGAAGATTTGTATCGCTGGCAGTGACGCATTCCGCGCTTCGCTGGCAGGGATGATAAATCCCTATGGCGATGGCCACGCCGCAGAGCGCATCACCCGTGTACTCACCGACGCGCCGCTCGGCGATGCGCTTCTTATCAAGCAGGCTGTGCCACTGCCTATCCTGCTTTCAGATGAGCCGGGCGCATGAACATCCCGCTTTCGCAGCCGGACATTACCGAGGCCGAGATTGAGGCCGTTACTGCTGTCCTGCGCAGCCCTCAGCTCAGCCTGGGGCCGCGGCTCGTCGAGTTCGAACAGGCCATGGCGGGCTTTGCCGGCGTGCGGCATGGCATTGGCGTGAACTCGGGCACCAGCGGCCTGCATCTTTGCGTGCGCGCGCTCGGCATCGGTGAAGGTGACGAGGTCATTGTGCCGTCATTTACTTTTATCGCGGCGGCCAATGCCATCCGCTATGAGCGCGCGATGCCGGTCTTTGCCGATATCGACCCGCTTACGCTTAATCTCGATCCTGCACAGGTGGAAGCCGCCATTACACCGCGCACGCGGGCGATTATGGCCGTGCACAATTTTGGCATCCCCGCACCGATGGACGCGCTGCTCGACATTGCTGCGCGACATCGGCTCGTTGTCATTGAAGATGCCTGCGAGGCTATCGGCGCAGAGTATCGCGGACGCCGCGTGGGCAGCTTCGGTCATGCCGCGGTCTTCGCCTTCTATCCGAACAAGCAGATCACGACCGGCGAGGGCGGCATGATTGTGACGCGCGATGCTGCGCTCGCTGCGAAAATGCGCGCCTGGCGCAACCAGGGCCGATACGATTCGGCCGACTGGCTGCAGCACGAAGAGCTTGGCTACAACTATCGTCTGCCGGAGATAAATTGCGCGCTGGGTCTCGTCCAGTTGCGCAGGCTGAGTGAGATGCTTGCCGCGCGGTCCTCGGTCGCGGCGATGTACAACCGTGTGCTGGCCGGTGTGCCGGAACTGATTCTGCCTGTGCTCGACGTGCCGGAGAGCAGGCAGAGCTGGTTTGTCTATGTGGTGCGCCTCGCGGATCGTTTCACCGCGCAGCATCGCGATCGGCTTGCGGCCTATTTACAGGAGCAGGGCATTGGCTGCGCACGCTATTTTGCGCCCATTCATCGGCAGCCGAGCTCCCGTGCGTGGTCTGCCGCGCATCTTCCGGTGACCGAGGCTGTCGCTGCGCGCACGCTTGCGCTGCCGTTCTTCAATCGCCTTGGGGAGGATCAGATCGCACGTGTCGCCGACGTTCTGCAGGCAGGGCTGCGCACGCTTTAGGTAGAGTATTTTCCCTGATGTTGTGTAGTCGCCAGCGGGCGATCCTGCCATCCCCCATGCCTTCAGGGAAAAATGCTCTAGCCGCCGATGTGCACCATGCTGCGCGAGGGCTTGAGGAAGCCGGGTTCGCCGATATGATGCCGGGCTTCTTTCCCGGCGATAGCGCGGGCGATGTATGCCTCGAGTTCCTCATCCGTGCTGCCATGCGCCATCTGTCCATAGAGATCGTGCTCACTCTGGGAGAAGAGGCAGGTGCGAATCTTTCCGTCTGAGGTGAGGCGCACGCGGCTGCAGGCGCCGCAGAAGCTTCGCGAGACCGGTGCGATGATGCCCACTTCGCCTTTGCCGTCTTCGAAGCCGAAGCGCACTGCTGTTTCGCCGGGCGTGGTCTCCGGCAATGGCACCAGCCTGCCTGCGGTTCGCAGCCGCTCTACCACTTCCGCATAAGGCACGACGGTGTCCGGCGTCCACAGACGGTCTTCTTCGAGGGGCATGAACTCGATGAAGCGCACCACCACGTTCTTTGCGCGTGCGAATTCGGCGAAGGGCGCAATCTGGTCATCGTTGAAGCCGCGCAGCACGACGCAGTTTACTTTTACCGGCTCGAGTCCGGCGCGTTGTGCCGCTTCCACGCCTCGCAGCACGCGCTCGAAGCTGCCGGGCACGCGCGTGATGCGCGAAAACTTCTCTGCTTCCACTGCATCCATGCTTACGGTGATGCGCTGCAGCCCGGCTTTACGCAGCGGCTCCGCCATCTCTTCGAGCAGGTGGCCGTTGGTGGTGAGCGCCAGATCCAGTGCGTCGCCGCGCGGCGTGCGCAGCTCTGCGAGCTCACGCACAAACTCGACGAGCCCGCGTCGCAGCAGCGGCTCGCCTCCGGTGAGGCGCACTTTCTCGACGCCGAGCCTGACAAATGCACGCACCATCCGGAGATAGTCCGCGAGAGGCAGTTCGGCATACTGCGCGCCGTCATTGCCTGTCCGGCAATAGATGCACCGGTAGTTGCAGCGATCGGTGATCGAGACACGCAAGTCGCGGATGCGGCGTCCGTGGCTATCGGTGAGCGGCGTGCGCACGGTTGTGCCGGCTGCAGAAATGAGGCTGCCGGGAGTAAGAGAATGCTGCATGTGCGTCTTTTACTCTAGGGGATGCAGCAGCAGATGAACAACCTCCCATGCGTGCATCAGGCATTCGGATGCGGCGTGGATTCAGGCTCCGGTTGCTTGTCGCTGCGGAAAGCACTGAAGAAACGCCGGTTGCACATCAGGCAACGATAAGGATATCGGCCGAATAGCCGGGGAATGTAATCCAGTATCCGGGTGTGCGACTTCCTGATCGATTCGCGTTCCGAGCAGTAGGGACAGATGAGTTGGCTCTCCATCGGAGATCTCCACCGGCCCATTTTGGGCGTTTCGTTTGCACTGCGGCTATGAGGGGAGCGGAGCCATATGCGTTGCAGACGGCAGATGCTACGCCATGTCCCGCGCGGTGCATACGACTATACGCGGCAACTTTTCGTACTGTCTCATGCTTTCCCGCGCGACGCAACCAGCGCCACCGTTCGATCCGCATAGACAAAGCGAATCGAGATACCGGACTGTGGCGATCAAGCGCTTCTATGGGTGTGATGCCGATTGATGCGCCAGCGTCACCTGCGCCAGGCACAGAGAATGCGTCCGCTCTCTCCACGCATGCGCAGTTCGTCCTGGCGATCGGCGAAGTAGCGGGCGTTGAGCTCGGAGGAGCCCACGTCTTCGAGTTGTGCAAATGCGTGGAGCTCCTGCTTCAGCTCTTCGGGGAGGAAGAAGAGCTGAAAGGGCTCGCCGGCGAGCGCTACCCGCGCAGAGAGCGATGCGCGCTCGAGCTGCTCGAGCGGAGGCAGGGCCTCGGTGCGCAGGCCGTAATCCATGACCAGGCCGCTGCCGGCAGGCCTCGCTCCGAGATAGGCGAGGGTGCGCTGGAAGGCCTCGAGCGTCAGGTAAGGAACGACGCCGAGCCATGCGAAAAATGTGGGCGCTTCGGAGTCAAAGCCTGCCGCCGTGAGCTCCTGCTCGAGCGATTGTTGCTCAAAGTCTACGGATACATAGCGCAGTGAGCCGGGGATGGCGATGCTGTTGCGGGAAAGCAGGCCGCGCTTCCATGCCTGCGTGGAAGGGTGATCGACTTCGAAGACGCGCAGCCCTGCGAAGGGATTGCGATAGGCAAAGGTGTCGAGCCCGGCGCCGAGCAGCACATACTGGCGAACGCCGTTCGCGACTGCGGTGGCGAGATGGTCTTCCGCGAAGCGGCTGCGGGCCACGAGAAAGGCGCGCATGCCGAGCGAAGAGGGCTTGTTCCTCTTGAAGCGTGTGCGCTCCAGCTCTTCGCGAAACTCCGCGCCGAGCAGAGGCACCGCGATCGGGTCTTCGAAGACGATCGGCGCATCGTACAACTGGTGGGCGGCGCGGCGCAGCGCGACACGGATCGCGGTGCGTGAGGGAAGTCCTGCATCCATATAAGACTGATTGTAGAGACTGCTTCGCGCAAGGCGAATCGCCTTCGGTTGCTACGCGCAAGGCGGATCGCCTTCGGTTGCTACGCGCAAGGCGGATCGCCTTCGGTTGCTACGCGCAAGGCGGATCGCCTTCGGCCTCTGCTCCCTTTGGTCGCAATCCGGGGATGGGCTACCGTCAGCCCTGCGCTGCTGCGATCCGCACGGAGTTGAAAGAGTCGGCCGGCATCATGCCGGCGATGCGCTCTCCGCGGATCACCAGGTCTACAGGCCGTTCCTGGGCGCTTGCGTTCCTCAGCAGAACGATCACGCTGCCGTCGGGGTTTGCATACGCCAGTGCGTCGTTCATGGTGCCGTCGAGATCGAGCCTGCGTGCGCCCGGCTTTACGAAGTGGCTGGCGTGCTTGAGCAGATAGTACTCGTGGTTCCAGTGGTAGCTGCGGTCTGCGGGGTTTACCGTCAGCAGGGAATTCTGCGGCCAGCCCCAGTGGCTTGCGCCTCCGGGCAGCAGAGAGATGTTCCAGTACATGTAGCCGGTTGCGCCGTCGGCGAGGTAATGCCGCATCAGATCCCAGCAGTAGGTCGCATAGCTCCAGTCATTTTTGCCATCGCCGCATTCCTGCTCGGACTGGTAGAGCGTAAGTTCCGGATGGGTGCGATGGATGGCTGCGATCGCATCCTTGCCGGCCCACTGAATGCCTACGCCGCGCACCCAGCGCGCGGCCTCGGGATCGGCGAGGGTGCGATTGAGGAGCTCGGGATTGCCGCGTTCGAGGGTGCCGAAGAAGACGCTCACGCCGCGCTTCTGCATCTCCGGGCCAAGATGGCGGAGGAAGCGTGCGAGGCCTTCGGGCGTCCAGGTACAGCTGGGGAATGCCTGCGCGGAATTGAATTCGTTCTGCGGCATGACGGTCTCAATGTCGATGCCGAGCGCGCGGTAGCCATCGATGAATTTGCCGAAGTAGCGGGCGTAGGCGTCGAAGTAGCGCTCCTCCTGGAGGAACATGTCTTCGCCTTCATGTCCGACCTGATCGGGACGAATGTTGTTTGCGGGCCAGCCGGGGAAGGGCATGGCTTCGGCATAGTGGCCGTTTTTCTTCATCCATGTGGGCGGGCTCCACGGCGAAGCCCACAGGCGCAGGTGCGGGTTCTGCTGCTTGGCTGCGCGAATAAAGGGCACCAGCGTTTCGTGATCGTTGGCGAGGCTGAAGTGTTCGAGCGAGAAGTCGCCGGGCGTCTCGTCGTAGGCATACCATCCGCGCGAGAAGTCGTTTGCGCCTACCGGCATGCGGCAGAGGTTGAGACTTGCGCCCTTATCCGGGGCAAAGAGCTCGGTGAGGACGGTCTCGCGATCCGCGTCGCTGATCAAGGCCAGCGAGGTCCAGCCCAGCTCGTTGAAGCACCCGCCGAAGCCCTGCATCACCGGGCCTGCGGGCGAGTCGCTGACCAGAAGATCCAGCGTGTCCCACCGCCAGCCTGGTTCACGCAGTGCGCGTGTCTGCCAGGGAGCATTTTCGGTGGTGCTGATCCAAGTGACCTTGCCTACCGCGGCAGGCAGGGTTTGCGCGTGTCCATTGCGAGCTGCCACTGCGGCGGCCACGGCTGCTTTCCCTGAAGCTTTTAGAAATGCACGTCTTTGGATGGTCTTTCTCCTTGCCCGATTCGTTCCAGACGAAGGAAGGCAGGGCCTTAGCCCTGCCTTTTCCTCAAGTCTCTGCGATTGACAGAAGTATTTAGAAGAATTCCGGAGAACCGCGGCGCAGGTAGGCTCCGTAGCTGCCAAAGCCGAGTGCGGCGATGACTGCGATGGCGTTGTAATAGAACATGGGGTGAATCCAACCCGGTGAGTAAGTCAGATCCTGGCCTGACCAGAGGGTGAGCAATACGGCGAAGACTCCGAACTGCCCGGCAATGACCTGCAGCGCCAGTCCCCAGCGCCGCCGCTTGTCGATCGCCTCAATTTGATCGGGCGTCGCATGCTGCTCTTCCACGGGAATCATCGGATTCGCCATCCTGCCTCCCTGCCGCAGATTCAAACACAGTCACACCGGTTGGCACCGCTGCGATTCGCACAACATTAAAGCAGACTTTGGCCGGCTTCGTCGCCTTCGTTTTGAAATTTTCAGGAGAGCTGTCCTGCGAAGCAGGAATGGGGCGCGATTCGAGATTTCTTCATTCTGCCCACGGGGCTATGGCATTTTGTCAGAAGAGACAGGTCCAGGGTGTGCCCATGCGGGCAGGAAAAGCAGGTTCCTCCACTCCGCGAGACGTAAGAGCGGTCTCGCTCCGGTCGGAATGACAACGTGAAGAACGAATGCTCCGGTGGGGATGATAGTACAGCGGTATGTTTTTATCTTTCATGCCGCTCTATGTGGATAGGGCCTAAGCTGGAGGTGGGTACTGCCTCGTGCCTGAATTTCTGAGCCGTGCTGTTCTTTGCTGATTCCGGGAGCCATTCATGAATGCCGCTGTTGTTACTTCTTTCGCTGCTCCGCCCCGCTACACCAGCTTTCCTGACCCGGTGCCGCAGCCTGGTGAATCGCTGGTTACGATCACCGCTGCCGGTCTTCACCCCATTGTGAAGGCGCTGGCCAGCGGTACTCACTATGGCAGCACGGGGGAACTGCCCTTTGTGCCTGGCATTGACGGCGCCGGCCGCCTGGAAGACGGCACCCGGGTCTATTTCGGCGTGGCACGGAGTCCTTATGGGACCTTCGCGGAACGCGGCCTGGCGGGCGGTCCGATTCTTTTGCCCATCCCGGATGGGGTGGATGACGTAACCGCGGCCGGGATTGCGAATCCCGGCATGTCTTCCTGGGCGGCATTGAAGGCGCGTGCGGGGTTTTCCGCCGGTGAGAGTGTGCTGGTGCTGGGCGCTACCGGTGTGGCCGGGCAGATGTCCGTCCAGATTGCGAAGCGCCTTGGAGCCCGGCGCGTGGTCGCCGCCGGGCGCAACCCTGCGGCGCTCGAGAAGCTCAAGAGCCTGGGCGCCGATGCGGTGATTTCTCTGGAGCAGCCGCAGGAGGCGCTCGTTGCCGCATTCCGCGAGGAGTATGCCGGCGCGGGCATCGACGTGGTCCTCGATTACCTCTGGGGACAGCCGGCCGAAGCGCTGCTCGCCGCGATTGCGCAGAAGGGGCTGCGCAGTGCGAGCGGCCGCCTGCGCTATGTCCAGATCGGTTCGAGCGCCGGGGGCAGCATCACGCTGCCAGCCGCCACGCTGCGCAGCTCGAAGCTCGAGCTGCTGGGCAGCGGCTTCGGCAGCGCCTCGCTCGAGGAACTGGTGACGTCGATCCGGGATTTCTTTGCGACGGCGGCGGTTCAACCCTACAGCTTCGAGGTGAAGGCCGTACCGCTCAGCGAGGTCGAAGCCCTCTGGAATGCGAAGGAGCAGGCTACGCGGCTGGTCTTTGTCCCTTGACCCTGCTCTGGCGGCTGTGCAGGAATTGAACCCGCCATGCCCCTCGTGATACACCCGGGGCATGAGTTCTTCTTCTCCGCAAGATTCTGCCCGGACAGCTGTTCCGCACGATCCCGCCGAGGCGGCCAAACGCAAGGCCGCCGCTTATGCCGCTGCCCAGGTTCAAGACGGCATGGCCGTCGGCCTCGGTTCCGGCACTACCTCCAAGCTGGTCATCGACGAGGTGGGTCGCCGCGTCAAGGAAGGTCTGCGCATCAAGGCGATTGCTACCTCCATCCAGTCGCATCACCAGGCCGTCGCGCTGGGCATTCCCATTACGAATTTTGCCGAGACTCCCCGCCTGGACCTTGCTGTGGACGGGGCGGACGAGGTGCAGCGTGGCAGCCTGTCGCTCATCAAGGGACATGGCGGCGCGCTGCTGCGCGAGAAGCTGGTCGAGATTATTGCGGATCGCCTGCTGATTGCGGTCGATCCGCGCAAGATTGTGGATGTTCTCGGTTCGGTCTTCCAGGTTCCTGTCGAGGTCGTTCCCTTTGGATGGGAATCGACGGCCAAGCGCCTCCGCGACCTGGGTTTTGCTCCCGAGCTGCGTGTGCACGAGGACGGCAAGCCCTACATCACCGACGGCCAGCACTACATCCTGCACTGCGATCTGCCCGGCTCCGGGCTTTCCCCTGAGGACGCAGCCGAGGCCTTCAACCGCACGGTGGGTGTGGTGGAGCATGGCCTTTTCCTCGGCATGACCAGCCAGGTGGTGATCGGCAGTGCCGAGGGGATTGAGATCCTCGATCCGGCTCGATAGCCGCAGGTTGTATGTGACCCACTCAAGCCGACGGCTGGCTTGAGTGGGCCACCCGGCAGCTTACTGCTTCCCCCAGGTCCGTGCGAATGGGGACGAACTGCAGGTTCCTCCACTTCGCTTCCCCACCCCAGCGCGCCAACATCGGGCGCGCCGGGAACCCCGGTTCGCTCCGGTCGGAATGACAACGTGAAGAACGCATGCTCCGGTCGGGATGGCAGGGCTTTTGAGCGCTGGGCGATTGACGGTTAGAAGTCGACGTGGGCGCGGACGGAGGGGACCCAGACCGGGCCGCGGTCACGGTTGTAGCCGGGGTTGTTGATGTGCTGCAGGTCGAGGGCGAAGTAGAGGCCCTTCCAGGTGTGCAGGTTGTAGTAGCTCTCTTCGATGTTTTCGCGGCCGTAGTTCAGTCTGCCGTCGCCGAGGATGAAGCCGAGTCCGCCGTAGGCCAGGTAGTTCTGGTGATCCTTCTTGATGGCGTTGCTGACGAAGGTGAGGCCGGCCTTGTCCGCGGCGCGTCCCCAGGCGCTGCCCGCGTAGTCGCCGCCGACTTCGACGGTCTGGTCGACCTCGGTGTAGGCGTAGGACTCATGCTGGCCCTCGTTCCAGCCGAAGCGGCTGAAGAGGCGCAGGTGGTCGGTGATCTCCTGCTCGTTGTTCCAGGTAAAGCCGTACTTCACTGCGCTGAAGTGGGCGTGGGCGTCGACGTTGGGTGTGGCGTCGTGACCGGTGAGGTAGGCGTTCACCGCCTCGCGGTAGTCACCCATGTGGGCGTTGTTCACGTAGGCGAGGATGCGCTCGGTACCCTTGCGGCCGTGGATCAGCGAGCGCCGCAGCTCGAACTCCCAGTTCTGCCCGCGGGCGCGCGAGAAGGCCCAGTCGAGATCGATGCCGTTGGCGACGGTGGGCATGGCAAAGATGCCGTAACGCATGCTCCAGTCGCGGTCGTCGTATTCGAGCACGCCGCCGACGGTATAGCCGCGCGTATCGGCGGCGTAGTCCCATGCACCGTTGTTGTCCACGGTCCAGTTCATGAACTGCAGATGGCTGTCGCTGCCGATGGAGTTGAGGTCGAAGACATCGGGCAGGCTCATCTTGCCGATCATCGCCACAAAGCGGCGCACCGGCACCTTGGTGGGCAGGGAGAAATAGCTGCGCTCGGCATCGATGGTCTCATCGGTGAGGCCGAAGGTCTGCTTGATGACGCCGCGGGCGAGATAGGGCGAGGTGCCGAGATTCGGGTTGCGCACCACGTCGAGATTGGTGAAGCCGGCCAGGCCGAGGGCTTCGCTCATGCCGCGTCCGCCGGCGCTTTCCATGTCGACGATGAAATCGGTGTTGTAGCGGATATTGCGGTGCGGCTGATAGCCGCCGTAGAGCGTGCCGAGCAGCGAGGTCTTGTACTCGCCGGCTCCGTGGAAGCTGTTCGTGCCCTGGTAGGGCGAGTGGAACGAGGGATGGGCCTGGAAGATGATGTTGGCCTGTCCGGCGAGGTAATAGCGAGTGTCGTCCGGATGGGGAAAGAAGGTGGTCGAGGGCTGGGGTTCGGGCTCAGGCTGCTGACGCGCGGCATCCGCGCCGGGCGCGAGATCAAAGGACAGTCCGGGAGGCAGCGGAAAGCGGGCCTGCACGAGCATGGCGTGCGAGGCTGCCTGCGCGGCAGGGGCGTCCGGCAACATGGACTGAGCCTGAGCGACCGGCGATGCCAGGGCGGTCAGCAGGCAGATGTAGGCAAGAGCAGAACGCAAACTTCCTCCGGAAACCTGTGCTCGGGCACAGGCAAGGGCCATTCTGGGATGCAGGAGCAATCTTCTTCCGGGAAGATTGCAGCGTAATTACAGGGCGAAGAGATTCCCGGGGCGGATACGAGGAGCGAGGGGGAATCTGCGGCTGGACAGTTTATAGCATACCCCCCTAGGATATAGTCAACTCCCGGACGTATCTTCCGGACAGGTATGGTAGAGGTATGACACAGGCAGATAAAGAGAAGCAGAAACTGATTGCGCGTATCCGGAGAATCCGTGGACAGGTGGATGCGATCGAGCGATCGCTTTCCTCAGGCGATGACTGCGCGGATGTGCTGATGCTGCTGGCGAATATCCGCGGCGGGATCAACAGCCTGATGGCCGAGGTGCTGGAGGATCATATTCGCCACCATATGAAGGCCCCGGACAAAGAGGGAACGCTGCCGGTTGACCTGGCCGAGGACCTGATCGATCTGGTGCGGGCTTATCTGAAGTAAGAGTTGTAAGGACTGGCCATCCTACCCAGGCCAACTGCGGGCTTGGATGGGGCACTCTCGATCTTCGCCGGATGAGAGAACCGCAGGTCCCTCCACTTCGCGAGACAAAAAAACGTCTCGCTCCGGTCGGGATGACAAGCGTTTAGGAACATGCTCTGGCCGGGATGAGGTTTCTCTGCGGATGACACTTCTTTGCTATGGATGCAAGGCCATGTTGCTACACCCTGGAGCAAGCAAGAGCTGCCGGTGCAGCTCTACTTCATCTCGCTGAGGGCCTGCTTGAGGGAGATCGTCAGCAGCCGCTGTGTCTCGTCATTGAGCTTGTTGCCGCTTGCGGTGAGATAGAAGACGTCGATGGCCATTTCGCCTTCAGTGTCGATGAGCGCGACTTCGATGTTGCAGCCGCAGCGGGCGAAGCTCTTGGCAATCTCACGCAGCAGGCCCGATGTGTCCTGTGCGACGACCTGAAGCAGCGTGCTGTGCGAAGAGGAGTCGTTGTCGAACTCGATGCGGGCATCGATGGCGACCTTGGCCTGTGCACGGCGGCCTGCGTGGCGGCGGGCGCCCAGGAGCTTATCGATGGGCACCTTGCGCGAGACGACATCGCGGATGCTCTGCAGGAAGCGGTCGATCTCGGAGGGATTCAGGGAAAGAGTCTGGAAGGGATCGGTGAACTGGAAGGTATCGACGATGACGCCGGCGGCGTTGGAGAAGGCGTCGGCCTTGACGATGTTCATGCCCCACGATGCGAGTACGCCGGCCACATCGGCGAAGAGCATGGGGCGATCCTGAGTGACGAGCGAGATTTCGCCGAGCTGACGGACGGTGCGGAAGTGCAGCTGGACGGGCTCTTCGGGGAGTGCCAGGGCCATGGTGAAATGGCCGCGTACGACTTCGGGGAGGCGTGTCTGCAGGTAGCGCTGCGGAAAGCCTTCGAGGAAGCGGCGAAGCTCGGCAGCGCGCTCGGGAGCGAGGGCGAGAATCCGGTTGAGCGTGGTGGGATCGGTATCCACGTGGTAGCGGACTTCATCGACACTGCGATCGAGGAAATTCGACGTGCCCATGTAGAGCTGCCAGAGGTTTTCGGCCTTCCATGGCGTCAGGGCATCGGGAGCGACTGCCTTGATGTCGGCGTAGGTCATCAGCGTCAGCATCTTGAGCTGCTGCTGGGTGCCGATCTTGTCGGCGAAGGCGCGCACGGTTTCCGGAGCGAAGATGTCGCGGCGCAGCGCCTGGGACATGGCCAGGTGGTTGCGGATGATGCGGCGGACGGTCTCGCGCTCCTCCATGTCGAATTCGAGGCGGGCGAAAAGGTTTTCGCTGAGCTCGACGCTTTGCAGGGCGTGATTGCCGGTGCGGCGGCCCTTGCCGATGTCGTGCATGAGCAGGGCGAGCAGGAAGAGGTCGAAGCGGTCGATCTCCGGCAAGAGCGTGGCATAGCGCTTTTCCCATTCGTGATGGGGCTGGCGCAGCGCGTGCACGTTGTCGATGACCAGGAAGGTGTGCTCGTCGACGGTATAGCGGTGGTAGGAGTCGCGGATGACCAGCGAATCGATGCCGTGGAATTCAGGGATGAGCAGCTCGAGGATGCCCAGCGCATGCATGGTGCGCAGGGCGTGCGCAGCGTAGGGGCCGAGGAGCACTTCGCGCAGGCAGTTCCAGAGGAACGGTCCCTCGGGCATGTGCACGGCGAGCACCGGGAGGCTGTCGGTGATGCGGTCTTCGACGTTCTGGCTGAGCTTGTAGCCGTGGTTGGCCATGAGGCCGAAGATGCGGAGGATGCTGTCGCCGTCGATATCGGCTGCGCCTTCGCTGAGCTCCAGGCGGCCCTGCTCCAAGTAGAAATCGGTGCCGGCGATGGGAGTGCGCTTGCGGCGGAACTGCTTGTAGAAAGAGCGGCGGGCGGGCGGCAGGTCATCGAGGAGCAGAACGGCGCGGCGATAGATGGTGCGGGCGTGGCGGTAATAGGTCCGCATCCAGTAGGCGGGATCGGCGGAGCCGCGCGTCTCAAGGCCGATGCTCTGGGCCGCGGCTTCGTCCTGGGCGTGCCAATCGAGGATGTTGTCGTCGCGGCGGTTGCGGTAGTGGAGGAAACATCGGGCTGAAGCGAGGAAGTCGTAGGCCGATTCGCGCTCGCTGTGGGGCGCGTAGAAGGCATTGCTCTCCGATTTGGGCCAGGCTTTCTGGGATTTCAGCGCGGTGAGGAGGGTGAGCCACTGGGCGAGATGGTAGTCGCGCAGACCGCCGGGACACTCCTTGATGTTGGGCTCGAGATGGAAGATGGTGTTGCCGTACTTGGCGTGGCGGCTGCGGGCGATTTCGGCCAGATTCTGCACGATGGTGTCGTGGTCGCGCAGGCCGAGGGCGGGCAGCAGGTCATTCTCGAGCTTGCGGTAGAGAGCCATATCGCCGGCGAGAAAACGCCGGTCGAGGAGCGAGACGGTGAATTCGAGGTTATCCGGATCGACGCGGTCGCATTCCTTGATGGTGCGCGTGGCGGGGCTGGCGCGGAGGCCGCAGTCCCACATGGCCTGGGTCACCGAGCGCAGCAGTTCGTGGGAGTCGCGCTCGATGTTGTCATTGGCGCAGACGTAGAGCACATCGACATCGGAGTAGGGGAACAGCTCTTTGCGGCCGAATCCGCCGGTCGCAACCAGGGCGACATTGGGGCGCCCGGCGGGACCGGCAAAGCTCTGCCAGAGCTGCCGGACGATGTTGTCGACGATGGCTGCGCGGCGGCGAATGGCGGCGGAGCCATCTCCGGTGCGGAGGTAAGTCAGACGCAGCTCTTCGCTCTCCTGCTGATACAGGTTTCGTAAATGCTGCAGCAGTGGGAGGTCGCTGGTCATAGGTGGCTGAGGAAAATTGGAAATAAACGTGGAGCCGAAGACTCCGGGTGCCTGCGGAAGATGTCAGAACGTGCCCGCAGCGCAGTGAAACTTGCATGGCCGGCCCGCTGCAGGCGTCCGGAGCAGGACGCCTGCGGCGGCGGAAGGTTAGAGCGCCGTCGAGCCGCGCTCGTCGTTACGGATGCGAATGGCTTCATCGATCTTCGAGACGAAGATCTTGCCGTCGCCGATCTTGCCGGTGCGGGCTGAGGAGAGAATGGCCTGGATCGCCTTCTCCACCAGTTCGTCGGTAACGACCATCTCCAGCTTGATCTTGGGGAGAAGGTCGACGGTGTATTCACGGCCACGATAGAACTCGGTGTGACCCTTCTGACGGCCGTGGCCGCGGGCTTCGAGAATCGTCATGCCTTCGATGCCGACTTCGAGAAGCGCATCCTTGACGGCATCGAGCTTTGAAGGCTGAATTACTGCTTCGATCTTGTGCATCGTAAAGTCCCAAAACTCCCTGGTTCGAGTGAAAGAGTATCAGGTTTGCCGCAACTAGGAGGCGTGGTCGTAGCCTTCTTCGCCGTGCTGCGTCAGATCGAGACCTTCGATCTCCTGCTCCGGGGTGACACGCAGGCCGATGGTGAGATCGACGAGCTTGAGCAGGATGAGGGTGCCGACAATGGAGATGGCCCATGCGATGGCCACCCCGATGAACTGGTTGAGGACCTGGTGCCAGTTGCCGTCCGCGCCGCCGGTGGGTATCGGAGCGCCGCTGGCGGTTTTACCGAAGATGGGGTTGATGGCGCTGGTGGCGAAGACGCCGGTGAGGATGGCGCCGAGCGTGCCGCCTGCGCCATGCACGCCGAAGGCGTCGAGGGAATCGTCATAGCCGAACCAGCTCTTCACCTTGATAACCATGAAGTAGCAGAAGATGCCGGCGATCAGACCGATGATGATGGCGGACATGGGCGAGACGAAGCCGGCCGCGGGGGTGATGGCGACCAGGCCGGCCACCGATCCCGAGATAGCGCCGAGCGCGCTGGGCTTGCCGTTGCGAATCCACTCGGCGGCGGCCCAGCTGAGGGCGGCGGCAGCGGCGGCGAAGTGCGTGTTTACGAAGGCGCTGGTGGCGAGGGTTCCGGCGGCCAGTGCGCTGCCGGCGTTAAAGCCGAACCAGCCGACCCAGAGGAGACAGGCGCCGATGAAGCTGAGTACGACCGAGTGCGGCATCATGGCTTCCTTGGGATAGCCGATGCGCTTGCCCAGGTAAATGGCCGTGACCAGCGCCGAGACGCCGGAGGTGACGTGGACGACGGTACCGCCTGCGAAATCGAGGCAAGGGAAGCGGCCGCCGAGCGAGGCGTTCAGCAGTCCGCCCTTGCCCCAGACCATGTGGGCCATGGGCGAGTAGACGACGATCGACCAGAGGATGAGGAAGGCCGCCATGCCGCTGAACTTCATGCGTTCGGCGAAGGCGCCGGTGATGAGCGCCGGGGTGATGATGGCAAACATCAGCTGGTAGACCATGAAGGTCTGCAGAGGCAGCGTAGCCGCGTAATCGGGATCGGGATTGAGTCCTACGCCCTTGAGAAAGAGGTGGTGCAGTCCGCCGATGAAGGTGGTGCCGGCGTCGAAGGCCAGGCTGTAGTTCACGATGGCCCACATGATGGTGATGATGGCCATCATGGCGAAGCTCTGCATCATGACGGAGAGCACGTTCTTCCTGCGCACCAGGCCGCCGTAAAAGAGGGCCAGGCCGGGGCCGGTCATCATCAGGACCAGTGCGGCGCTGACCAGCATCCAGCCGTTGTCGGCCGAGGACTGGGCCTGCGCAACCTGAGCCTGCAGCCTGGCGATCTGGTCAGCCGTAGACGGCGAAGGAGCGGACTGCGCAAACGAGGTGCCGCAACAGAAGAGAGCAAGTGCGAGAAAAATCCCGAGGAAAGAAGAACGCATAACACTCCCAAAATCGAAAGGTGGCAAGCTGCATCGATGCCGGAGGGTATCCGGCATTCGCTCACAATGGCATGAAATCGCGTGGGGCGGAGTGCCTTTTTCGGAGCGAATGAGACCTGAAGGTACAACGAACTTTGGAGCTACTTTTACATATTTTTCGAAAAGCTCAAACAAAGAATCGCGTCCTGAGCCATGAGGCTGCCGGTCAAAGGGTGATTCGGGAAGAAGGCACGCCCTGCGAACGAGATGGAGCAGAGGAACAGGATGTCGAAAATTCCCCGGGGCAGGGAATCGCAGGATGGCTGCCGGAGGTATAGTGGTTGCATATGAGCGACGCCACGAACGGCAGCACGATGCAGGATCGGTATCTTTTCGGGGCACTGGAGAGCAGCGCGAAGAACCGTCAGAAGCTGGCAGAAGTCAGCTACGGCTATGACCAGCCGGACGGTGTATTCCTGACCTCTCTGGATGCGGCAGTGAACTGGATTCGCAAGAATTCGGTATGGCCCATGACCTTCGGCCTGGCCTGCTGCGCGATCGAGATGATGTCGATGGGAGCATCGCGTTTCGACGTGGCGCGTTTCGGGGCAGAGGTCTTCCGGCCGTCTCCGCGGCAGTCGGACCTGATGGTGATTGCGGGGCGCGTGTCGAACAAAATGGCGCCGGTGATCAAGCGTCTCTATGACCAGATGCCGGAGCCCAAGTGGGTGATCTCGATGGGGGCCTGTGCGACCTCGGGAGGCGTATTCAACAACTACGCACTCCTGCAGGGGGTGAATCAGGTGATACCTGTCGATGTGTATGTCCCGGGGTGTCCGCCCCGTCCGGAGCAGCTTCTTTATGCGATTACGCTGCTGCAGGAAAAAATTCAGCGCGAGCGGGGCAGTCTGAAGCGGGCACTCAATCTGCAATAGTATGATGTTTCAATAAGTTGCAATTCGTTGACGATCGTTCCTCATGGCAAGGGAAAAGAGCGGCTGGCGAGGTCTGCGACGTGCCTGCGAGATGCTTTGCAGGGTATGTAGAAGTTGCCGGAAGGAAGAAAAAAATCCTCGCAAGTGCAGGCAACTCGTTGAAGAAATTATGCTCTAACAAAAAGAAAGTGTGGTAGTTTGAATACCGCCGCACAGAGTCATCCGGCTTGCTCATGGTTTCGTTTCCGCAATGTCAGATTTTCTGCAGTTCCAGACTTTCGCTGCAGTCGTGATGATGGTTTTGTAATCCTGGCCTGTACCAGTTAGGCCTTAAAGTGGTTTTTGTTCGATTTCCAAAGGTTTTGGAGGATAGGCGCATGCATTCTCGTTTCTTGAATCCTTTGAGCCGAATTCTGCTTGTGGGGTGTGCTGTAGGACTTGGCGCATCGAGCATGTATGGGCAGAGTTCGTCCTCAACGCCCTCTGCTGCGGCAGAGGCTCCGGTGTCACGGATTGACATCTTTGCCGGTTATTCGTACCTGGCTCCGAAGGGTACTGTTCAGACCCCTCAGCTGGATGGCACGACGTTCTCCGACAGCTACTCGTCGATTGACTACGGTGCCATCATCAGCGGCGCATACTACTTCAACAAGTATGTGGGCGGCCAGGTTGAGTACGCCAACCATCCGGATGGGAACAATGACGGCGCGCAGACCGCGCAGGCCGGTATCATTTTCCGTTTCCCGCTGCAGGGCATGACGCCCTTCGTTCACGGTCTGGCCGGCGGTGTCCGCCTGGGTGGTCCGAACGACGAACCCTACGCGGCGCATAACTACACCTGGGGTCCGGCTCTGACGGCCGGCGGCGGTCTGGACTACGATCTGCCGTTCTGGCATCATCGCCTGGGTCTTCGCCTGTTCCAGGCAGACTATGAGTATTTCCACGCGAACTACGGACCTGAAGTTGCCTTTGGCGGCCGCGCGAACGTCGGCAATGCCCGTCTGAGCACCGGTCTGGTCTTCAAGTTCGGCAACATCGTACCGCCTCCGCCGGTGCAGTACTCCTGCGCGGTGAGCCCGAACTCGGTCTATCCGGGTGACCCGATCACCGTTACCGGCACCGCCACGAACCTGAACCCCAAGAAGACTGCTTCCTACAGCTGGAGCGGCCAGGGTGTGACGGTGAGCGGCAGCAGCTCCGAAGGCAAGATCGACACGGCGAGCCTGGCCCCCGGTTCCTACACGGTGACCGGCCACGTGACCGAAGGCAACAAGCCTGGCGAGTCGGCTGACTGCACCGCGCAGTTCACGGTGAAGCAGTTCGAGCCGCCGACGGTCAGCTGCTCGGCGAACCCCTCGTCGGTGAAGCCGGGTGACAGCTCGACGATCACTGCGACCGGCGTGAGCCCGCAGAACCGTCCGCTGACCTACACCTACCAAGCCTCTGCCGGCACGATCAGCGGCAACGGCAACACGGCGACGCTGTCGACCACCGGTGCGCCGGCTGGCAGCATCACGGTGACCTGCAACGTGGCTGACGACAAGGGCCAGACTGCTTCGGGCACGACCACGGTCGATGTCCAGGCTCCTCCGGCTCCGGCTCCGAAGACGCAGACGCTCTGCACCATCCAGTTCGATCACGACAAGCGCCGTCCGGCTCGCGTAGACAACGACGCGAAGGGCTGCCTTGACGATGTCGCTCTGAATGCTCAGCGCGCCTCCGACGCCACCCTGGTTGTTGTTGGCAACACCGCTCCGGCACCTGAGGTCAAGGGTCGTCATCACCGCCACGAAGTCGAGCCGAATCTGGCTGCGCAGCGTGCGGTGAACACCAAGGACTACCTGGTAACGGAGAAGGGCATTGATGCCAGCCGCATCACGGTGCGGACCGGCACCACCGGCACCAACGAGGTCGACAACTACCTCGTGCCCGCCGGCGCCACCTTCGACAACGACGTGACTGGTACGACCGCCGTGGATGAGTCCTCTGTGAAGGCTCAGCCCCGCAAGGCGCTTGCCCCGGCCCACCACCACAAGAAGAAGAAGGCTGCACAGCAGTAAGCCAATCGGCGGGGATGCAAATCTCCGCTGAGGATCAGCAAAAGGCCAGCCGCGAGGCTGGCCTTTTGCTTTTGTACCAAGAGAGGAAACAGGCCTTGTACTGGGGAACCGTTCCCGCTTCCGGCGGGAGTATCATCCCAATAACGATCGAAATCCGTAACCCACTATGAACTATCGCCGTCTGCAGTCTTTTCTCCTTGGTTGTGCCGTGTTCGCTTCTCTTCCAGCCGCTTCCGCCCTGGGCGCATCCACGCCCTGGGTATCGGTCGGGCCGGAGGGTGGTGACGCCCGCAGCTTTGCCTTTGATCCCACACACCCGCAGCATCTCTATCTGGGAACACTGGATAGCTGGATTTATGAATCCAACGATGGCGGCGCCAGCTGGAAGCGCCTGGCTCGCCTGGGAAAGACCGACGACCTGGTCGTCGATAACCTGGCCGTCGATGAGGCCGATCCGAAGACGATTTATGCCGCGGTCTGGAGGATGACCCGGGATGGTGGCGGCATCTACGTGAGCCATGATGCGGGCCAGAGCTGGACGTCCTTTGCTGGCATGGAAGGGCAGTCGGTGCGCTCGTTTGCGCAGGCTCCGTCTAATTCCAAGATTCTGGTTGCCGGTGCGATCAGCGGTATTTATCGCAGCGAAGATGGCGGCGAGCACTGGGCGCAGATCAGTCCGCAGGGCAGCGGCGAGATCCGCAAGGTGGAGTCGGTGGCTATCGATCCCCAGGACCCGAAGACGATCTATGCCGGAACCTGGCACCTGCCGTGGAAGACCACCGATGGCGGTGCGAACTGGAAGAACATCAAGCAGGGCGTGATCGACGATTCGGATGTGTTCTCGATCATCATCGATCCCGCGCGGCCAAGCGTGGTGTATGCCAGCGCCTGTTCGGGAATCTATCTGAGCGATACGGGCGGGGAAGTGTTCCGGAAGGTGCAGGGTATTCCTTCGACGGCGCGGCGCACGCGTGTGCTGATGCAGGATCCGGTCAATCGCAACATTGTGTATGCGGGCACGACTGAGGGTCTCTACAAGACGGCGGATGGCGGCGCGAACTGGGCCCGGATGACCGGACCTGACGTAATCATCAATGACGTCTATGTAGATCCGAAGGACGATAAGCACGTGCTGCTGGCGACCGACCGCAGCGGTGTGCTGGCGAGCATGGATGGGGCTGCAACCTTCACGGCGTCGAATGCAGGCATATCCCAGCGGCAGGTGACGGCGTTTCTGACCGATGCGAAGAAGCCCGAGACGCTCTATGCCGGCGTGGTGAACGACAAGAGCTATGGCGGGGTTTTTGTCTCCGAAGACGGCGGCCGGACGTGGGCGCAGCGTAGCCAGGGACTGGATGGCCGCGATGTTTTCAGCCTGGTGCAGAGCGATGACGGGACAATTTTCGCGGGCACGAACCACGGTCTCTTCCGCTGGGACGGCAGCACCTGGCAGCAGGACGGCATGGTTGCGAACACGCGAGAAAAGACCGTCCTGGTGACGCGGCACGGCAAGCGCGAAAAGAAGACGGTGACGGAAGCAGACAAGCCGACACCGATCGATGGACAGGTGAACAGCATCGCGGTGAGCGGTACGGTGTGGTTCGCCGCCACGTCGACCGGGGTGTATCGCAGCGTGACGCAGGGTGCGACGTGGACCGGACCGGTTCTGAACGATGCGGACTATCGCTTTGTCGACGAACACGGGCCGGTGGTCTTTGCGGCGCGCCGGAATGACCTGCGTGTTTCCGATGACAGCGGCATGAACTGGAAGGCCGTTGCTCTGCCGGCGAAGCTGACCCAGGTACAGGCCTTGACTACGCAGCCCGACGGTACGCTGTGGCTCGGGGGCCGCGAAGGCGCCTTCTTCAGCAAGGACCAGGGGCAGACATGGGAAGCGATGACCAATCTGCCGTTTGGCAATATCGCCAGCGTGGACTGGAACGAATCGATGAAGCGCGTGGTGATCACGTCACTCGATTCCACCCTGGTTTTCGCCGTGGATCCTACGGAAAAGTCATGGAAGTGGTGGGATACGGGCTGGCGTGTACGCCGGGTGCATACCATGGGCGGCCGTCTCGTCGCTGCGTCGCTCTACGACGGGATTGTTGTGCAGCCGGAATCCTCGGGCCAGACGGGCGTACTTCAGCAGGCAACGAAATAGCGGGAAGGAATCCGGAACAGGGGTGCTGGAAAGCCGGGATCTCGTTTGAGAGCCCGGCTTCTGTTTTCAGGATGTATGCGCCATTTTCAGAGGAGAAATCACGGCGTAATCCACAGGGAAATGCAAAAAACACCCGCGAGCCGGTGAATCGGCCGTTTGAAGGAAGAGATCTTCTGATAAGATCAATCTTGTTGTGGCAGTGACGGCTTGAGTGTTCTCAACGTCCTCAAGCATGGTCCGCGACAGCAAAAACTTAGAACACGGCAGAAGCGGAAACACTGCAAAAGCCTGATTCTATGTGATATACCTAGAGTTAAAGGTGCGCACGCATCTTTCCTGGGGACGTAGCTCAGTTGGTTAGAGCGCTGCCCTGTCACGGCAGAGGTCGCGGGTTCGAGCCCCGTCGTCCCCGCCACTCAAACAAAAGCGCTTCGCTTTGAGTGGCGACCCACAGTGGCAATCAAAATGGACACGATAAGGGCACAGTAAGCGGATTCCGCTTAGGTGCTGTTTTTGCGTGTGTCCCATTTTTGACTTTGTTGGTGCCATGCCAGGCGCCATTCTCTGAACAACCTTGATCCGCGATGTTTCTTCCCTTTATTGCCGGCGAAGTTGCCCGGAACCCGATAAGCGGGCGAGTTTTGTCGACTTCTCCTGCGCGATTGCCCCTTCAGGAAGCACCTCGCTATGATGTGTGGAATGAATTTCCTACGTGGTGACGGGCCCTCCCACCCTACAGGCGTACAGAAAATAAGGAGGACGATACGGAGACGACGGATGAGCGGTTGGCCCTGCTGCGCCAGATTCTCTCCTCGCGAACGTTTGCCAAATCCGTTCGCCTCGCGCGCTTTCTCGAGTTCATCTGTCTAAGGACTCTCGAGGGCAAGGCTCGCGAAATTAACGAGCAGCAGATCGGCATTCATGTCTTCTCGCGCTCTCCCCACTACATCGCTTCGGAAGACAGCATTGTCCGGACGCAGGCTCGCCTGCTGCGGTTGAGGCTGGACGAGTATTTCGAATCCGAAGCTCCGCACTCGCCGATGGTGATTTCGATCCCCAAGGGCGGATACGTGCCGGTTTTCGAGCCGCGGCAGAGTGTTCTGGTGACCGCTCCTCCGATTCCATCCTCCTCTGTGGCCGTGAAGCCGGAGGCGGCTCTCCCGGAGAGCGAAATAAGGAGCGAAGACAGGCCTCACCGGCGGCAGTGGCTGGGTATCGCCGCTGCCTCCGTCATACTCCTGATTCTTGCGGGATGGGGCTTTCATCTATGGATGAGGGCGCGCATCGACAGCCCATCCCATCTCTTGTGGTCGGGTATCTTTGCGCCCGGCCAGCGGGCCATTCTCGTGCCTTCCGATGACGCACTGGTGCTTTACCAGGAGCTCATTCAGGCGGCGGTTCCGCTCGACGAGTACCTCAGCGGCAGCTATCTGGAGCAGTCGAATCCACGCGTGGGCAATGCGGAGCTCACTTCTAACTGGTTTGCGGCCCACCAATATACGAGTACGGCAGACCTGAATCTGGCCATGCGGCTCGGCCGGCTTCCTGAAGCTGTCAACGCGGATGTGGAGACGCGCAATGCGCGGGTGCTGCGCCTGGACGACCTCAAGAGCTCCAATATCGTTCTGATCGGGGGCATCGGGGCCAATCCCTGGATTGCGCTTTTCGCCGACCGCCTGAACTTCGATGTGAATTACGACTGGAAGACCTCCGAAGGGTATGTGCGCAATAAGCATCTCCAGAGTGGCGAGGCACCCATTTACTATGAAGCGCTGTCGAACGGTTTCCGGCGCAGCTACGGGGTATTGGCTTTTCTGCCCGGTCTTGGAGATGACGGCAATGTGCTGCTCTTCGAGGGGACCGGCATGGCTGGCACCGAATCGGCAGCGGACTTTCCCTTTAACTCTCGCAGCTTCGACGATTTTGCTCATCGGATTGGAGCGACTTCGACCCATATGCCTCACTTCGAGGCTCTGCTTGAAACGACAAGCGTGGGCGGCAATGCTCCGGAATCGCGCCTCATTGCCTGGCGGATCATTCAGCCCTGATCGTTGGTGACTCCTTTCGCCAACCTGCGGCTATTTTGATATGCGTTTTGTTTTGTTGAAGTTGCCTTTGCTCTGAGGGCGTTTTAACAGTGAAAACGGTGCATGGAACGGTGAATTAGCTTCCATCGGCTACTACGGCGAAGGGACACTCCTGCCACTGGAGGGAATGTCGCTTTTGCTGACGCGAAGAAAATTTCTTGAGATCTCCTGTGGGGGCGCAGGGGTTGCACTGGCTCCGGGCGAGTTGGCTGCGATGGTCTATAGGCGGGATGGCGCGGCCCTTACCGGAAGGGGTGGGATATCTCATGAGGGCAGGCCGCGAACAGCCAGCGACGCAGCCCGGTCGGTGCTCGTGCGCCAGCTCGGAGAGGCCTTCCCGGAGATCGAGATCTCCGAGATTCCGCTCGAGGGAGAGCAGGAAGTTTATGAGATCGAGGCTGCCGAGGGCAGGCTGAAGGTCCGCGGAAGCAGCGCCGTCGCCATCTGCCGCGGTGTTTATTCGTACCTGCGCGAGAGCTGCGGTTCGATGATTACCTGGAGCGGGCAACATCTGGATTTGCCTGCGCAGTGGCCGACAGCGGCGGCGCAGCGGGTGGTCTGCCCGTATCGGTTTGTCCAGTACCTGAATCCCTGCACCTACGGGTACACCATGGCTTTCTGGGACTGGGCGCGATGGGAGCGCGAGCTGGACTGGATGGCCTTGCACGGCATCAATATGCCGCTGGCCATGGAGGGGCAGGAGGCCATCTGGCAGCAGGTATGGCTCTCTTTCGGCCTCAGCGAAAGCGAGGTCGACCAATTCTCCACGGGCCCGGGCCATCTTCCCTGGCACCGGATGGGCAACATCAACAACTTCGATGGGCCTCTTTCCCAGAATTGGATCGAGCAGAAGCGTCTTCTCCAGAAGAAGATTCTCGACCGGATGCGTGAGCTGGACATGAAGCCGGTGGCTCCTGCCTTTGCCGGTTTTGTGCCACAGGGCTTCAAGAGAGTCCATCCCGAGGCAGAGACCTTCACGCTCCTTTGGCTGCCGGAGGAATTCAAGACCATCCCTCGCAGTACACGGACCTTTATCCTGCACCCGGGACAGACGGAGCTTTATCGCGAGATCGGAAAGCGCTTCATCGAGCGCTACAAGGCGGAGTACGGAGAGGTCTCCTACTATCTTGCGGACACCTTCAATGAGCTTTCGGTGCCGGTGCGCGAAGAGCATCGGGAGAAAGACCTGGAGCGTTTCGGCCGCACCGTTTATGAAGGCATCCTTGCCGGTGATCCTGAGGGAACCTGGGTGATGCAGGGCTGGGCCTTCGTTTACGACGCGAAGTTCTGGGATAACGCAGCCGTTGCCGCGCTACTGCGCGGCGTGCCGGACGATCGCATGCTGATTCTCGATTATTCGAATGACCTCGCAGCGGATGTGAAAGGCAAATACTCGCCTGAGCAATGGAAGCTGCAGAAGGCGTTTTTCGGCAAGCAGTGGCTGCATGGCATGGCCCACACCTTTGGGGGCAACAACAATATCAAGGGCAACCTCTCTCTGATGGCCTCAGCAGGCGCTGCGGCGCTCGCGAGTGCGCAGCGCGGAAATCTTGCCGGATGGAGCATGTGCCCGGAAGGCATTGAGAATAACGAAGTCGTCTATGAGCTGATGACCGATGCGGCCTGGCAGCGTGAGGCGATCGATCTCGACATCTGGATTCCTGCCTACTGCCGATCGCGCTACGGAGCCTGCCCCGAGAGCATGCGCAAGGCGTGGGAGCTTTTGCAAAAGACTGCTTACGGTAGCCACATCTGGATGACCAAGCAGGCCTGGCAGACGGAGCCCGGCAGCCATCCCGAGGCCGTCGCCGTGAATGCAGGCCCGGAGTATCAGCAGGCCGTCGAGCTCTTTCTCGCATGTGCTCCGCAGCTGGGTGGATCGGAGCTTTACCGAAACGACGTCATCGAGCTTACGGTGCAGGCTGTGGGAGGATACGTCGACAAAGTGCTGGCGGCTGCGGTCGCACTCTATCCAGACAGACGCGATGATGCGGTGAGACACGCGGCGCAAGCTGTTGTGTGGATGGAAGCCATGGACGGGCTGCTGAACATCCGCACCGACCGGCGGCTCGAGACATGGACCACCGCAGCGCGCTCCTGGGCTCGCAACAATGCTGAAGCCGCGTTTTATGACGAGAATGCGCGACGGCTGATTACGACCTGGGGGTGGCCTGAGCTCTCCGATTACGCTGCCCGGGCCTGGTCCGGCCTTGCCCGCGACTATTACGCGGCGCGCTGGAAAGCCTGGTTCGAGGCTCGCCATCGTGGCGCTGCTTTTTCACTCGACCTGTGGCAGCAGACGTGGCTGTCCTCGCCTTATCGCCCAAGCCCGGCAACTCCGGTTGGCGATGCTGTTGTGGAGTCGCGCCGTCTGCTGGAGGCATGCAGACGGTACGAGATCTAAGCAGGCCAGAAGAAAGAGGAGACATACCGTGCAGACCATGACGCAAAAATCGACGCAGACGATGACCGCGACAAGCCCGCGGCTGCAGTTCATCGATGTGCTGCGCGGCATCACCGTCGGCTTCATGATCATGGTGAATAATAACGGGCAGAATGAGCTGGCTTATCGCGCCATGAATCATTCTCCATGGAACGGCTTTACCCCGACCGACCTGGTATTTCCCACATTTCTTTTTGTGATGGGCGTCTCCGTGGTTCTTTCCTTTCGCGGACGCCGCGCGCAATCGACACCGAAGCGCACGCTCCTGCTGCATGTGCTGCGGCGTTTTGTCATTCTCGTGCTGCTGGGGCTGATCGTTAACGGATTTCCTTACTTTCATCTCGAGACGCTGCGCATCTACGGCGTCCTCCAGCGCATTGCCGTCTGCTATCTGCTCGCCAGCCTGCTGGAGCTGGCTACCGGCCGCATTGCGCCACGCATTTTGCTTTTTGTCGCCGCTCTGGTGGGCTACTGGGCGCTGATGCGCTGGGTCCCGGTGCCAGGTTACGGATTGCCCGGCCGCGATATCCCGCTTCTTGATCCGGATCGCAACCTGGTCGCGTATCTCGACCGGCATATCTTTCCTGGGCGTCTCTTTGAAGGCACGCGCGACCCCGAAGGCCTGCTGAGCGATCTTCCATCGTTTGCCAGCACCTTGATGGGGATGATGGCCGGGTGGTATCTGAAGCGCACGCGTGCCACCTGGCGCACCTTTGCGGTGTTTCTGCTCTCCGGTCTTATCTCGCTGGCTGCCGGCCTGTTGTGGTCACAAAGTTTTCCCCTGAACAAAAAACTCTGGACCAGCTCTTACGTGCTCTATGCCGGCGGATGGAGCCTGGTTCTCTTCGCTACCTGTTATCTGCTCTGCGAGCTATGGCAGCTGCGGGGCCGCTGGACATTGCCATGGATTGTCTTCGGCACCAATGCCATTGCCGCGTATGTATTTTCGGAACTGCTCTCATCGGCAGTCGCCACTTTTCACATTCACTCCCGCCTGTCGATTCAGCAGTATGTGTACTCGCACTTCTTTCGCCTCATCGGATCGCCAGCCTTCGGATCGCTGGTCTACTCCGTGGTGTTCGCGGCTCTCTGCTGGGGCGTCGTCTGGCAACTCTACCGCCGAGGCATTTTCATCAGGCTGTAAGCAATGACTAAAACCATAACAAAGACACTTCAGGGTAGGCGCATCAGGAGGCTGAGCATGACTGCACAAACACAAGGTTGGTTCTTCCGGTGTATCGCAACAGACCGCACATCACGCTTCTGTTTCCGCGGACAGCGTGGGGATAAATACATTTCACTCCGCAGCGCCCTAGTCGTTCTGGCGCTGTTCTTCGGCTTCTCCTTTGGGCTGCATGCGCAGAACACTGCGGCGCAGCTTGGAGGAACGATCACGGACACCAGCGGCGCAGTGGTTGCGAACGCTCATCTGTCGATCAAAAATGAGGGCACGGGACTGGTGCGCGAGGCCGACAGCGACGCGAGCGGCACCTATGTCTTCCGCGCGCTTCCACCTGGCGTCTACACGTTGACGGTGGGCGCTCCAGGGTTCGAATCTTTTGTGCAAAAAGGAATCCAGCTTACCGTTGCGCAGAATGCCACGCTGGCGGTGGGGCTGAAAATTGGAAGCACCAGCGATACCGTCACCGTAACCGGCGGCGCCGAGCTGATCAATACGACGTCGGCGGAATTAGGGCAGGTTATCGGGCAGAACCAGGTGACGGAGCTTCCACTCAACGGCCGCGATCCCTCGAATCTTGTCTTCGTGGCCGCGGGCGTCAGCAATGAGCTTTTCTCGCAGGCATCGACTTTAACCGGCAGCAACTCCTTCGCAACGGAATCGGGAGCATCGGCAGGCGGGCAACGCCAGGGCAGCGCCTGGTACCTGCTGGATGGCGTAGCCAACATGGATACCTTCGACCTGCTTGCGTCTCCATTTCCCGACTCGGATGCGACTCAGGAGTTTCGCGTCGTGACCAACAATTTCGATGCTCAATATGGTTTTGCTCCGATGGCCATCGTCAGTATCCAGACGCGTTCGGGCACGAATGAATTCCATGGCGGGTTGTTCGAGTTTGTCCGCAACAACGATTTGAATGCAAAGAACTATTTCACTGGCGCGGTCGACCTGCTCAAGCAGAATCAGTTCGGCGGTTATATCGGCGGTCCTGTCCTGCGCAACAAGCTTTTCTTCTTCACGAACTACCAGGGGACGCGCCGCAGCTATAACTCTTCTTCGAATGTTACGTACACGCCGACACAGGCGATGCTGGATGGAGACTTCAGTTCTGTGCCTGCTTCCAATCTCACCGGCCCGCTGGCTGGGGTATTTCAGACCGTCGATGGAAAGGCGCAACAGGTGAGTACCAGCCTCTTCAGTCCGGGCGCGCTGGCCATCGCCAAATCGCTGCCTCTGGGCTCGAATGCAGCGACCGGTGAAACGAACTATGCGACTCCGGCGGAAACACAGACCTATAACCAGCTCACTTCGCGGCTGGATTATAACCTCTCGCAGAAGCAGCAGATTTTTGCACGCAGCTTTCTTTACACCTTCAACCAACCCGGGCGAACCACTGTCGGCGATATTCTCTCCGGAGTGAATGCCAATACCGGCGTTTATCTGAACCTCGCCGCAGGGCATACGTGGACGATCAGCCCGACGCTGCTCAACAGCGCCATTCTCTCCTGGCAGCAGTATGACTTTTCGACCGGCACGAAAGAGTACAACGCAAGCGGCCAACCGGTCTGCCTATCGGAATACATTGCTGTTTCCGATCCGACCGGCGAGTGCTACATCGGCGGTCTGGAAGCCTTCGATGGCAATTCACTCTATGGCGGCGGCCTTGGCTTCAGCGCCTTCACGGGTGATCCCAACGATACCCACCGCCGTTACTGGATTTTTACCGATACGCTGACCAAGACTCTGGGTAAGCACACACTGCTGGCTGGAGCCAACCTCATGCACCGCTATGGCTACGAGTATTACGGCGGCGAAGTGAATGCGCAGGTGGACTTCACCGGGCAGTACACGGGATTTCCGCTCGCCGATTTTCTGCTCGGCTATCTCTACAGCATGAGCCAAGGCGCCGGCGAATCCGGAAGTGAGCAGGGATGGTTGATGGGCTACTTCGTTCAGGATCAGTACAAGCTTCGTCCCAACTTAACTGTGACCGCCGGTCTTCGCTGGGACCCGAACTTTGCCTTGACCATCGCTCACGGACGTGGCGCTGCGTTCATTCCTGGCCAGCAGAGCACCCGTTATCCCAATGCTCCGCTCGGTCTTGTGTTTGTCGGCGATAAAGGCGTCGGGCCCGGGGTTATGCCCAGCACGTATGGATACTTCGAACCGCGTCTCGGTATCGCCTGGCAGGCACGTTCGAATACCGTGGTACGCGCAGCCTTCGGCATGTTCACGACGCCGATGGAAGATGCCTTTTATAACCACGTGTGGGATGCTGCGCCATTCGCACCGGATTATTCTCTGAATGGAGGCAGTACCACTCCGCTCGATTTCGACAAGCCGTGGAGCAGCTTCACGGCGACGGGAGGCGTCAGCCCGTTCCCGCCTTTCGCGTCACCTTCACAAGTGCCATCGTCGAATGTCACCTTTACCACGCCTGTTGCGCTGCCGGCAGTCTTTTCCACGAACCTCAAGCTCGGCATCACTCAGACATGGAATCTCTCGCTGGAGCAGCAGTTCGCGAAGAACTGGGCGCTGCATATCGCTTACGTTGGCGCGGAGTCCTTTCACCAGGCTACGACGGTAGACCAGAACCCCGGCCACTACTTCGGCACGCCGACGAATGCGAATAACGGAAGCCGCACGACCTATCCCAACTTCAGCGCGATCATTCAGGTACAGGATGGCGCGACCTCGCACTACTCCGCTCTGCAGGCAGGCATTCAGAAGCACCTCTCCTGGGGACTGCAGTTTCAGAGCAACTTCACCTGGTCGCGCGATACGGACGTAGGCGGATCCGGAGATCCTTCGTTCGAATCCAGCGTGAGCGATCCGTACTCTATCCGTCACGACTACGGCCTCTCCAGCCTCAACTACCCGATCATGTGGGTGAGCGATTTCGTTTACGAATTTCCCAAGCTCGAGCACTCCGGCCTGCTGATGAAAAACGTTCTCGGAGGATGGGAGTTCTCGGGTCTCTACACCGCCATGTCCGGGCCGCCATTTACGATGAACGGTGGCGAAGGCAACAACAACTCCTTCTTCAATGAGAATCAGGACCGTGCCGATGTTGTTCCCGGACAACACGCGAATGTCCGCCAGGGTGGCAAGAGCCACTGGCTCAACAGCTACTTCAACACCGCCGCCTTCACGAACAATGCCTACGGCACGCCGGGTAACTCGCAGAAGTTTTCTATTCAGGAAGCCCCTATCGAGACCGCGGATCTGGCTGTTCTTAAGAACTGGACCATCCGCCAGCAGTATAAGTTGCAGTTTCGTTGGGAGGCATTTAACGCACTTAATCATCCGAGCTTCGGGCAACCGGACTCCAATCCTGGAGATTCGAACTTCGGACAGATCACCAGCATCGGTAATGTCGCACCGCGCGTGATGCAGGGCGCTCTCAAGTTCACCTTCTAACTCTGTATGCCTGGCCCGATGGCAAGTTCCTTTTATGTCATCGGGCCAGTTTTTTTCTTGCATCTACAGCAAAGCATTCGAGGATCTTTCACCCGATGGACCGCAGAGAGTTTCTGGCGTTTGGCAGCATGTACATGGTGGGCAGCTCTTCTGTGGCCCGCGCGTTTTCTCCGGAGCACTCGCCAGCATCCGCGCTGCAATCTTCGCGCACAGTGTACCCCTTGAGCCAGGGCTGGCTATGGAGTCGCAATCTGGTTGCCGGGGCAGAAATGCCTGGTTTCGATGACTCTTCTTTCACGCCTGTCACGCTGCCTCACAGCAATGTCTTTGTCTCATGGCATAACTTCGACCAGAATGCGTATCAGTTTGTCTCTCTCTATCGCCGCCATTTTTGCATGCCGGCTGAGCATCGCGAAAAGCGCATCTTTGTCGACTTCGAAGGCGCAGCGACTGCTTCACGGGTCTGGTTGAACGGCACGCTCCTTGGTGAATATCGCGGTGGCTTTACGCCGTTCTCTTTCGAGTTGACGGAACATGTACGGTGGGACCAAGAAAATATTCTGGCGGTCGAAGTGGATGGTCATGAACTGCAGGATGTTCCTCCGTTCGGCTATGAGATCGACTATCTGACCTATGGCGGCATCTATCGCGATGTTTCGATCCGCGTTACTCCGCAGACCTTTCTTGAGAATGTGAAGGTGACCCCGCGTGATGTGCTGAGTTCCGCACCGCAGGTGCAGGTGGACGCATGGTTTGTGAAGGCGGCCGGTGAAACCAGCGGGACTGCCTATACGTTAGAAGCCGAGCTGCTGGACGGCGCAACCGTCATCGCGCAAACGCAACAGCGCATCAGCGTCGCGGAATGGAATGCCGGTCACGCGGTGCTCGTTCTGCGAAATTTTTCCGGCGTACGCCTATGGGAACTGTCTGATCCGGTGCTCTATACCGTGCGTATCCGTCTGCAGACGAGCCATTCTGCCGACGAAACGACTGCGCGCTTCGGCTTCCGCGATGCGCGGTTTACACCGCAGGGCTTTATGCTCAACGGAAAACTCCTGAAGCTCCGTGGTCTCAATCGTCATCAGGGGTTTCCTTTCACTGGGCCTGCCATGCCTGCACGCGTGCAGCGCCGCGATGCCGAGATATTGAAAAGGGAATTGAAGTGCAACATCGTGCGCTGCTCCCATTACCCACAGTCTCATCATTTTCTCGATGCCTGTGATGAGCTTGGGCTTCTCGTCATCGACGAGACCCCAGGATGGCAGCATGTCGATGACAGCGAAGTATGGCGTGAGCGCTATCTCGATAACACTCGCCGCATGATTCGCCGCGATTGGAATCATCCTTCCATCGTGTTGTGGAGTGTGCGCATCAATGAGTCGCGAGACTTTCACGATCTCTATGTGAATGTGAATACATTGGCCCGCTCGCTCGATGCCTCGCGCCAGACCACCGGCGTGCGCTATTTCCAGGAATCCGAATTGCTTGAGGACGTTTTTTCGATGAACGACTTCGGGTTTCCGCTCAAGGTTCCGAACCATCCCCTTTATTTGAATACCGAATTTGTCGGCGCGGAGTTTCCGGTTCGCTCGTCGGATAACAATGCGCAACACCGCGAGCAGATTCTTCGCTATGCGCGCATTTATAACCAGATTGCGGCAGATGCGCACTATGCCGGAGGCCTTGGCTGGTGCGCTTTCGACTACCAGACGCACTGGGACTTCGGTTCCGGCGATCATATTTGCTATCACGGTGTCATGGATATCTTTCGCGAGCCGAAGCCGGCCGCGGGTTTCTACCGTTCCCAGTGTTCGCCTGAGGAGGAGGCTGTGCTCGAACCTGGTTTCCACTTTGCAGAAAACGATGAGCCAGGCGGATTTGAGAAAGAGGTGATCTGCTCCAACTGTGACGAGATTCGCTGCTCCATCCTGCACCACGGGGTGCCCAAGCCGATCATCGTGTTAAAGCCGGACCACGAGAACTTTCCTCATCTTGAACATCCTCCATTCTTCCTCACCTTGCCTGACGGTAATGACGACTGGGGCGATCTGCGCATGGATGGATACGTCAAAGGCACTCTCGTGATTTCGAAGACCTGTTCATCCAAGGGGATCGATCAGAAGTTTGTAGCGCATGCCGATGACCAGGAACTGATCGCCGATGGCTCGGATGCAACCCGCATCGCTCTGCGCATCACCGATGAGTATGGCAACGTGCGTCCGCTTTGCAACGATCCGATATCAATCTCTATCGAAGGGCCGGCCTCGCTGCTCGGAGAAGATATTGTGTCGCTGAGCGGCGGCGTCATGGCGATTTGGGTTCGGGCGACCCGAAGCCCGGGATCGATTGTGGTCACGGCTCGCCATGCTCATCTTGGAGAGCAAAAGGTTATCCTCCAATCTCACCCTGCGGACAGAGCTGTTTCGGTTGAGATCTGAGATATCCCGCTCGATGGAGCATCGATCCCTCTCTCGGTTACCTGCTAGAGTGTTGGCATGATCTAGGGGCTGCTCTTCCTGCAGCATCCAGGCATTGATTTGCCTTTCGTCTTCAGAGGGAAAATCCGGGAGAATCACATGAACGCATGGCTCATGGATCTTCGTCACTCGTCGCGCCGTCTGATCAAGGCGCGCGGCTTCTTTCTCACTGTCACTCTCATGCTGGCTGTTGGCATTGGGGCGATCACGGCGATCTTTTCCCTGATCGAAGGCATTCTGCTGCGCCCCTTGCCATTTCACCAGTCGGAGCGGCTGGTGCAGCTGGGTGAACATGTCGGTGACAACTCCGGAATAGGCATTACTGCCCGGGATATCCAGGCCTATTCGACCGAAGCGAAGGCGTTTGCTTCAACCGGAGCTTTGCGAGGAACCAGTTTCGTGTTGTCCGGAGGCGAGTTGCCGGAGAGTCTCCCTGCGGCACGCCTTACTGCGAGCATGTTTCCGACACTCGGGGTAGACCCTCTCGTTGGCCGCGTCTTTTCTGAAAGGGAAGAGAACGAGCGAGCGCAGGTTGCTGTCATCAGCTATACGTTCTGGAGAGACCGGTATCACAGCGATCCACATGTTATCGGCTCGACCATCGAACTCGATCGCAAACCGTACACCATCATCGGCGTGATGCCGCAAAGCTTTGAATTTCCTCTACAGGCCGGACGGCTGAACCAGGCTCAGCTTTGGGTTCCGTTGAGTCTCACCGCCGATGAGCTTTCGGATGAATCTGCCGGATTCTGGGGATATCAGATGGTGGCGCGCCTGAAAGACGGAGTGACTGTCTCTCAGGCGGCCCAGGACGCGGATCGTGTTTCCCGGCTCATCATGAGCAGTTTTCCTGCAACGATGTCAAAGATCCGTATCCGTGGCGATGTCAAGTTGCTGAGCGAAGTTCTCACTGGAGATGTCAGGCCGCTCTTGCGTGTTCTATTGGTCGCGGTCGCCGTGGTGCTTTTGATTGCCTGCGCGAATGTGGCCATTCTTATGCTCGTGCGTGCTGTCCGGAGTCATCGTGAGTATGCTGTTCGTCTGGCGCTCGGCGCACGCCCTGCTGCGATCCTGCGCGGAAGCATCGTGGAAGGGTTGCTGCTCAGTCTCAGCGGCGGGTTGGTGGGCATACTTCTTGCCGCAGTCGCTGTTCGGATTGCCGTTCGTGCACTTTCCGAATCCATGCCGCGCGTGGATTCGATTTCGATCGATGCGCATGTGGCGCTCTTCGCGCTCGGAATTGTCCTTCTCACCGGAATTCTTTGCAGTCTTGTTCCGGCGTTCGCCGCGCTGCAGATCCATCCGATGGAAAGTCTAAAGTCCTATGCCGTGACGACGACCGGCGCAGCGAGTCATGTTCGGCTCCGCTCTTCTCTCGTGATTGCAGAGGTGGCAGTGGCGCTCGTCCTCCTCTCCGCATCGATTGCGTTTCTGCGCAGCTATCAGAAGATGCTTGCGATCGATCCTGGATTTCAGCCACAGCATGTTCTTGTAGCCGGCTATCGGCTTCCCCCTGAGCAATATCCGACGCAGATCTCAGTGGACAACTTTCATCGAGGACTTATCGAGAAGCTTTTGAGTAAGCCTGGCATCCTCGCCGCTGGAATTGGAGATACGCTTCCGTCGTCAGGAAACTCCGGCATGGCTGCTTATACGATCGAAGGGCAGCCCACGGAAGGATGGAAGCTGAAGTTCGCAACGTTCGGATCCGTTTATGGCAACTACTTCCAGGCTCTTGGCATTCCTTTGATTGCCGGCCGTGTTTTCTCCGATCAGGACCGTGCGGACTCTCCGCTCGTTGTCGTTGTCAATCAGTCTATGGCGCGACATTCCTGGCCCGGCCAGAATCCGCTTGGCAAGCGAATGCATGTGGGCAATCCAAGGAAAAATCTGCCCTGGGCTACGGTCATCGGCATCGTCGGCGATACGCGCATCGGAGGGCGCGATCAGAAGACGAATGATGGATGGTATGCATCCGCGCTGCAACCTGCTGTTCTTTATGGATCGGTGTCTCCGCAAGCCTCTTCTGCCCCAGCGGGTGGATCTATCATCGTGCGCGCAGCTATGCCTCCAGAGTCGATTGCTGGAATGGTTCGACACGCGGTTGCAGAGATCGATCCTCAGCTTGCCATCGATCAGGTGCGCTCCATGACCGATGTGATGTCGGTTACCGAGGCGCCACGCCGAATCATGACCGAGCTCATCAGCGCCTTCGGTCTTGTGGCTCTGGTGCTTGCTGTTGCAGGAATCTACGCTGTCATGTCTTTCTCCGTCGCGTTGCGAACTCAAGAGATTGCTATCCGCATGGCTCTTGGCGCGCGGCGTAGCAGCATCGCACGCATGATCCTGCATTCCGGTGTAACTCTTGCTGTGATGGGCAGCGCGCTCGGAACACTCGGAGCATTTGTGGGTTCTCGCCTGATTCGCTCGTTTCTTTTTCAGATCAACCCTACCGACCCATGGATCTACGGAGGCAGCATATTGCTGATGCTGGCTATCGCTTATTTGGCATCCCTTGTTCCCGCGCTCCGCGCCGCTTCTGCTGAGCCCATCCAGGCATTACGATCCGGGAGTTAGCTTTTCGCGCAGATCGAAGACCGGTCGTAGCTATTGAAGGCGTGAAAGGCGGCTGTGTTCCTAGGCGGACTCATGGCCCGCGAAAAAATCAAGCAGACTCTGCGGCGAGTTTTCTCCGAAAAGGAGCTTCTGCATCCGCTCGCTGGCCTTTGAGAGTTGGGCGCTATCCGTACATTGCGAGATTGGCGCCTTCACCCGATGGCGCCATGAGGTGCGCCGCATCGTCGAGCAACGTTACGCCCGGGAGGCGATCCCGATCGGTGATCGACCGGCAGCGAATAGATGGGCCGCGGTGGGCACCTTAATGGGTTACATCCTTGGCGTCAGCAGGCAGAACGCTGCGAATGGACAGTTTGCTCGAGTACGGGACCTGGATCGATCTGATTTCCTGGAGGCTGTGCCGACTGCGTGGTCGCAGCTTGATCCGGAGGAGTATCCGTTTGCGCGCAGTGTGGCCGAGCGTATCCGCGATCACGACGACAGGGTGGATTTTCTTGCTGGGATCGATGTCATCCTCAGGGGGATTGGCTCGCCGCGTCGCCGCTCCAATCTTCGATCCAAACAGGTGCATCGAACCATCTAGGGCTTGATGGGCAGGAGGTGAGTCGCTTTAACGGTAACGTACACGAAAAATATAAACATGTCCATCGACTGTTGATCGCGATAAGCGGTATTGCACTGCTTGCCGGCGGGAGCTGAGTCAGAAGGGATTCCCATGCTGTATGCTCAATCCGGATAAAGCTGTAAACACTGTCGTAACGGGTTAAGAGTCTTGTCTCATGCTAGAAGGGTAAAAAGCAGTTGCCATTTTTACTTTCGTAGCGTTAACGTAAACGGAAAGAGAAGCTGGGATGTATCCGAATCTTTTTGTTCAGGCAAACTATGAATTCACCCGTATCGGCTGATCCGACTCTCGTACTGCCCGAAGCTCCTGCCTCCGAGACTGCCCCCGTAAAGGTGTGGCAACAGCCGGTGGTCATGAAGACATACATGCCGGCCGATCCAGATCCCAATCCTTTGTTCCTGGAGAAGCGTGTCTACCAGGGCAGCAGCGGCAAGGTTTATCCTCTCGCAGTCATTGATCGGATTTCGACCGAGCCCTCGGAGCATACATGGCAGGCTGTACATCTTGAAAACGAATACCTGCGGCTGATGATTCTGCCTGAGATCGGCGGAAGAATCCACGTGGGATATGACAAGATCAATGGCTACGACTTTTTTTATCGCCAGAATGTCATTAAGCCGGCGCTCGTGGGGCTGGCCGGTCCATGGATCTCCGGCGGAGTGGAATTCAACTGGCCACAGCATCATCGGCCGGCTACTTTCATGCCCGTCGAGATTTCGATCGAACGCGCTGACGATGGATCGGTAACGGTGTGGTGCAGCGATCATGATCCGCTGTCGCGGATGAAGGGCATGCATGGCGTATGTCTGCGTCCGGGGTGCGCCTTTCTGGAATTGAAGGCTCGTCTCTTCAACCGCACCCTCGATACGCAGACGTTTCTATGGTGGGCCAATGTTGCGACGCGGGTTCATGAGCACTATCAGTCTTTTTTCCCGAGCGATGTTCGCTTTGTTGCCGATCACGCGAAGCGCGCTGTCACGGAGTTTCCACGCAGCCTGGGAAGTTATTACGGCATCCCGTATGGTGAGCGGGCGATCAGCGGCGTGCCCGCAGAAGAGCTGCCCAGCCAATTTGTGCCTGATGGATCTTATCCGCCAAATGATCTGAGCTGGTATTCCAACATCCCGGTTCCGACGAGCTACATGATCGTGAACACGCGGGAAGATTTCTTCGGCGGCTATGACCACGCAGCCCATGCAGGCGTTATTCACATCGCCAATCATCATATTGCCCCAGGAAAGAAGCAGTGGACGTGGGGGAACCACGAGTTTGGTTATGCCTGGGACCGCAGCCTCACAGACAACGATGGGCCATACATCGAACTGATGGCCGGCGTTTATACGGATAACCAGCCGGATTTTTCGTTTCTCGCTCCTGGAGAGACGAAGACTTTCAGCCAGTTCTGGTATCCAATTCGCGCCATCGGCATTCCCGATAAGGCGACCTTGGATGTTGCGATTCGTCTCGAGCGTGAAGAAGACAGTACCAAGATTCATCTTCTGGCGACGCGTGCGATGACCGATGCCACGCTGAGAATCACTTCGGAAGGGCGAGAGCCACTGACCTGGATCGGTGCCCTGCATCCAGAGAATGCAACTACGATCGAACTTCCGCTTGTCGGCACGATCGAAGACTGGATGCTTGAGGTCATCTCGGAGGGGGAGACTGTGCTGCGCTACACTCCCTCGGAGATGACCCCGGCTGCGGCGCCTGTGGAGGCGACCGAGCCGCCATTGCCTGAGGATGTGCCTACTGTTGACGAGCTTTTCCTGACTGGGTTGCATCTCGAGCAGTATCGACATGCGACTCGTTCGCCAGAAATATATTGGCGGGAAGCACTGCGGCGAGATCCGGGAGACAGCCGGACAAACAATGCAGTAGGGCGCGCGCATCTCCGTAAAGGCGAAGTCGTGATTGCGGAAGAGCATTTCAGAAAAGCCATTTCGAGGCTGACTTTTAGAAACCCCAATCCATACGACAGTGAGCCCTACTACAATTTGGGGCTGGTCCTGATCCTCCAGGATCGGCCTGATGAGGCCTACGACGCTTTTTACAAGGCGACGTGGTCGGCAGCATGGCGCGGGCCGGCATTCCATCGGCTTGCGGAGATCGATGTGCGCAGGGTGCAGTTCCGGGTTGCGCTCGATCATCTTCAGCGATCGCTTCTTGCCGATGGCACTAACTCAAATGCCCGAAACCTGCGGATCGAGGTACTTCGACGCATAGGAAGTTCAGAGCAGGCGGAGAAGGAGCTTGACGAGCTTCTATCCATCGACCCGCTCGATGTCTGGAGCCGTTTTCTCAAATCGGGTGCGATCCCGTCGGACGCGGGCAAGCGTCTTGATCTGGCGTACGACTGTATTCGCGCGGGCCTGCTGGATGAAGCAGAGCGGGCGATTGGTGCAGGGATAAGCGCGATGGAGCTTTATACGCGCTCCTCTATCCTCGCTCTCAAGGGCGATCCGGAGCAAAGCCGCATTGTTGGCCGGCAGGCAGCAGCGGCCGATACGCGCTATGTCTTTCCAAGCAGGCTTGAGGAGATGAAGGTCCTGCTTTTCGCTGTCGAATCGAATCCAGCGGACGCTCGAGCCTCGTATTATCTGGGAAATTTTCTTTACGACCGCAGACGGCATCGCGATGCGATCTTGCACTGGGAAAGAGCTGCGGAACTTGATCCTCCGCTTCCGACTGTCTGGCGGAATCTGGGAATCGGCTATTACAACGAAGAGCGTGATGCAGAGAAAGCGCGAAAGGCGTTTCGGCAGGCTCGGATTGCAGATCCCGATGATGCACGGATTTTGTACGAAGAAGATCAGCTGCGGAAGAGGCTCGGAGATGATCCCGATGAGCGTCTCGCCACGCTTGAAGCTTATGGAACTCTGGTAGCGCAGCGGGATGATCTTTCCGTCGAGCTGGCGGCCTTATACAACCAAGTCGGCAGACCGGCTGATGCTCTTGCATTACTACTCTCTAGGCAATTTCAGCCTTGGGAGGGTGGTGAGGGGATGGTTCTTGGAGAGTATGTCCGGGCTCAACTTCTCCTTGGCCGATCTCTGCTGCAGGCAGGCGATGCTCAGGCGGCTATTCGCTGTTTCGAGTCAGCCGACAAGCCGCCGAAAAGCCTTAATGAAGCACGGCACCTTCTGGCGAACAGCAGCAACATCGAGTTCTGGCTGGGAGAGGCGTTTGCTGCCAACGGTGACAACGCACGAGCAATGCATCACTGGCAGCGAGCTGAGCGGCAGCGGGGCGACTTTCAGCAGATGCAGGTGAGACCCGTATCTGAAATGACCTATTGGAGCGCGATGGCCATGCGCCGGCTGGGCCGCGAGCAGGAGGCGATCTCTGCCTTCGAGAGCATTCTGCAGTATGCGACGGCGCTCGATCAGGATCAGGCAAAGATCGATTACTTTGCGACCTCGCTGCCCACTCTTCTCCTCTTTGATGAGGATCTGCAGAAGCGGCAACATATCACCGCTCTGTTACTGACCGCGCAGGCACTCTCCGGTCTTGGCCGGGAAGCAGAAGCTGGTGCGGCACTCGAGGAAGTGCGGCGCTTGGATCGCTCGCACCCGGGGGCTCAGGATCTTCTGCAGCATATTGCGCGCCGTTAAAGGGGATCTCGTCTCGTGCATATTTCGAGTCTTTCTCAAGGTGACGCGTCTCATTCTTCCACCGCAAGCGTTACCGGCTATGCGTGGAGGATCGCGATTGTCGCGGCCCTCGGCGGATTGCTGTTCGGCTACGACTGGGTTGTGATCGGAGGCGCTCGCCACTTTTTTGAGGTTTACTTTCACCTCGGCAGTGCTGCAGCGATTGGATGGGCGAACAGCTGCGCACTGGTCGGATGCTTCTTCGGCTCTTTGATCGCAGGGCCATTGGGCGCGCGCTTTGGGCGCAAACCGGTGCTTTTGGCATCCGCAATTCTTTTCGCAGTGTCTTCGATCCTGACAGGATGGGCATTTTCGTTCTCCTCTTTTGTCCTCTGGCGTATCGCGGGAGGCATCGCGATTGGCCTCAGTTCTAACATCTCTCCTCTTTACATTGCGGAAGTCAGTCCAGCGGCACATCGTGGCCGCCTTGTGAGTCTCAACCAGTTCGCGGTGGTTGTGGGTATTCTGCTTGCGCAGATCGCAAATTGGCTGATCGCCAAACCGGTTCCAGAGACAGCATCACGAGAGGCATTGCTGGCGTCATGGAATGTTCTGTATGGATGGCGCTGGATGTTCACAGCCGTTGCTCTGCCTGCTGTCATCTTTCTTCTCGCCTCATTGGGGCTTCCAGAAAGTCCTCGCTGGCTCATGGCTCGGGGGCAGGAAAAGAAAGCCGCAGAGATTCTTGAGAGAATCAGCGGGACCAGACAATACGCAGAGCTTGAGCGGGATGCCATCCGCAGTTCCTTGCACTCCGAGCGGAACAAGACTGCTCACTGGAGCGGCCTGCTACAAGGCGGAATCCGTAGATTTCTGCTGATTGGTGTTGTGCTGGCAGTACTCCAGCAGTGGAGCGGCATCAATATCCTCTTCAACTATGCCGAAGAGGTCTATCGCTCTGCCGGTCTTGGAGCGAATCAGATCTTTCTCGATATCGTGATCACGGGCACGATCAACCTGATCTTTACCGTTCTGGCCATGATGTTCGTCGATCGACTGGGGCGGAGACCGCTGATGCTGTTCGGCTGTCTCGGCATTGGGATCTCGCACATCCTCGCGGGTGTTGCATATCGCGCCGGATGGCGCGGAGCTCCCGTGCTGGTGCTGACCCTTGGCGCTATTGCCTGTTATGCCATGACATTGGCTCCGTTGACCTGGGTACTCATCTCCGAGATATTTCCAAACCGTGTGCGATCGCTTGGGGTCTCTGCCGCGGTCTGCGCGCTGTGGATCTCTTCATTTGCCTTAACCTACTCTTTTCCGTTCATGCAGCGCTGGATGGGAAGCTCCGGGAGCTTCTTTACTTATGGGGCCATCTGTCTTTCGGGAGCGATCTTTGTTGCTCTCGTGGTGCCGGAGACGAAGGGCCACTCTTTAGAGGAAATCGAGGCTCAAGCCACTCGATCGTGATCGAGCCTCGATTTCTTACTATAAGTTCTACTGGCCTGGTTCTCTCTGCAGTGTGAACAGCGCAGCCTGGAAATCTCCCCGCAACGACACGCTCACTCCGTGCTGCATCCAGTAGTCCCCGCTGGCGCGCTCGACTGTTCCATCGGCCAAGCTGCCATCTTCCGCGTGGATACTGTAAGTTGCATCCGGGTCGAGTCCCCTCAGGAGCAAGCGGGGAAATGGCTTGCCCTTTGAGCTTGAGTGGAGAAATGCGAATACCGCAGCCTCATGCTGATCTTGCGCCACGGATTCAGTAGCGGAATACTCACCATTCTCCGGAGACATGAGACGGTAAAGAGAGCCCTGCTGCACGGTCTCCCGAATGGCCTTGTATTGGTCGATGAGATGCTTCGCGATGGTAAAGTCTTCGGCATTCCACTTATTCAGATTGGCGCCAATGCCAAGGCTCCCCTGCATGGAAGAGAGAAAGCGATACTCAAGTGAGGTAGAGCGATTGTTCATCCAGTTTGGCGAGTCGGTGACCCAGGCCATCATCAGACCGGGGGCGTATGCATAAGTGAAGCCATCCTGGATGCTCAGGCGATCGAATGGGTCTGTGTTATCGGACGGCCAGGCCTCATCGGTAAAGCGGAGAATGCCGAGGTCGACGCGGGCACCACCGCCAGAGCAGGTTTCTATCTCCACCCCGGGATGCTTCTGCCGCAACTCCGCCAGGATGCTGTATAAGTTCTCCACATATTTGACGTACACCTCTTTCTGCTCAGGGAGCGGCGCTGATGGCCAGCCTGGCTCAGACCAGTTGCGGTTATAGTCCCACTTGAGAAAGGCGATATCGTTTTCGGTCAGAAGTTTATCCAGGAAGCCGAAGACATAAGCGCGCACATCCGGTCTTGCCAGGTTCAGCACGAGCTGGTTGCGGCCTTCACTGCGTGGGCGGTCGGTAAAGTTCAGCACCCAGTCCGGATGGTTGCGGTAGAGCTCGCTATCTGGGTTGACCATCTCCGGTTCCACCCACAGTCCGAAGTCCATGCCAAGCGAGTGGACCTTATCGATCAGAGGCTTTAAGCCATGAGGAAACTTCTGCGGATTTACAAACCAGTCTCCCAGGCCTGCATGATCGTCTTTTCGTTCACCGAACCAGCCATCGTCCATTACGAACCGCTCAACGCCAATGCTGGCGGCCTTTTCAGCGAGAGCCTCCTGGCCTGCTTCGTTGACATCAAAGCCGGTCGCTTCCCACGAGTTGTAGAGAACAGGTCTTACGCGCGGATGCGGAGCTTGCGGAACCATGCTGCCAAGTTCGAAGCGATGCAGCAGGCGCGAAGCTCCACCGATGCCGGTGTGAGAGTAGCCGCCGTAGAATGTCGGCGTTTCCATCGATTGGCCAGGAGCCAGGAGATAAGAGAAGTCGAAGGGCGTGTAGCCACCCGTGATGCGTGGCCGCTCCTGCCAATCCTCCTCGATATTGATTTGCCATGAACCGCTCCAGCCCAGAGCGCCAAACCACACATCGCCTGTCTCCTGATCCGGCTGCTGGCCGCGTTCGATGGCGAACCATGGATTTACTTCATCCCCGGTCGATCCTTTGCGGCTCTCAAGGACTACCTTGCCGGGACGAAGTGCCTGCTGTTGCAGGTTCCATTCGTCGGCCCACCGGCCCGTCAGATAGGTGAGCCGATAGTCGTCACTTGCGGGCAGGTTCCAGGTCGCAGCAAAGACCTGCTCAATCGTCAGAGCCTGTGAGGTATGGTTTTCAATGCGTGCCGAACGCGCAATGATGCCGGTTTCTCCATCGGCCTTGTACAGGAGATGGACAAACACATCACGGCGGATATCTTTGAGCGTGATCGTGAGCTGATTTCCGTCGATCTTGTGATCCACATATTTAAGTACCAAGTCGCGATTGCCGTCAGGGAAGGTGATCTTCAGATCCGGCACGATGGATAAGCCGCCGCCCCACCCCACAAACTCCTGCGGTGTAGCGTTCACCGGTGGATCGAAAGAGGAGGTTCCATTGTCAGCCTTCGCTGCGGGGATCGGGTCTGCGGGGCGCAATCGCTTGCCCCAGTAGAGTGTCTGCAGGGCACCTGCCTGATTCACTCCGAAGGCATAGGTAGTGTCACCCGCATCCAGGCGGAAGGTATGTGCGCTGTCATCGATCCTGATCTGCGCGGCTTTTGAAGCTCCAGAAACGGGTTCTGCTAATGAAAAGCGGGGCGTGATGACGATGGATGAAGCGAACGCAAGGCAGATCGCAGAATGCCAGATGGTCTTCAAGATCAGTTTCCTTTCCTGCATGGATATACCCCTGAAAACGGTGAAGCTTGCAGCAGTGTTCCGTGTACGTTACCGTTATTTTCCACGGTACCTATCTCACTCTTTGCCTGTCAAAATCATTTCTCGCAGGTATCGCGCAATCATCCATGTGCGAGACTGAAAGGCGAGAAGAGAAGCATTTTTGCCTATGGCAACGAACAAAAAGAGCGGCAAGGCCGCCGGTATCAAGGACATTGCAGATGCACTCGGCACGTCGATCGGCACAGTCGACCGTGCTCTGCATGGGCGTAGCGGAGTCAGTGAGCGCACGAAGGCGCGTGTGCTTCGAATGGCCGAACAACTCGGCTACAAGCCGAATATCGCCGCACGCTCTCTGAAACTCAATCGGAGTATTCGTATTGCCGCCGTACTCCCGCGTGAGATTGCTGCTTTTTTCGATCCGCTGCGCAGCGGTATTCAAGCGGCGGCCGATGAAGCGATAGGAATGCGGGTGACCCTGGACTTTATCGATTATCCTCGCCTTGGCTGCGGAGATCAGGCCGCGCTTGAGAGTGCCGCTGCGAAGAAATACGACGGTATCCTGTTTACGCCTGGCCGTCCGCGTGAGCTAGCCCCGGTTATCAGAAAGATTGTCGGGCAGGGAGTACCCATGATCTGCGTAGCCAGCGATGCGCCGGACAGCGGACGTGTTTCTTCTGTGACCGTTGATGCTTATACGAGCGGTGCGCTTGCGGCTGAACTCCTGTCGCATCGACTGCAGACACCTTCCCGGGTGGCGACGATTACCGGCGAACTGGCGACATTCGATCATGCTGAAAAACTTCGTGGATTTGCAGCGACGCTGGCCATGCTGGCACCTCACCTTACTTTGCTGCCCGTAGTGGAATCTCATGAGCTGCCAGAAGACGCATACAGGCAAAGTACCAATCTTCTCAAGAGCAAGAACCGTCCCGATGCACTCTATATCAGCACGGCTAACAGTCTTCCCGTGCTGCGTGCTCTGGAAGAGTTGAAGCTTCTGGGAAAAGTACAAGTGGTTGCTACAGATCTCTTCCAGGAACTGGTGCCGCTTCTCGAATCCGGACAAGTGCTCGCGACGCTTTACCAGAGGCCGGAAGCTCAAGGCAAAATGGCTTTTGAGGCGCTTCTTGGGCATCTTGCAAACCGAGAGAAGCCTCTCAAGGTGCACCGTTTCGCGCCTCATATCATTTTGCGCAGTAACCTACCGTTGTTTATTGACCGCTTGACAGAGTCGGAGTAGATCGAGTGTTACGGTAAAGGCACGAAGCGAATGGCGCATCCGCCGCCGCTGGCAAGCCGCAGTGTCAACGTATCACCGCTTTGTACAGTCTGTTGGCGCATGGTGACATGCTTCGGTTCGTGATCTGCGTCTGCTGCGTCCTCATACAGCTCCGCCTTGTATCTGCCTGTCCCCAGAAAATTCAGAGGGACGTGTAGTTCTCTTGGCGTCCAGTTGGTGAGGCTTCCCAGATACCAGTCTTTGCCCTGGCGTCTGGCGATGGTGACGTATTCTCCGGGCAGTCCATCCAGGACACGTGTCTCATCCCAGGTGGTGGGCACCTCCTTGATGAATTGGAATTCTGGCTGCCCGGCATAAGCGCTCGGAACATCGGAGACCATCGCCAGCGGCTCTTCGAAGACCACATAGAGCGCAAGCTGTTGCGCTCGCGTTCCCATCACCATTGGCGCCTGATCGCGAGCGACAAAAGCCTGGGGCGTAACGTTATCGAAGCCGCCAGGAGTGTAGTCCATCGGGCCGCTCAGCATACGCGTGAAGGGAAACGTCACCCGGTTCAACGGGCCATCTCTTCGCCCGGCCTTATTGTTCTCGAGACCGAGCACTGCTTCGTAGTTCAGGACGTTGGGGTATGTCCGCTGAATTCCCCATGGTTGCGTGGCGCCGTGAAAGTCCACCATGAGGTGATGTTCTGCGGCGAGTTTGGCGACGTTGTAGTACCACTGGATACCGGCCTGATCATTGCGAAGAATGAAGTCGATCTTGACGCCTGCAACGCCCCATTTCTCGTAAAGTGGGAAGGCTTCCTGCATCTGTGCAGCGACTGCTTTCGAGTAGAGCCAGATCCAGATCTTGACATGCTTTTGCGCAGCGTATTGTACCAGCTCCGGTACATCGACGTTGCCGCGCAGCTTCGTAATATCGCTGCCGGACCATCCGGCATCCAGCATCATGTACGGAAATCCGGACGCGGCAGCGAAGTCGACGTAGTACTCCATATTCTTCGTTGTGTAAGCAGACTTGCCGTCGGGTCCGAGATCGCCGTTCCACCAGTTCCACGAGGCTTTACCGGGAATGATCCAGCTTGTGTCCGTGATGCGATTGGGCGGGTTGAGGTCGGTGAACAGGTTGGATTCGACCAGCTTGCCCGGCGTATCCCCGAGCAGGATGATCCGCCATGCACTGTCATGAGGCAGGCTTGCATCGACAGCGGGACCTTTTCCGTCCATCGGAGGGGATATCTTGCTCACCAGGAAGTGCCCGGTCCAGTTACCTGTCGGGTTTTCAAGATACATGGCAGCATTGCCTTCGAGATCCGCTTCTCCTACGGCAGCCCAGGCCACACCTGGCATCTCCATCAACATGGAAGAGCCGTTCAGAATGTAACTCGAGACGCCGCCCTGGTTGCTTAACGCGCTCAGCACTTGCGGCACATATTCACTTTCATAGCCGCTTTGGTAATTGGGAAGGCGTAGCGCCCAGGCCGAAGCATCCATCACTGGACGGAACTCCGTATCTTCCTGCACGAGTTTGTAGCGTGAGAGGCCGGCTTGCTCAGGCACATGATATCGAAAGGCTATGCCGCTGTTGTATGCTCTGGCTTCTATCTCGAAAGTGCGGCCGGGATCTGCGCCTTCCTTTAATTCCAGCGTTACTGCGTTGTAGCTGTCATGGACACTGGATGTTTTTCCAGCAACCAATTTGTAGGCGTCCATTCCGGTATCGGAGTGGGCGCTTGCGATGTGTACCTCGGAGCCAAGCGGAGGCTGGTTCTCAAGCTCGAGGCTCAATGCGGAGCTCTCGAATGCTTCCTTGCCTCGATAGGCGAGCGAGTAGACAAGTTGGCCGTCCTGCAGATTATTTGTGGCAGAGTCGGACTGCCTGGGTTTGACTGTGAAGCGAAGAACGATTTGCTGATCGGGTGAGGCAAGGGCCACGGTGTTTGATTGACCGAAGCCAGATGGTGCACCGACAAAAACGAGCGCGGAGAGAAGACAGAGAGGGCAGCCAATCATTCGCACGGGTGAGGTCTCCAGTAGGGTGGTGCTTCACAGAGCATGAGGTGGTGGCGCTATACCGAAGCGGCTTCTCATTAGAGAAGCCGCTTCGGTATGGAATTACATTCTTTCTAAAACACGTACTTTAACGACAATTGGAAGAAGCGTGCATCCGGAGTGTTGTTCTGGAAGAACTTCGGGCCGGAGATGAGACCGCCGGTGGCGTTCATCGATCCATTCGGTGTTCCGAGTGTTGGATGATTCAAGACATTGAATGCATCGGCTCTGAACTGAAGAAACTGCGCTCTCCAGGTCGTGAAGTTTTTGAACAGCGACATATTGACCTGATAGTAGCCCGGTCCATAGACGGTATTCTGGCGGCCGCCAAGGAGTGCAAGCGCCGTCGCTCTGTCCGTGACAGGACCCGCGAACAGGACAGGTACTCCATCGGAATTTACAGAGCCGACAGGGTGTGTCGCGTCCGAGATCGTCTCGCCAGGAAGCGGATTACGGAAAGCGCATGGGTTGATGTAATTCAGCTTGGTCTTCACCGTCGCTGGGCAGGAGGTGAGGCTGGGATTGCTGGGATCGGGAGTGCCTCCGCCTGCGTATGGATCATGAACCGGATAGGCGCGAGCACTGCCGCCGGAAGCTGTGCTGATGTTAGGAGAGACGGTGAAAGGGACACCGGTTTGCGCTGCGTATGTCAGGCTTGAAGACCAGCCACCTGCCAACTCATCAAGCCAGCGCGAAGAGTTGCTGAGGAATGCGCGGCCATGGCCGAAGGGGAGCTCGTAGTTTCCGTTCAAGGTGAATCGGTTGCGAATGTCGAATACCGAATTGGTGAGCTCATCGATGTATGGAATGAGGGCCGGCTGGCGAACTCCGATGGCCGAAAAAAGACCGCCGGCATCGCTGGCATCATCAAGAGCGTGAGACCAGGTATAAGTCGCAAGGAAGGACAGGCCATGCGAGTACCGCTTCTCGAGTTTCGCCTGGAGCGAGTTATAGGTGCTGACACCGGCGAAGCTTACCTGTCCGATGCCGCCCAGATCTGGGAATGGGTTGAATGGATTGGTGTTGGTTCCCGGCCGCCAGAGCCTTGGAGCGGTGTTGGGTGCTGCATAAAGCTCCATGTGCCGCGAGAGGTTTCCTACATACGTCGTGGTGAAGGTGAAATTGGGAGAGAGCTGCTGCTGTACACCGAGGCTATACGTCATGGTGTATGGAGGCTTGACCTTCGCATCCATGGAGTGGAAGCCAGGCTGCGAGATGAACGTCTGCAGCTGACCATTATTCGTAGCCGGCAGCAATCCAGCTTGCAGTGAGATGCCCTGCGAGGCCAGCGACGGGCAGTCGTCCTGCACGCAGGTGGGAGCGTAGAAGCTTGCCTGATTGGAATAGGGGAAGTTGGCGCCCAGGTTGCCATTCCCCAGCGACTGGAGACCACCGTAGAAGATACCGAAGCCGGACCGGATGACAGTGGTTTCGCGTGGCGAATATGCAAAGCCGATGCGCGGAGCGAAGTCGGTCTTCTGCGAGGTGACGAGGCGGTCGTTATCGACGTACTGGATGGTTACATTGTCTTTAGCCAGTGCATTGAGGAATGGCGCGCCCAGCGCGACATTCTGCTGGCTCTTCGGGAACTGTAAGACTCCGCTGCCTGTGCCAATACCGAGTGGACCGGTTACGATGAAGTTCGACTGCTGTCCGGCCATCTCCTTATAGGGTTGGAAGTAGTCGTAACGAACGCCAAGATTCAGAGTGAGCTTGTGGGTGAGTCTCCAGTCGTCCTGCACGTAGCCGGCATCATACCACTGGGCATCGTTCACATTCGGTGAGACAGAGATAGCAGCATAATCCTCTTGATCTGCCAGCATGTCGGCAACCGCCGAGCCGGTGTTCGCCACGCCTACGAGCCCGGTATATTGACCGTTCCACTGGTACTGTCCACGGTCAACCGGTGCATAGATGTAGTAAAAGCGAACGGCCTGGAAAGAAGCGCCAAACTTCAGAGAGTGATTGCCCCAGATCTTCGTTACGTTGTCGAGAATTTGATACACATTCTGCGATTCGCGGCTGATGCCAACCGAGCCCCACTGTTGAATGGCTCCATTGACATAGCCATAAGGGAGACCGTACTGTCCCGGCTTCAGATACGAAGGTTGCGCTCCGAGGCCGAGCGATGTTGCGAGCGTAGGATTGTAGGCGTTTGGCTGTTGAAAGTTGAAGACGCCCCAGTTGTATCCAAAGCGAAACTCGTTGGTCAGGGTAGGCGTAAAGATATGGGTTTCACTGCCACTGAAATTCATGGCCAGATTGGTATCGTACTGTCCGCCATAGCCGCTGCCATCCAGCACTGGTCCGAGCGGCAGGCCGTTGGTTTTGATTTCGTGCAGATAGCTATAGCGCGCATAGATCTGGTCCTTCGAACTAATGTTCCAGTCGAGACGCTGATCCCACTGCGCGATGTTGTCGGTATTGCCCAGGTTCACGAGGTAATTGTTGTAAAGCTTGCCGTTGTTGGCATTCGGGGACGGATACAGGTTCAGAATGCGCTGTGCCACAGCGTTGATCTGGTTTGCGCAAAAAACATTCGTCTGGCCATTACAGGTAAGGGGCTGGTTGGGATCAGCCGAATTCGGTTGATAGAGGTAGGTCGAAGCTCCGACGCCGGTGAGATTTCCATTGAGCAGTTCGGAGAAATCCCCCTGGCGCTCCAGGGCGCTGGGCACGTTAATCGGCGTTGGGTTGCTGATTGAAATCCGGTTCGCTTCGATATCGCCGAAGTAGAACAGCTTGTTTCTCCAGATGGGGAAGCCCAGTGTCCCGCCGAACTGGTTCTGGTGGTACGGAGGGATCTGTGCGTCGGGGCCGGCATTCCAGTTGATTGCATCCAGATTGGTGTTGCGGAAATACTCCCAGACATCGCCGTGGATCTGGTTCGTTCCTGACTTGATGTTCGCCTGCAAAACAGCGCCTGCAGAGTGTCCAAACTCAGCGCTGAAGTTGCTTGTCTGCAGGCTGAATTCAGACAGTGCGTCCGGCGGAGGGCGCATGATGTAGCTGGAACCGTTCAGGAAGTCTACGAGGTTGGTGTTGTTGTCGACGCCATCGAGGATGAAGTCGTTCTGTTCCGCACGCTGACCATTCGCGACGAAGTCGCCCGATCCAGATCCGCGGGTATTGCCGAAGGGCGGAGCAACACCATTAGTGAGTTGAGCGATATAGACCCAGTTGCGCCCGTTCAGGGGAGTATCGTTGATCTCTTTCGTGGAAATGACCTGTCCCACTGCTGCGTCCTGAGTCTGAAGTACAGGTGCAGATGAGGACACATTCACGGTTTCAGCGGTAGAGCCCAAGGGGAGCGTGAAATTTACGCTTAGCCGCTGCTGGATATCGAGCTGCAGATTCTCCCGGGTTACCGTCTTAAAGCCTTTGGAAGACACCGTGATCGTGTAATGGCCGATCTTCAAGGGAGAGAAGACAAACACGCCGTTGCCATTCGTCGCCGCCTGCAAAACAAGTCCGGTTTCGACATTCGTGACACTCACAGATGCGCCAGGGATGACAGCTCCGCTCGGGTCGAGAGCAATGCCGGTGATGGCGCCCTGATCGGTCTGCGCAAAACAGCTATGGGTGCTGGTAAAGAGCCATAGGGCCACTGCCACCATGCTCAAGAGCAGGAGGGAAAGTTGCCGCTGCGTTCGATTGGGCCTCAAAGAATGTTGTGCCATTTGTTTCTCTCTCCGGGTATCCGTACCGCTCTCTACCGTCATCGTGCACACTTTTTACGAATCGTGTACGTTAACGATTTTGATTAAAACTGCGCGTGTACGTTACCGGAAAGAACGGTAATCACCCACTAGAGAGGTTGTCAAGAAACATTTCAGAGGGTTGCCCGGCAGGAGGCTTTTATACCGAAAAGAACCGGCTCCCCGAGTTCCTCGTAACCGGAAAGGGGGAGCCGCTTCAATCGTCTTTTTACTATGGTTTACTGCGGTCTTGTCCCTGCGGCAGGAGCAAATGCGTCGGCAAGGGTTTGAATCTTCATGGAACCCTTAAGCGCCTGGAGCTGTGCTCCGCTTGTAACGTGAATCGTTACCGGGGTGCGCGGAAGAAGATCGACATAATTATCTGAGAAGGTTGCGTCGTTTTCACCAAATGAGACATACACACTGCGTGCCACGACCGGCGAGGATAGACGCAGATCATAGCCTTCATCCGCTTTGGTGAGTTCAGTCTCTATCATGGGGTGAGGTAGGGCGATGTTCTTGGTTGGAACCAGGTACAAGAGGTTTTGAGAGATGATCTTCTCTCCCTCTTGAAGCTGAGCCACTAGAACGAGCTTGTTGGCATCCTCAGTCTGGACGAGTTGAGTACGCGGTATCTTCATGGCGATGGAAGAACTCAGAGGCTGCACCTGAATAGATTTTTTCGCCTGAAAGATAACAGTGCCGTCAAATTTGATCACGCGGATGGAAAGGCTGGCCTGTTCCGCCGCAACATGGTCGCTGACCACATAGACTGCAACGCTCCCATCCTCTTCCTGCGGTGAGACAAGGACTGGGGCATAAAAGCGGCGGGCATAGTACTGGAGTGCTTTCCAGCGTCCGTAGTAGTCCATGCTTGCCCAGGATGCGACGGGCCAACAGTCATTCAATTGCCAGAAGATGGTGCCCATGGTGCGTGGTCGTAACCGCCGCCATCCTTCAGCTCCGGTCTTGACTGCTTCCGCTTGCAGGACCTGGCTGGCGTAGAGAAAAGACGCAAAGTCCTTCGGTTCGCCGTAATAGCGATTCATATACTCTTCGATCAACTTGTTGCCATCGCCATTCTTTTGATGGGCCTTCATGACAGGAGTGAAGATACTGGTGCGATCTTCAGGGGTCGTGAAGGTTTCGATCGTCTTCATCTCGGGGAAGGACTGAAAACCAAACTCAGAGACGAACCGCCATGGGTGATCGTTATATGCGGAGAAGTCCTTCCGGCCGTGCCAGACTGTCCAGTCGTGATTGTCGCCGCTCTGGTATGTATCGCTCAGGTCTTCGTAATCGGCCGAAGGAGAACTGGGCCAGTATGGGACATCGGGGGCATACTTCGCAGCGGCAACCGCGAGCACTCCGCTGAATTCTGTCAGATAGTCCTGCCAGATATGCTCGTGCACTGCTGGCGGAAGCTGCCCGCGCCCATTCCAGTCTCTTAAGAGCTCTGTCTCATTGTTTCCGCTCCAGAGAATGATGCTCGGATGGTTGCGCAGCCTGCGGATCTGATACGCGGCTTCGGCGGCAATCTCCTGCTTAAAATCGTAGGTTCCCGGTTGCCAGTCATTTCCGAACATCATGTCCTGCCAGACCATGATCCCCAATTCATCGCATAGTTCATAGAACTCATCGGTCTCGTAGTAGCCGCCACCCCAGTCTCGAATCGCATTCATGTTGGCTGCTCGTGCTGACTCGAGAATGTGCTTGTACTGTGCGGTTGTTACCCGGCTTGGAAAGCTGTCAAAAGGGATGACGTCGGCTCCTTTGATGAACACCGGTATCCCATTCACGACAAACTCGAACGACCGCCCCCATTGGTCGGGATCTCGACGAAGCACAATAGAGCGCAGACCGATCTTCCGCTCCGCACTGTCATCGATGTGACCGCTGGTGCTGATTGTTGCTGTGAAATGGTAGAGAGGCTGCGCGCCATAGCCGGCCGGAAACCAAAGCGAAGGGCGATCGATATTGACGGGCACACTCAATTCATTGAGTCCCGGAGATAACAGAACATCCTGGGCAATCTGCTGGCGGCTCGCCCCTAGTCCGTACTCCACGGCGAGGCGGGCATGTTGCACCTTTGAGGATTCCACTTCCGCGTGAACGATCAGGTGCGCGCTTGTTGCTGTAACGGTAGGCTCTTCGACGAAGAGGTCTGCCAGACGCGCGTCGTCCCATGTTTCGAGATACGCAGAGCGCCAGATCCCACTGGTCACAAAGCGCGGTCCCCAGTCCCAGCCATATTCATAAGCGGCTTTGCGGATGTATACCTTGGGCTCAGTGTGGGTTTTGACGCGCCATGGATCCTTGTCGGCCACTGCTTGAGCAGCCTTGAGCGGAGGAGGGAAGTAGATACGGAGGTTGTTGTCGCCCACCTTCAATTTTCCGGAGACATCGATCCGCCACTCGCGGAACATATTGTCCGGCTTTGCTATGCTCTTATCGTTCAGGAACACTTCACAGGCAGCATCAAGCCCCTCGAAAACCAGAACCTGATGCTCGTGAGCCAGGTCTGCGCGGCTGACATGCAGCGTTCTCCGATACTCCCATGCGGCATCCTGAATCCACTGCAAGTGAGACTCGTTATCGCGATAGAACGGCTCCGGAATGCGCTTGTTCGCCAGTAGGTCGAGATGCACATCCCCTGGAACTTTCGCAGGCATCCATGCGGTGGTTTCAGGCAGGCTCGAATCTTGTCCGGATGAGTCAGCTCGCCGGAAGGTCCAGTCTGTTCCGTCCAGAGTTTGTCGGTGCACTGTCTCTGCAAGGGCAGGGAACAGAAACCCTGAAAGGAAGACAAGGCTCAGGAGGAGTAACCCGCTGAAAATTGTCTTTGCCTGGGCGGCGTGTATGTCTGATCGTTGCGTCATCCTTAACCTTTCATGCGAAATCGAACAGGTTGAAAGCCTTTTCAGCAGGGAGCGATGAGAGTGAGCATCGCCCGGATAGAAATATCCGGTGTTCCGGTCTCGCATGCCATTCTAGCGGCAAGATGGCGTGAACGTACACGCGTCCAGTACTTGCATAAGTGAGCTTGAACGCGTGTGCGGTTACTGCCGGGGACGCCTGATCGCCTGAGAGTTGAGCGTGCTGCAATGACTGCCTCACCCTTGGTCGCAACCGCACAAGATGGCGCTTCGACCAGCGCTGATTCCATGAGGGCGCGACGATTTGGAAAAGATCTGCACCCTTTTTCTATGGCGAACGTCTAAACAGCATATAGAATACGTACCAGAAGGTATTTATTGTTGCGGAGCCCTGGTGCATCGAAACTCATTATTTCCATTCGTTTACTGAAGCTCGAGTCATGATTACGTCTAAGATTCTGAAACAACACGATTTGTTCTCGGACTTGCCGAGTGAGGCCTTATCCCGCTTTGCGAGGAAAGCGGCAGATATCCGTCTGCGCCGCGGTGAGTGGCTGGCGCGTGAGGGCGAAAGGCTCTTCTTTTTCATCATCCTCAGAGGCTCGCTCGAATTGACGAAGGAGATCGAGGGACGAGAGATCCATATATCTGATTACAACGCTGGAGAGTTTTTCGGCGAAGCGAATGCTCTGTTCGGCATTCCTGCACTCTCTTCGCTGCGCGCCAAAACGAGTTGCCGCGTTGCAGCCTTTGGCTCACAGCAGTTACAAGAGTTGATTCAGAGCCAGACGGCGTGCGGCAAAATTATCCTGCAGTCTCTGCAGGATGGCCTCGCGGGTGGCCCACGCCATGCCATGGGGCTGCCGACAGTTCGCGTCCACGTTGCAGGGCGGTCGAATGATTCTGCACTGCAACGGCCTCTTGCCTTTCTTAAGTCCAATCGAATTGCTTACGAGGTTATAGAAGGAGGCGCGTCCGACGCGACTCTGGCTGTGGTGCCTCCCGGAATCTCGATCGATGGAGTTCCCCTCGAGCAGCCATGGTCAGAGAGAAAGATTGCCGAGGCCTATGGCCTGGACACAAGGCCTCATCGTACCCACTACGACACGATCATTATCGGAGGTGGTCCTGCTGGACTCGCGGCTGCTGTTTATGGCGCTTCCGAAGGACTGAAGGTTCTGCTTGTCGAGCAATGGGCGATGGGAGGCCAGGCGGGGACCTCGTCGCGGATTGAAAATTATCTCGGGTTCCCAAGTGGGATATCGGGAGAAGATCTGGCCGGGCGCGCGGTGCGGCAAGCAAAACAATTCGGGGCAGAGCTTGTCCTCACGCGCTGGGTCATGTCCGTGGAACGGAAAAGTGATAGCACCTTTGAGCTCATGCTCGATGGTGAGGAGTTGGTCTTTTCGAAGACCGTCATTCTGGCTACCGGAGTCCATTGGCGCGGGCTCGAAGTGGATGGAGTCGAGTCTCTCCGCGGTAAGGGCGTCTTCCATGGAGCGGCCAGCGTCGAGCCGTCGACCTTCTCGGGCAAGCGTCTCTTCATCATCGGCGGTGGTAATTCTGCAGGCCAGGCTGCGATGTCTCTGGCCAACTATGCGCAAACCGTGACGTTGCTGGTGAGGGGAGAAACTTTGGCTACCAGCATGTCGCAATACCTCATCGCACAACTTCATGGAAAGTCCAATATCCGCATAGAGACGAACACTTCCATCCTGTCCGTTTCAGGCAAGAACGCACTGCGCTCCATCTGCACTACGTCGAACGGAAAGATAACTCAGGCACGCAAGATTGATGCTCTCTTCATCATGATTGGAGCAGATGCCGAAACCGGATGGCTGCCACTCGAACTTCAACGGAATGAGGATGGGTTTATCTGTACCGGGCGAAACATCTCCTCTTCTTCTACCTGGGATGAGCAGCGTAGCCCGTTTCTCCTTGAGACCAACCTGCCTGGGCTTTTCTGTGCCGGCGATGTTCGCAATGGCTCTATCAAGCGTGTTTCGAGCGCTGTGGGAGAGGGCAGTATGGCGATTACGTTTGTTCATCAGTTTCTTGCGCTTGAGCGAGAGGCGGAATGCCGATCGGCTCATTAGCTCTGTCAGTTGTAACTGTTTTTGCAATTTTAAAAATACCTACTAGTAGGTATCATTGAGGTGATCCATGCGTTTCAAATTTACTGCTCTTTGCTTTTTCTCACTCTTTACCAGTCTCTGTGTTGCTCAGGGGCTCGACAACGCCACATTCTCTCAGCGGATCGATACGTCCCAATCTGCTCCGACAATCCAGATTACAGCCTGGACATCCCCCAGGGTTCAGCATGCGTATGGCCTGCCAGAATCGAAGCCCAAAGCCAGGGGGACGCTCACGGTGAACAGCACTGGAATCACCTTCCATAGCAAAGCGGGCGAATACGCAGTTCCGTGGGGCTCGATGATCGCTTTGAGCAATGGAAATGAACGTGTCGAGCTTTGGGGTACTACGGGAAGGATCGTTCGGATGATGATTCCGAATGGCGGTGGGCTTGCCGCCGCGGGTGTCATGCACCACAAGGTCTACGAGCTTACTGTCGAATTCCATGATGCGCGTGGTGCCTACCATGCTGCGGTTTTCCTGTTGCCAGGAGGGGATGCTACTCGCGTCCTCGACAGCTATACGCAGGCCGTTCCGGCAGCTCGTCATGAAGCTGCTGGCACCGATGCCGTTTCCACTCCGACGAGTCAGGATTCCTCGCTATGCGGCAGCACCGATTCGCACAACGTGCTCGTCGCAGCGCCAGTCTGGAGTCAAGCAGAGGTGCCAGCAGCTTATCGTGCGCTGGTCTATGAACACATCGTCGACCGCTTGCAGCGTGTCGAAGGTGTTGGCCATGTTTATCGTGCCGGAGAACGGAGCACCATGTCCGCTTGCCCGCGCTATACCGTCGCTATCTCCGTTGTCAGCTTTAAGCCGGGAAGCCAGGTGATACGAGCAGCCACTGGGCCGATCGGCTTCTTTGCCGGTACAACTCAAATGATCTTCAATGTTCAAATTACCGATGGGGCCGGCGGACTGCATGCAAATGAGCAGATCAAAGCCTCTGCACGCGGAGAATCAGAGAGCAGGAACGTCGCAGATGCTGTGGCGAAGAAGCTGGCGAAGTCCTATGCCACTTCTATCAAACAGTATGAAAAGAGCAAGCCAGCAGTAAGCGAGCAGCATTCGTCGCCGCTTGCACCCAGCTAAAGATGGCCAACTGAAGGTATTGGAAGCGCATTGCGGCAGCACCGGAATTTATCGCAGAGAGATGGTATGAACCAGGACATAAGTCAAACGACCAAACAAGTGGAGTTCGATCCTCGAGCGTATCTGCTGCTATCAGCTAGGATGGTAGCGAGAAACATGTCTTCACAAAAGCCGACAAAACACGAACTCAAGACCCAGGAGACCCGTGAGCTCCTGCTGCGTGCCGCCGAACAGGTCATCGTTCGCGACGGCTATGAAAATGCCGACCTTGCGGAGATCGCCAAGCTCGCCGGGCGCACCAAAGGGGCTATCTACGCTCAGTTCAAGAGCAAAGAAGATGTCTTTCTTGCCCTCGTCCAGGAGCATGCCCTGCGGCGCAGAGCCATCATGCAAAAAATGCTGGCCGCATCGACGTCCATCGAGGGGAATCTGTCTGCCTTCCGCAAGTACTTCCTGGAATTTGCGGCCGACGATGCCTGGGGCTCTCTTCTGCTTGAGTTTAAGCTCTACACGGTCCGACGCCCGGAGTCATTGGCGCGTCTCCAGAAGGTCTACGAAAGTATCCTTCCCGCCAACGAAGAGCTGGCTTATTCGGCACTTCTTGGGCCAGCGCCGAAGGGAAAGACTTCCATCAGCAGGGCAATCGCCGTGCATGCGGCGTTTGCTGCGCTGACCGCTTTGCAGCTGGAATCTAAATTTGATCCCGAACTTGTCAGCCGTGATGTGGTCAAGAAAGTGGCTGCAAAGATCTTCGACTCCATGTTCGGGGATGTGTCCGCTCACAAATAACAGCCATAAAGAGAAGGCAGAGGAAGCCTTATCTGCCTGCTTCAGTCATGCGTGTTTTTGCGATTAATAAATTCGTACTGGTACGTATTTATAGGAGATATGTATGCGCAAATTTCTTTATTCCATCGGATTTTTTCTTCTATCGTGCGGCCTTGCGGCAGCTCAGGCTGAGCCTACCGCGCTGCTCAAACCTTCCTCCCAGATCACACTTCAGGGAGGCGGCGTCTTTTCCAGGGCAATGAGCGATGATGGTGTGCGCTACAAGCCAACCTCTGCGGCCAGCATCGATGCAGGCTATCGCTTCTATCTCATCCGATGGTTCGGGGTCGAAGCCGATTTCGACTACTTCCGCAATCGTCAGAAATACACCACGTCAACCTTCGTACTTTCGCAAAAGGCCGATGTTGCAGCGGTCAGTGGCGAGGCGGTTTTCAATCTCCCCAATCCGCTTACCAAGAAGTTCCAATCCTTCTTCATGGTGGGTGGGGGCGCTCTTATCTTCCATCCCCAAAATACAGATGTGAACTTTGAGACCAAGAACGCGATCGTCTTCGGCGGCGGTATCGATATACCGGTAAGCAGGCATCTGGGAATCCGGGTACAGTCGAAGAGCTTCCTCTACAAAGCTCCTGACTTTGGCCAGACAGCGCTAAAGACAGACAAGTTCGCTCAAGCGATGATTCCTTCCGCAGGACTTGTCTATAAGTTCTGACCAGAACAGCCTATAAAGCGGGTACAGATGCCATCTCTGCCAAAGTGCGCAAGCGCATGCGGCTAAAGAGAAATCAACGCAGAGATCCTCGTCAATCACAAAGTCCGAAAATAATCGGCTTGCGGCAAGTGACAAATTAAGCCTCTTCATTTGGGAGAGCTGACGAAGGTGTTGGAGCAATCCGCACCTTTTTATTTTTCCCACGCTTCAGAGTGAGGACAGCCCTCTACCAGGCTTGAGCGCCAGGGTGCGTTCGCTGGTCAGCAGGGATGCCTGCAGCGTCATGTCGTCTCCTATGCGGATACCTCTCAAGGGAAACACCGCGCTCTGGGTTTGCCTGAAAAGTAATAAAACGAAACAGAAGAGATGCCCCAACGACGCCTGGCTTTTGGGCTAAGCCTTATGGTTTGCGCATGCTAAGAGACCGTTTTGTGCTGGTAGATGCCTATAGTTTTTGGGCAACTGCCATAGGCGCGATAAATGTTTCTTATGCTTTCGTAAGATTTCTATTGACATATGCGTGAGGCTCGAAAAAGAATCGTTTACTTTCTTTATCTGGCGCGATGTGTAGCAAAACGCAATTGCTTCTCGCCGGATGGGCTGAACGGCAGGCAGGAGACGCTCACGGCTTATTACTGGAAGAGGCTGGGCCGAAGAGTGGTGGTTTGAATTGCAGGAATAACCCAAAAGAGGCTCAAAATGAGCAAACGCGTTTCCCTTATTCTCTCGATAGCAGCACTGTTTTTTTGTAGCAGTGCGCTTGCCCAGACTCTGAACGCAACACTGCGTGGGACAGTCACCGATAGTTCGGGGGCTGTTATAGCCGGGGCTGACGTAACCCTGCTGGAGCCGAAGACCGGACAGACGGTGCGCCAGGTAAAGACCAGTAATAGCGGCGACTATACGTTTGATGAGCTCAAGCCGGGTACGTATGAGCTGCACTGCAGCGCGCCGAAGTTCAAACAGTTTGTAGCTCAGGACCTGGTGCTCGACAGCGGGCAGGCTCGCCGTCTTGATCCTCAGCTGGCGCTGGGCGCTGCCGTGGAAGAGGTGACGGTTAACGCAGGTGCGGCGGTTATCAACACCGAGTCACCGACGATCTCCGATCTCTTCACCGCAAAGGAACATGACCAGTCGCCGCAGGTGACGATCTATCCGAGCACCTGGTATCAGCTGACGACGCTCGCGGGCGTGCAGGGCGGTACTTATCCGCCTGTCGCCGATGGTGAGCAGGCGTCGCAGCAGACGCAGACCTTTGACGGCATTCCGAACGACCTGCAGGGCATCCAGAGTAACAATGCGAATTTCTATGAGCAGGTTTCAGCAACGCTGTTCAACGCGCCGGCTGAGAGCCCTGTGCCGTTTGAGATGAATCAGGTGACCAAGCGTGGCTCGAACAGCTTCCACGGCAAGGCGACGTATCGCATCTATGATTCGATCTTCGACGCGACCGGTTACTTTGACAGTTCGAAGTCGGCCTATCTCCAGCATGAGTGGGATCTTGAAGCGGCGGGACCGATCTGGAAGAACCGCACGTTCTTCTATGCTGGCTGGTTCGGACAGCGGATTCCGCTGGGATCGACGGTAGTGGCGAGCGTGCCTTCGAATGACTGGCGTAACGGCATCTTTGCAACGACTATCACCGATCCGACAACCGGTCTGCCTTTTGCGAACAATACGATTCCCTCCAACCGCATCAGTTCGGTTTCGCTGGCGGTGCAGAGTAACTATTTTCCGGCGCCGAATGTGGCCAATGGCACCACGGTTAACAACTATCAGTTTCACTACCCGTTCAACAGCGATCTCTATCGCGGTGACTGGCCGATTGTGCGCGTGGACCACCAGGTCTCGAAAAACAATTCGCTCTTTGTGCGCTGGATGCTGCGCCGCACGCCGTACGTGCTGAGCAACGGGTTGCCGGACCTGATCTGGACGCGCATGCGCCATCACCAGCAGTGGGCTGCGGGTGATACGCATATCTTCTCGCCCGCGGTGGTCAATAATCTGCGTCTTGGTTTCTCGACAGATCATATTGTGGATGGTCAAAGTGAGGCTGGGCAGACGCCGCCTGACGGCAGCCAGGTGATCTCAACGATTGGGCTGGAGGGATCGAACCCAAGCGGACTCACAGGGCAGGGCTTTCCAGAGATGGATATCTCCGGCCTCAACTCGCTTTCCGATGTCTCCGGTGGAACAAAGGCGAATAATAAGATCTTCAATGTCAATGACTCGGTGGATTGGCAGGTCGGTACGCATTCCATCAAGATCGGCGGCGGTATCGAGCACTATCACAACTTCTATGGGGTGGTTCCGAACTACGGCCAGTTCACCTTCGATGGATCGCTTACGGGCAGTGCCTATGCGGACTTCCTGCTCGGTTATCCGATTTCGGATCAGCGCCAGACTCCGCTCGGCAACCAGACGCAGGATTTGACGGAGTACAACCTGTTTGCAGAGGATTCCTACAAACTGTCGCAGAAACTTACTCTGAGCTATGGCATCCGCTGGGATGTTTACGGAACGCCGTATGCGGCCGATCACCTGATGTATAACTTCGACCCAACGACGGGCGATGTGGTGGTGGACCCGAAGGCCATCTCGCAGGTGAGCTCGCTCTATCCTTCGAACATCACCGTGGTGTCGGGTAATGTGCGGGCCATTGCGCAGAAGAGTAATGTGGTGCCGCGTATTGGTGTGGCGTATGCCTTCGACGATAAGTCGGTGATTCGCGCCGGCTACGGCATCTTCACCACCAGGCTCGATGCGTCGGGTGCGTTGAATAACTTCCTGCCGATCAATCCGCAGCTTGGCTCGACCGGGCCGTTCTCGATCAGCGAAAACTACACGAACCAATGGAGTGCGGGATCCACACCGCTGCTCGCATTCCCTGATCCGTATCCCTCGAGCACTACATCCGCCGACGTGCCTAGCCAGAGCGTGAATGGCTATCCTATGCACATTACACATGGGCGCCTGCAGCAGTACAGCCTGAGCTATGAGCGCGAGGTTGCACATATCGGCCTGCGCGCATCGTACCTTGGCTCACACGGCGGGAACCTGAACTACACCGTGAATACGAACCTGCCGATGCCGAGCACGATCCCATTCACCACCAGCCGCCGCCCGTATCCGCAGTTCGTCGATACGACGATGCTGCGTTTCGATGGCGGCTCGCGCTTCAACGCGCTGCAGTTCGAAGCAAAGCGTCGCGTGGGCGGGCTTACCTTCAGCGGCAGCTATTCTTACACCGAGAGCCTGGCCAACTATCTCGACACGGAGAATCCGTACGACGTGACGAGCGGACACTGGGCGAACGATGGACAGACTCGCCGCAATTATGTCTCGGCCAACATGGTTTGGGCGCTGCCTTTCGGTCACGGACAGCGGTTCCTGAGCGATGGCGGCCACCTGATGAACGAAGCGGTCGGCGGCTGGTCAGCGAGTGTGCTCACGTATATGGCATCGGGTCTGGGCTTTTCACCGCACTTCGACAGTGCCGATCCGTCGAACACGGATACCTTCGGTGGACTGCCTGATCTGGTCGGTGATCCAAACAACGTGCCTGGAGGCAAGCGGCCCAGCGATTGGTTCAATACTGCGGCCTTCGCGGTGCCACAGGATGGACACTTCGGCAATGCGCGGCCCAACAGCCTGGAAGGGCAACACTTGTATCAGACGCATCTTTCGATCACGAAGAGTGTCGCGCTTACTAGCCGCGTGCATTTTAACTTCGTGACGCAGATGTCGAATATCTTCAACCATCCACAGTTCCTGACTCCGAGCGGCGATATTTCTGTGGCGGGCGGGAACCAGTTCACCAGTCAATACGGGACCTTCGATTCGCTGGAGAGTGGGCAGCAACGGCAGATCACGTTCCTGGGCGGTTTCACCTTCTAATCAAAAGAAATGCGGTGCTCCGGCGCCGCATTTTGCTTGTTTATACGCAATCATCATGGCAATTGCTTATGCTGTTGCCATGATTGTCTTGCGCAATGTTGGATCATGCTGTGCGTTGCGGGAGCTTCGCGCAGAGAGGATGTGGATATGCAGGATGTTTCACGGAGAAGCTTTCTCCGAGCAGGTGCAATGAGCGCCGCAGCGATGAATCTGCCGATGCCCTCTGAGGCGTCGGCAGGCAGCGAACCGAAACTCACAGGGCAGACCATGATGAATGTGTCCTATGAGGCGAAGAACCCACGCGTTGCGTTGATTGGGACAGGCGGCCGAGGCACTTCGTTGCTGGGCAATCTTCTAGGATGCGATGCGCAGGTGGTAGCGCTGTGCGACATTGTGGCGGAGAAGGCTGAGCACGCACAATCGCTGGTCGTGAAGGCAGGGCAGAAGGCGCCGGAACTGTATACCAGGGGCGATCACGACTATGAACGGCTGGTCGCCCGTGAAGACGTGGATCTGGTGGTGATTGCAACGCCATGGAACTGGCACGTGCCTATGGCAGTTGCAACCATGCAGCATGGCAAGCATGCCGCGGTAGAAGTGCCGGCAGCGACGACGATCGAAGATTGCTGGAAGCTGGTGCATACTTCGGAGACGACACGCAAACATTGCGTGATGCTCGAGAACTGTTGTTATGGGTTCAACGAAACTCTGATCCTGAACATGGTGCGTGCTGGTGAATTCGGCGACTTACTCTATGGCGAGGCCGCCTATCTGCATGATCTGCGCGAGGAGCTTTTCTCGAATGCAGGCGAAGGGCTATGGCGGCGTAACTTCCATACGCTGCTGAACGGCAACATGTATCCGACGCATGGGCTTGGCCCGGTGGCGAACTACATGAGCGTGAATCGCGGCGACCGCTTTGAATACCTGGTTTCGATGAGCAGCCCACAGCGTGGTCTCGATGTGTATCGCAAGGTGCATTTAAAGGAGGGCGATCCACGCTGGTCGGAGAAATACATTACCGGCGATCTGAATACTTCGCTCATCAAGACCGCGAATGGACTGACGATCACGCTGAAGCACGATGTGAGCAATCCTCATCCTTACGATCGCATCAACACGATTGCCGGTACAAAGGGACTATTCACGGATTATCCGCCGCGCATCTATTTTGATGGCGAAGACCCGGAAGCATGGGGAGCGATCGACCGCTACAAGGACCAGTACCAGCATCCGCTATGGAAGAATGAGGGCGAACTGGCACGCAAACTCGGCGGCCACGGAGGCATGGATTTCATTATGTGCTTCCGCCTGCTTGAGTGCATGCGGAAAGGACTGCCGCCGGATATGGATGTGTATGATGCCGCGACCTGGTCTGCGCCTGGTCCGCTCAGTGAGCAGTCCGTAGCGAATGGCAGTGCTCCGATGAAGTTTCCGGACTTCACTGGCGGACGCTGGAAGGACCGGCAGGGATCACCAATAGGCAAAGAAGCCTAGAGTCTGTTATGAACTTTCCCGCGGCGGACGCTGGGCGCCAATTTTTCTGAGGTCGAGGAGCGAGTTGCGACGGATATCGGGTTATCTCCGAGCAGCGAGCGACGAAGAGATCGGGAAAATTGGCCCCAGCCCCCTGAAAACGAATATTGGGGTTGCGGGGAAAATCGACCCATACTTCGTTGTCGTCCTCACCTAGGAATAGCCTAAGCTTTCGTCCTCCGTCTCGTCTCGGCCGATTTTCCCCGCGCAACGCCGCTCGCGCGAAAGTTCATAACAGGCTCTCAGGCTGTGGGAGAGGACGCGAGTCTTCTTCTCCTATGTTTTTGTTTTACGAAAAAGCAGGGCCATTTCGGCCCTGCTTTTCATGTCACGAAGTTATCTCTTCGATGCGCGCTCTTTACTTTGTGGCCGAAATATTGTCCAGCAGCGCATTGAGCGGATCCAGTACAACGAAGTCGGTAAGCTCCACATGCTTGCCGGCATCTGAAAGAAGCTGCTTCTGTTGATCGAGCCATGCCGCGGATGGATGCTGCTTTGCCTCGATATAGCCGAGCGATTCCAGGCCCAGCAGGCCGAGGCGCGGAAGCTGCTCGCGCCGTTGCTGCATCTCGGCAATGAAGGGATGATCGACTGCCAGTTGATCCAGTGCGGGGCGGCTGCTGACCCAGGACTGGAAAAGGGATTCCAGTGCCGCGAGAGCATTCTTGTGCTCCGCCGGGTCGGTGCTGTGTAGATAGGTTTCCACCATAGCTGCCAAGGCTTCTTTCATCGGAGGGTCGGGATGCACAAAGTCGACGAGATGCCCGATCGGAGTCCGCTGCGAGGTGTGCTGCTCGGCATAGCGCTCGTGGAAGTCCACAGGCTGAAGAACAGAGGCGAGTACCGAGAGACTTTCCGCACCCTCTTCGCTGCCTGCAATCTGCCGCAATCCGCGCTCCGGGCCGGAGAGATGCGTGAGGTGCAGCGCATCGAGGCGGAGCGATTCGACCTGCAGGCGGCGGTACATGTCCTGGGTGTCGCGCGTGTTTGCCGGTGACCAGAAGCGCTCTGCAACCGCTGCGGTGCGGGGCCAGATGCGTGAGTCCACAATCAGCCCCGTAACCTGTTCGCCCCACATGCAAGCTTCTCCCCCGAGGACAAGCTTAGCCTGCGCATCGGTGAGGCCGGCATCTGCGGGGACTGGATCGGCTGCATACATCTCCGCTGCCGAGTACATGTGATCGAGATAGAAGGGCTTCGAGAGCAGACCATGGTGGCCCTGTCGTGCGCTGTTTATGAGGAACTCGATGCCATGCCAATTCTGCACAACCACATCGGGAGAAAGATCAGCCTGGAGGATCTCATCCCAGCCCACCATCTGGCGGTGGTGCTTCTTCAACAGCTCCTGCACACGTGCATTGAAGTAGGCCTGGAGTGCGGCTGTGTCCTTCAGATTGTGCTGCTGCATGAAATGTTGAATGGAGGGGTTCTCTTTCCATTGCTTGCCGTTACTCTCATCGCCGCCGATGTGGATGTAATCATCGGGGAATAGAGTGGTCATCTCGTCGATGAAACTGTCGAGGAAGCGGTAGGTGGATTCGCGCGTCGGATCCATGGCCGGGTCGTAGATTTTGTTCTGGTACTCCACGTGATAGGGGCCGGGTGCGCTGGCCAGATCCGAATAGCCGACAAACCATGAGGTGGAGTGACCAGGCATGTCGAATTCAGGAACGACGCGTATGCCGCGCTCGGTGGCATACTTCACGACTTCACGAATCTGATCCTGCGTGTAATAGAGGCCATTGGAACCAAGCTGCTGGAGCTTGGGGAAACGCTGGCTCTCGACGCGGAAGCCCTGATCTTCGGTGAGGTGCCAGTGCAGGACATTCATCTTGACGGCGGCCATTCCATCAAGGTTCCGGAGGATGACGTCTACGGGAAGGAAGTGTCTGCCGGGATCGAGCAGGAGGCCGCGCCAGGGAAAGCGCGGAGCATCCTGAATATGGACGAAGGGCAGAGAAAACCCGTCTCCCGATGCCTGGACAAGTTGAAGCAGCGTTTCAAAGCCATGCATCGCTCCAAAGACGTTGGCTGCCTGGAGTTGCACCTTGCCGGCACGAATATCGAGCGTGTAGCTCTCGTCGATGCCCAGCGCCGGCATGGTGAGGGATGAGTCTTTGATTTCAATCGAGACGAGAGCCTGTGCGGGCTGCTGAAGATCTCTGCTGAGTTCCACTCCGGTCATGCTCTCAAGCCGGGTGAGCATACGATTCGTGGCAGATTTCAGGAGCGCATTTTCCGATCCATTCAGAGAGACGGTCCATGCGGAGGTGACCGGCAGCCAGCCATCGGAAACCGTCAGGCTCTGCGGCTGCGGCATCAGAGTGTTCACAAAGTGCACAGGCGGTGCCTGTGCGTACAGCCTGCCGGAGAAAAGAAGAGGCAGGCCCAGCAGTGCGTACAACAGAGGCTTCATCCTGAAATTCCGGTTCGTCACGACGGCTCCTTATATCGGGGGAAAATAGGCGATCAGCAAAAAGTAGGCATCTGCGTCAGCGCAACTTCGGCAGAAGCTTCAAGGCATTGTCCCGATAGACCTTCTTCAGCACGTCGTCCGGCAGGAAGAGACCGTAGATATTCCATCGCCCCTGCCGTGAGGCGTGCGATGGATATTCGAAGTACTCGTCTGCGGTTTCGAGGAAGCGGAAATAGAGACGGTACATCTCCACTTCCGGCAGTAAGTCTGTACCGAAGAGGATGCGGTCGGCGTATTTCAGGAAGAAGGAACGAGCGGTGTATGGCTGGCGTCCGAGTTCCGGCGTGCGTGCGCTGATGTCGATATAGAAGTTAGGAAGCGCATCAAGCTGGCCGGAAAGATAGGCGAGGTCTTCGCCTGATTCTGCGCAATGTGCGCCTACGAAGGTGACATTGGGATGGCGGGCGATGACGCGATTGCGCTGTTCCAGCAGTTCACGCTTCGAGACCGGTGAGTGGCTGAATCCCCAATCGGGATGCGCCGCGAGCTCCTCATAGCGTTCATTCTCGGCATCGATAGGTTCGAAGAAGGCGCTTGGGTCCGCGGTATGGAACATCACCGGCAGCTTCAGGGTTTCGCATGCTTCAAAGATGGGGATGAAGCGCTCGTCGTCGATGCGCAGCAGTGAGCCGTTGGCATCGCGCAGCACCAGGCCGAGATCTTTCCAGAATTTGATGCCGACCGCACCATGCTCCACCATCTGGTGGAGGCGGTCGATGGTGAGCTTCACGAAGTCCGGACGGTCGAGACCATTCCAGTCCATCCAGCCGATCGACGAGAAGCGATCGGGAGCGGCGTTGTGGAACTTGTCCATCATGTCGAGCGCCTTTTGCCCGACTTTCATGGTGATGTTGATACAGTGCTCGACGTTGGTCTGGTCCATGATGGACAGGACTTCTCTGGGGTCTGTCGAGTCGAGATGGTTGTGGTAGTCGATGACGGGGAAGCGTGCGCGTTCTATGGTGTGAACCGCGGTTTGCAGCGAGGAGCGCGGATGGAAATCGCTTAGCCGCAAATCCACCTCCGCGGTGGCATTGACCAAGTTGACGAACATATCGTTGTCAGTCTTCCCGGATTCTCCTGAAGGCATCGTCAGCTCCTCTTTTTCTCCATGGTATAAAAGGTTGTCGTTTTATTTCGTTTTGTTTCGACAAAACTACTGCGATCGATCTCTCCTCGTCAAGGAGCTATATGGCAGAACCTTCCCGATATTCGATCTATGTTGCAATTCTCCTCCTCGCGGGCGGATCTGCAGCCTGGGCCGCTGGGCCGCAGCCTGTATTTGGCAACCGTGTGGTCAGCGCCAATGTACAGAATGACGGAGGGCGGCTGCGATTGGGGGTTCTGGAAGATCGCTCGACGCACGCCCAGCTGCCCTTGGGGGAAGCCTTTGTGCTTGTCCTGCAGGATGGCCGGGAGGTGCCTGCCTCATCCATGAAGATGGAGGGAGGATTTACAGAATCCGTGCTCGAGGCAAGCCCCGAAGCGGCCAGAGCGGCGGAGCATCTGCCGGGCAGGGAACTGTGCGCAGAGCTCAAAGATGAGGGCTCCGGTGCCATGGTGCATTGGTGCATGATCGCCCGGGGCGATGCGCCTTATCTGCGCCAGGAGATCACCATCCACGCTGGCGGCAGGTCATTGCCGCTGGCGGATGTGGAGATGCTGCATTTCCACGACGATGAGGCCAAGGTGGTGGGCTCGGTTGCGGGCTCGCCGATGATCAGCGGGGAGTTTTTCCGCGGCTTTGAACATCCGCTGTCCTATAGCGAGGTAAAGGATGGAGAGGCGGTCGCGGGGCTCAAGCGCACATTGCCACTCGATGCCGGTCAATCCATTACGTATTCGTCGGTTGCGGGAGTGACTCACCCGGGACAGATGCGCCGCGATTTTCTTGCTTACATCGAGCTGGAACGTGCGCATCCTTACCGGACTTTTCTGCACTACAACACCTGGTATGACCTGGGCTTTGGCGAGCGCTTCGGCGCTGATGGCGTGCTGAACCGTATGCATGCGTTCGGAGAGGAGCTGGTCCGGAAGCGCGGTGTGGTCATGGACTCGTTCCTGATGGATGACGGCTGGGACAATACCAGCTCCTTGTGGGGGTTCGATAGCGGATTTCCGGATGGCTTTGCGCCTTTGCGTGCCACGGCAAAGCAGTATGGGTTCGGTATCGGCGTATGGCTTTCGCCGTGGGGTGGCTACGATAAGGAAAAGAGCGAGCGCATTGCTTATGGAAAGCGGGAAGGCTACGAGATCGTAAAAGACGGCTATGCCTTGTCCGGTCCCAAGTATTACGCCAAATTCGAAGAAGCATGCCTGAATTTCATCAGCCAATACGGTGTGAATCAGTTCAAGTTCGATGGTACGGGCAATGCGAACCAGGTCTTTCCCGGCAGTGTGTTTGACAGCGATTTTTCTGCTGCGATTCATCTGATCGATCGCTTGCGGAAACAGGAAAGCAACCTCTTTATCAATCTCACGACAGGTACGAAGCCCTCTCCTTTCTGGCTGCGATACGCGGATACGATCTGGCGCTCGGGGATGGACAACAGCTTTGCCGGGGAAGGGAGCTGGAGACAGCGATGGATTACCTATCGTGACGGCCAGACGTATCAGAATATTGTTCAGGCCGGGCCGCTGTTTCCTTTAAATTCGCTGATGCTGCATGGGCTGATCTATGCGCGGGAGGCGGAACATCTCAGCGATGATCCTGGGCACGATTTCGCAGATGAGGTGCACTCTTATTTCGGATCGGGAACGCAGTTGCAGGAGATGTACATCACGCCGTCGCTGCTCTCCTCCGCAGACTGGGATGTTCTTGCGGAGAGCGCTCGCTGGTCACGTGCCAATGCGGCGATTCTTCGTGACACCCATTGGGTCGGAGGCAATCCGTTGCATGGAGAAGTCTATGGATGGGCTTCGTGGAGCAAGCATGGCGGAATTCTGGTTTTGCGGAATCCTTCCTCCCATGCTGCGTCGTTTCCTGTGGACATCGGAAAGGCATTCGAACTACCGGGAGATGCCGCTTCGCGTTATGTAGCGCATAGTCCCTGGAAGGCAGATGCTGCGCAGCCTGCTGTGGAACTGCAGTCTGGTGATCCGCACACCTTTACGCTGAAGCCATTCGAAGTATTGACCCTGCAGGCTACGCCCCGCAGCTGAATCGGAGAAAGAGAATATGTCGCAGCTATTGCAACAGCTTTTGAAAGAGCGGAATGAGCCCGGGAAGGCGCGCGGTATCTATTCCGTATGTTCGGCGCATCCATGGGTGATCCGTGCATCCATGCAGCAGGCGATTGCCGACGGCAGTCCGTTGTTGATTGAAGCGACTTCAAATCAGGTGAACCAGGATGGCGGTTATACCGGTATGCGGCCGAAGGATTTTCGCAAGCTGGTAGAAGAGCTTGCCGCGGAAGAAGGCCTCGCGCTCGACCGGATTATTCTTGGCGGCGATCATCTCGGGCCGAATCCATGGCAGAACCTGCCTGCGGAAGAGGCAATGAGGCGTGCTGAGGCTATGGTCGCGGAGTATGCAGCTGCCGGCTTCCGCAAAATCCATCTCGATGCCAGCATGGCCTGTGCCGATGATGTGTCTCCTCTGCCAACTGCGGTTGTCGCAGAGCGCGCAGCGCGGCTTTGCCGGGCAGCGGAAAAGGCGGCCACCGGCGAGAAGCCCGGGTACATCTTCGGCACGGAGGTTCCGGTGCCGGGAGGCGCGACAGAAAGTCTGAACGGGCTTGAAGTGACCAGACTCAAGGATGCCGAAGAGACCTGGCGTATTCATCGGGAGGTCTTTCACGCACACGGCCTTGATGATGCATGGGAGCGTATGCTGGGCATGGTGGTGCAGCCAGGGGTCGAATTCAACCACGACAGCGTTGTGAATTATGACCGCGCCAAAGCGGTTACGCTGACCTCTCTACTTGACCGCGCCCATGGGCTGGTGTTCGAAGCGCACTCCACGGATTATCAGCGCCCCGATCTTTACCGTGCTCTTGTGGAGGATGGGTTTGCCATTCTGAAGGTCGGTCCGGCACTTACTTTTGCCATGCGCGAGGCGCTCTTTGCACTCGCTGCGATCGAAAAGGAGTTGGTGCCGCCGGAAGAATCGTCTCGATTGCCGGAGGTCATGGAAGAGGTGATGCTGGCTCATCCGAAGAACTGGTCGAGTCATTATCACGGCAATACAAAGGAGCAGAAGCTCCTGCGCCGTTACAGCTACAGTGATCGCATTCGTTATTACTGGAATGACCCGGATGCGGAGCGGGCGGTGGAGTTGCTGATGCGAAATCTTCGCGCCGTAACACTGCCGGAAACACTGCTGAGCGCCTATCTGCCGCTTGAGTACAGGGAAGTGCGACAGGGAGTTTTGCAGGCCGAGCCGGAAGCGATTGTCCTGCGACAGATTCGTCGGGCGCTAGAGCCCTATGCCGCTGCCTGCTTCGGTTGAGGCCGGAACAGCAAAAGACAGATGAGAGATCGAGGGCGTTTCATCCTATGGCGGCGAGTGTGCCGCCATAGGATGAAACGCCCCTATTTTTGTAGACCGTGGCCTCGACTTCATCACTCGATCGCTACACCAAAAAGCGATATTTTTGCCGGCGTATGAAGAAAAGTATTTCGTGGAATAACGAATAGTGTCGTTTTGTGTCGATTATTAATTTTTACGTTGCATTTACTATTATTTTTTATTTACTTTACCTGCATTATCCGCTCTTTTGTTGACTGGTCCTGATGTTTGAATTGCTCCCCCGCAGCGAGGGGCGGCTGCGAAAGAGACGGCAATTCCGGAGGAACCAATGTCGCAGAAGAGAACGTTGCAGTTCTGTTGGACACTTTGTCTTCTCTTGCTTGGTGCATTGGGGATTGTGTTTCCGTCCTCGATAAAAGCGCAGGTTGATCAAGGGGCTGTCACAGGAGTCGTAGAAGATGGCACGGGAGCCGTTGTTGCAAAGGCGGCGGTAACACTTACAGATCTTGATACCGGGTTGGTATTGAAGACGGTGACAGGTGATGGCGGTGTATATACGTTCTCGCCTGTAAAGATCGGAAACTATAGCATCAGCGCCAGTGCCGCGGGTTTTTCTACGACGACGCAGGCTGGGCTGCAGGTGAACGTACAGCAGCGCCTAAACGTTAACCTGGCCCTCAAGCCGGGTTCGATCGATCAGTCCGTGACGGTGAGCAGCGCTCCGCCGCAACTGCAGACGGAAGAAGCATCCGTGGGACAGGTGATGGATGCAAAAGAGATCAATAACACTCCGCTGAATGGCCGCAACTGGGTCTATATCGCGCATCTGAGCGCAGGTGTTACGCCCTCGGTTGGCGCACGCGGCACGGGGACCGGCGACTTCTCCGCGAATGGACAGAATGCCGAGCAGAACAACTTTGTGCTGGACGGCGTGGATAACAATACGGCTGTTGTCGATTACCTGAACGGATCTTCTTTCGTTGTTCGTCCTCCGCCGGATGCGCTGGCCGAGTTCAAGATCCAGACCGGCGATTACAGTGCAGAGTTCGGGCACTCTGCCGGTGCGGTCATCAATGCCAGCCTGAAGTCAGGCACCAACCAGATTCACGGTACGGCATGGGAATATGTACGGAATGATATTTTCGACGCGCGCAATTATTTCGATACCTCGGTAGCCAAGTATCGCGAGAATCAGTTCGGGGCGACTCTGGGCCTGCCCATTCTTAAGAACAAGCTGTTTTTCTTCGGCGATGTGGAAGCGAATCGCATTGTGCAGGGCGTGAATGATGGGTATTTTTCTGTGCCCACGGCAAAGATGCGTACCGGAGACTTCAGCGAGCTGCTCAATCCCACGCTGAGTGGAGCCTCGGGAGCGATCTACCTCTATCAGCTTTCGAGTGCAGGCGGACAGACGAGCACGGGGGCTACGCCTACGAATGGAACCAGCAACCCCTATGTTCAGAGCTGCAACGGGCAGGTGAACGTGCTTTGCTCTTCGCAGATCAACAGCCTGGCGCAGAAGGTTCTGAACCTGTATCCGCTGCCGAATACCGGTGCCGAAGGGCAGACTTATAACAACTACACGTCGCTGGTGAATGCGACGAACAATACCTGGCAGTGGGACGCGCGCGTGGACTGGAATATCAGTTCGAAGGATCAGGCGTTTGTGCGCTACAGCTATCTGAATCAGGCCGGCTATCAGCCTCCTCCGCTGGGTGTGATCGTGGATGGCGGTTCGTATACGAGCGACGGCAACAATCGCAACCTGGGCGAGAATTTTGCGCTCAGCGAAACGCATGTTTTCACCGATAAGCTGGTGAACGAGTTCCGCTTCGGCTATAACTACGGCCACTTTTTCTATACTGGCGCGTCCAGCGATTCGGATGTTTCCTCCAGCCTCGGACTGGGCGGTATTCCTTACGAGACAGGCTTTGGCGGCATTCCGAACATCGAACTCGATGGTGTGAATTCGCTGACGACGATGGGGCAGCCTGCGTACTATCCTTCGCAGGAGTACCAGAATTCGTATCAGATTCTGGACAATCTGACGCAGCAGGTGAAGAACCACTCCATCAAGGTGGGCTATAGCTTTCAGCGTATCCGGTTCGATGCGTTGCAGCCGCCCTATGCTCGTGGTTATTACGACTATTCCGGTGCTTATACCGGGATTCCCGGAGTGCAGGACAGCGGATACGGTGCTGCGGACTTTCTGCAGGATGCGCAGTACAGCTCCAGCATCTCGAACATCCTGAATACCGACGATCTGCGCTGGGCGCACTCTGCCTATGTGCAGGATGACTGGAAGGCGACGCCGCGGCTTACAGTGAACATCGGCGTGCGTTATGACTATCAGACGCCGATCCTGGAGCGCCATGATAACCAGGCATCGCTCTTCCCGGAGACGCTTGCTGCCGGAGCGGGGACTGGCACCTTCGCCATGCCCATCAGCAAGGAAAGCACGACGATTCCGTCCGGCTTTCTTTCGGCTCTAAGTTCCAGCAACCTGTCGCTGGTGTATTCGAAGAACCGCTATCTCGTCGATCCGCGGAAGGATAACTTCGCTCCGCGCATTGGTGTGGCCTATAGCCTGGATGACCGCACCGTGGTGCGTGCCGGATACGGTCTCTTCTATGGTGGATTCCAGGCGCTGGGACTTGGGAACAATATGTCTCAGAATTACCCCTTCAGCTTTACCGCAAACTACGGCGGTAACACTTCCTGCTATCAGGGCAACTGCCCCACGGATGGCTTCACGCTTGCGAATGGCTTCAGCTCGCAGATCGCGGCGGGGCTGCTGAATTCCGCAGGCACGTCACTGCTGACTCCGATCGGTGCGGATAAGGACCCAAAGACGACTTATAGCCAGGAGTACAACCTGAGCGTGGAGCGTTCTCTGAGCAATCAGATGACGGCAACGCTCAGCTATGTCGGCACGGATGGACGCCATCTTCCGACTTCCTACAACGTGAATTCTCCGATGGAGATTGTACCTTCGACGAGCAGTGCGCAGTCGGTGCGGCCGTTCACAAACTTCTCCGGTGCGAACTTCATTAGCTATCGTGCATCGTCAAACTACAATTCGCTCCAGGCCAAGCTTGAAAAGCGTTATTCCTCCGGCCTGAGCTTCCTGGCTACTTATACCTTTGCGCATGGGCTCGACAATGACATTCTGGTGCTCGAGTCGAACAATGCGAGTTGGTATCGCAACCCGTTGCTGATTCCAATCAGCATGGAGTATGCGAACTCTCCGATGGATGTGCGTCACCGTGTTACCTTCAACGGAAACTATGAGCTTCCGTTTGGACAGGGACGCCGTTTCTATAACCATGCGGGTGTTGTGAACCAGGCCGTCGGCGGCTGGTCCACGAGCTTGACCTTCCAGGCTCAGACCGGCAATCCGATCAGCATCGGCCCGAACATCACGGTTGCATCGGGTCTGGGCACCGCAAATGCGATCCGCTTGAGCGATCCGTTTGCAAGCGGCGGCAGTTCGCCGGCTTCCAACTCCACGACTTGCGCGACGAAGACCAAGACCGTCGCACACTGGTTCAATCCATGTGCGTTTGGAAGTCCGCTTCCGGCGAGCGATCTTACTGCGGCTACATCGAATCTGGCCACGGTTCTCAGCTATGCCGGCGGAACCCGCAGCCAGACGTTTGGCCCGGGCCTGGATCGCGTGAATATGTCCTTCTTCAAGAACTTCACTACCTGGCGTGAGCAGCGGCTGCAGTTCCGGGCCGATGTTTTCAACCTGCTGAATACTCCCGCTTTCGGAACGCCGTCTACGACGAATGGACCAACAGGCGGCGAGATCACGAGTACCCGCAGCCTGCAGTCGTATACGCCAGATGCGAGGTTCTTTCAGTTCTCGGCGAAGTACACTTTTTAACCTTAAGCAAGATACAAAGAGAAGAGGCGGCGATTGCATCGCCGCCTCTTCTCTTTGTGGAAGGACTTTGTTGTTATTTCGCGGGAGCCGCTGTAGCGAAGATCGGTTTATCTCGGCCCTGCATGGTGGGATGGCTTACGCCGTGAAGATCGAGGACGATCACTTCGTTCTCGCCCTGCTTTAACCACGATCCGGGAGTAAAGAGCGTGTGTTGAGGGCCGATGCTCCAGATGCGGCCGAGCGGGTGTCCGTTGATCCAGACAAATCCTTTTGTGAAGTTGCTGGTGTCCAGATAGGTATCTGCGGTGGATTCGGTTTGAAATGAGCCACGATAGAAGCAAGGAGACTGATCACATGCATTACTGCGGAAGGTCATCTCTCCGGGGTTGAGCATCGGCAGCGGATAAATCGACCAGTCCTGCAGCGGAGCGGAGGCGAGCGTTACGCTGCCGAGAATACCTTTTCGTTCTCCGCGGAGTACAGGAGTGAAATTTACGCGTCCGCTGTTTTCGACCAGGAAGTCGAGACGCTGTCCTTTTTTCACGGTGACATGCAGCCGGGTCTGATTCAGCCGACGGTCAAGCGTGCCGAGTAGTTTGCCGTCGGCATAGATTTGCGCGTAGTCATGGAGCCCATCGATGATGAGGTCTCCATCCGCATCGGCCGGTGCCTGTGTGCGGTAGAGAATGTATCCGTAGGCCTGGCCAAGGTCTTCCATCGATTGCAATCCGGCAGAGTGAATCGGCGCAGGAAGGTTATCCCAGAGAGATGCCGCACTGGACAGCGAAAAGCTGGGAATCGTCTGTAGAGTCGGTGCTGCAGGAACCGGCAGAGGAGTTATACCGGTGGCCTTCGCAATCACATCACGAAACTTATAGAACTTATCCGTAGGAATGCCGCTTTCGCTCACCGGCGCGTCGTAATCGTAGCTGGTCGTGTCCGGTTGATACTCTCCTCTGGTCGAGTTGGCGCCGTTCATCCAGCCGAAACTTGTGCCTCCGTCAAACATGTACATGCTTACGGAGTAGCCCTGATTGAGCATCCATGCCAACTCCGCGGCTTCTTTGTCGCCGTCGGTGACGTGATGTTTTTCTCCCCAGTGATCGAACCATCCGGCCCAGTATTCCCCGCTCATGAATGGGCCGTCCGGGCGCAGGGTATGGAGCAGTGCAAAGCCTTCCTTTGCGCCTCCGGTGCCGAAGTTAATCACGGCTGGTAACTCAGGGAGCGCGCCATGGGGAAGCTGCTCCGGGCCGTCGGCGGTATAGAGCATGGCCCTGGTAAAACCGCTGGCCTGGAGGATGCTCTTGATCTGTTCCATGTATGCGTGATCGTCCCCAAAGGACCCGTATTCATTCTCGACCTGTACTGCGATGATCGGACCGCTATTGCCGATCTGCAGCGGCGCCAGCTCCTGTCCAAGCCGCTTCATCCACGAAGTTACAGGTGTAATGAACTTAGGATCAGAGCTGCGAACGACGATGCCTTTCTGCCGCAGCAGCCACGAAGGATATCCGCCCCACTCCCACTCTGCACATACATACGGGCCTGGACGGAGGATCACATAAAGGCCTTCCTGCTGCGCTTCGCGGATAAACTCTGCAACATCGTTTTGCCCGCTGAAGTCGTAGCTGCCTGGCTGCGGCTCATGCAGGTTCCAGAAGACATAGGTGGTGATCGTGTTCAGCCCCATGGCCTTTGCCATTTTGAGGCGCGCCCGCCATTCTGCGCGAGGAATGCGGGCATAGTGGATTTCTCCGGAGATGATGCGAAAGGGTTTTCCATCCAGCGCAAAATGCCCCTGCTGGACGCCGAATGTGTGGGGTGTGCTTTGAGCAAAAAGTGCATGGATGGGGAGCGTCGTGATGCTCAGTGTTAATAGAGCACTGCACGACCAGCGTCCACGAGGTCTCCTGGCAGAGTCAGTCATAATTCTCCGGATTGTTGTGAGATAAGTGGGGCAGTGGAAGCGGTGGGATGCTTTGATGCAAAGCGAATGAATTCTTCCCTGGTGATACCAGCCCGGGATAGATGGAATTCGATCGTGAAGCGGAAGGATTCTCCCGGCATCAGCGGTGTAGCCAGATCCTTTTCACGCGCCTGACGCAGTGATCCACAGGGTGCGGTCGTCGGTTCGGGGGCGAAGGCGTATTGCTTCGGCGTGTTTTCGTTTTCTGGCCAGCCTCCTTGGCAGATCCATAGGCCGATGTAAGGAAGCTTCGATGTATCGAAGCGCATGACAAGACCCTGGCGGTGCAGGGTACGATAGAGGCCGCACCATCCGTGGTTGAGCCTGCCTGTATAAAGCATGTCGGCGGTCTTTTCTATGGAATGTGCCAAGTGATCGAGACGCTGGGAGTATGGATTTGCTGCAGGCCAGCGGACGTTCTCGCCAGGTGCGCCGAGGCGATCGTGCAACGACGAGTGCAGCGTGAGGTTGGAGACTTCCTGCGGAAGAACGATCCAACTGTCTGAATCGATTGCGAGCAGAGGGTGCGTAGCGTACAGGAAATCGGTGGCTTGTTCTCCGATGTTTTTTATGCAGTAGGCAATGCTCAGGCTTGAGTCATGGAGAGAGATATCTTTGCGGAACCTGAGCGGACGGCTGAAGCCTTCCGCGCAAAGAGAAAGCGTGGTTTTCGTGGGGACTGACAGGATTTCCCATGGCATCTGCCAGAAGTCACCGTGGTCGGGAATCTGCTCGCCGTTCAGGTTGCATGCACTGACGGTAGGCAGACATTCTTCGATGCCTGCGCAGGCTCCTTGCAGGAAGATATTGTGCCGAGCCGGCTGCAGGGGCCAGAAGGGACGATGCGGCTGCAGGAGAAATTCGAGTCCCGAGTCCAGGCTTATCACTGAGGTAATGCGACCACCCTCTGCGGGTGCGACGATGACTTGGAGTGCTTCTGTTCTGAGCTCCAGAGATTGTGACACAAGGACTCCGCTTCAGCGCTGAGGTGCAGGTTCTCCGAGAGCCTTCCGATTTCGTCGCGATTGTCAGCGGGTCGATATGACGATTCGCAGTCGTGCTATTGCCAGATCGCAATGCCGGTGGGGATGGAGAGCCAGGAGTATTGCAAGGGAATAGTAGCACTTAAATGTAATAAAACGAAACTAAACGGTGCATGCGTTGCGATCGAGGGCTGGAGGCTGCATCGACATGTTGATGGAAGACCACCCTTTGCGCAGGATGGCAGCGGCTCTCCGATAGATCATGCTTTCCCTTGCACGACGAGCAGCAGGGTGGCATAGGCCGACAGGTGCAGCGGCAAGGAGGAGTAGGGCTTCAAGGTATCGATCTGCAGAGTTTCCGTCTCTCCTGTCTCTGGATTCCATCGCTCCACTTTTTGTGCTTTGAGATTCAACAGCAGGCGATTATCCAGCGTGCGGCTGCCTTCGTTGAACAGCAGGATGACTTGGCCATTACGAATCGTTCGCATCTCCACGCGCAGTGCTGGGTCTGGTTCTGCAAGTTCGACTCCTTGTTTCGGAATCGATGCTTTGAGTTGCTGCAGGAGCGGCGCTGGTGTCTCAAGAGGGGCAGGAGGAGCGGCGGGCGGGAATTGTGGCGGTGTCGGCGTGGGCGCCAGATCTACGGGTACGATGTTGGCCCATGCGAAATCTTCGCTTTTGGTTGAGCGAGCCTGCAGATCCGTGCGGCCGGCAATGAACGAGGGAACTGCTCCGATGAAAAGGACGTGGCCTCCTGTCTTGGCAAAGGCACGAAGCCGCTCGACCACCGTCTGGGGCAGCAATATGGCATGCGGGACAATGACGGTCTTGTATGCATTTCCACTGTCGCTTCGGAATGCTCCGGGTTCTGCCTTCAGCAGATGCCCAACCGCATCTTCGTCGACGATGTCGAAGTCGATCTGATGCTCGGATAAGACCCGTTCCATGGAGACAAAGGTGTCATCGGTTTTGGCACTGCCCATCCAGAGGCTTTCAGCCGGCAGCAGCAGCGCGACCTGAGCTGCGGGTCTGCCTTGCGAGAGGATGTAGCTCATGCGGCTTGCATCGTGCATCAGCGCGGGATAGCCCGGATCGCGCATGAATTCTATGGGGCCGCCCTTGCCTGAAGTCGTGGTCGAGGGGTAGTACATCGTTTCTACTAGATTGATGCCGCGGACGAACTGCTCATTCAGGATGTAGCGCGCCATCGGAACATCCGGCAGTGGACGATAAGCGGCGAAGCTCTCAGTGAATACCCGGGGATGCCCATAGACGTGCGCAGCCGAGCTTGCAAGCCTGGGATAATCGGATACGGTATCTGTCCATATCTGATGCCAGATGGCATCGATTCCTGGAACCTGCACATAGCGCATATCGCGAAAGAAGTCGCCTTCGCTACGAGCCAGCTGAAGCTGCATTTCTTCGTGGTTCAGGTGTACCTGGTACTCGACGCCGTGGGCTGTGCACCAGTCGGCCTGCGGCTTGAAGAAGCCATCACGGAACATCTCCGCGAACACATCGTAGTAGTCTGCTTTCGCGCGCAGTTGTTCTGCTGTCAGTGCGATGTCCTTGCCTTGCAGCAGTGCTGCCAGCCATGGCCGCGGATCGTAGCCTTTCTCTTTCTGAAAGCGGTCGAAGAGTGCTGGCGTCCAGGGTAGTCCGCTGATCGAATAGTCCGGCTCATCGCCGCGGAAGCCGAGTATCGTCTTGCCAAACTCGTCTCCGACAGCTTTGAAATACGCTTCGTGTGTGATCTTCAGGTATTCCGCAGTTGCATTCGGATCAAGGTAGTCTTCGAGGGATTGCGAGGTATCCTTGACCGCTTTCGGATTGGTGTCGGACCTGGTTGGTGAGGTACGGAACTGGTGCTCTACGATGTAGACCGTCCAACTGCCGCTGCCCGATGGCGCGGTCCAGCTTACATGGCCGTCGGAAATCGGTAGCTGAACGCTCTTGCCGTCTGCGCGCATGGCTGCGACGGCTACCGTTGCTGGTGTCACTGCCTGGCTGAAGCTTGCTCCGCCACTTATCGTGGAGTGCGATACGGCGACGAGTGCCTGCATGCGGAGATCCGGGTGATCGGAAGAGATTTTGCCGCCGGCAAATCCACTTGGGTATCCGGCATCGTCGACGATCCAGATGCGCAGGTTGCGGCGCTTTGCTTCCTCTACAAACTGCTTGAAGAAGTTGAAGTACTCGGGCGAGAGATAGGGCAGCTCCGCATTGCGTCCCCCCTGCACGGTGACGGCATGGAAGCCGAGCTGCACCATCGTGTCGAGGTCATGCCGCACCGATTCGATGGTGATGGGGCCGTTCAAGCCATAGTATGGCTCCGGGCCGTATTCCGGCGGCGGTGTCCGCCATGTTTTTCGCAGCTGCTCGACTGTCGGATTGCTGAATCGCTGCCAGGAGGAGGGTCTCTGAGCGCCTGCAACCATGAAAGTGCTGCCTATGGCCAGCAGGCATGCAATGCGGAAATGACGAAGCATGAGAAGAGACACCTTTCCGGGATAACGATTCACGCGACGTAGCCGCAGGCCTGATTATCCTATAGGAATTATTTCCTATTTGAATATTGATGGGATGCCGGTGTCTTGAGCTCTGCGAGAAGCTGGGGGACGATGCAACCGCCGTACTGTCGCGTGCGGCATGCGCTATGCAGCGCAGAGCGGTATGTGGTGGCAAAGCGTGGCGCCTGCCCGCATGGGCTCTAGCGCTGACGCTTCGCTTCGGTGTGATCTTATCGATCGACCTTGTTGCCTTCGTATCCACTTTTTTGTGAGCGGTTCTACTTTCGGCGGATTCGCGGTGTTGATTCCGGCGCATACAGTCTTCGGCGAACCCTGGATAGAGAGATTCGGATGACTGACAGGGCAAGGATCCCGCTCCGTAGAACGGATTACAGGAGCGGGACGATGGCGATTATGGAGGCAGTCGAATGGATAGGAACTGGCGCAGAGATTCTCTGCTGGCGCTGCTGATCTGTGTGCTCATGCTTGGCATGGCCGCTCCGGCTTTGGCGCAGGCAGTAGGAGCCAGCCTCAACGGGCAGATTGTGGACCCGACGGGAGCAGCGATTCCCGGGGCAACGGTCACGGTTAAAAACACGGGCACAGGGTTAACGCTGACGTCGAAGAGCTCAGAGGTGGGTACCTATCGCGTGGCGCCGCTGCCACCGGGCGATTACACGCTGTCTGTTCAGGCTTCGGGTTTCCAGAGCTACCTGCAGCAGGGCATTACAATCACGGTGGATACTCCGGCGACACAGAATGTGACGCTGAAGACAGGCGACGTACAGCAGACGGTCACGGTAACAGCCAATGCCGAGCTGCTGAACACGACAAGCGGTTCGCTGGGGCAGACGATCGATTCGACGTCTGTTTCGCAGCTGCCATTGAACGGGCGGTCGCCTTCGACTCTGGTCTATCTCGCGCCGGGTATGACTTCGGGCGGCAACACCTATTCGCAGACGGGATTTTCGTTCCCTACGGAGACGACTGTATCCGCGAACGGCGGCACGCAGGGCAGCACGTACTTCCTGCTGGACGGCGTACCCAATATGGATACCTATCTCGGGCTGCCGGCGCCGTTTCCCAATGCCGACGCGACGCAGGAATTCCGCGTGATCACGAACAACTTCAATGCCGCATATGGATTCGCTCCGGGTGCGGTGGTGAGCATCCAGACCAAGTCCGGCACCAATGATATTCATGGCGGAGCCTTCGACTTCTACCGCGATAAGGTCTTCAACGCGAAGGACTGGTTCTCGCACGAAGTGAACCCGCTGCACCAGAACCAGTTCGGCGGCTATGCGGGCGCGCCGATCATCAAGAATAAGCTGTTCGTCTTTGCTAATTACCAGGGGACGCGGAATGCCTCGGCCTCGACATCGCTTTCCTCCTACCTGCCGACGCAGGCCATGCTCAACGGCGACTTCAGTGCCTACTCGAGCAGCGGGCAGGAGACGCTGCCGGCGCCTTTCCATATGGTGAATGGTGTGCCGAACCAGATCGACCCGAGCCTCTACAGCGCCGTCGCGGTGAAGGTTGCGTCAGATGCGCTGCCACTGGGGCAGCAGGCGGACGGACTCACTTATTACACCTCGCCGGCGTTCATTAACCAGTTTGATGAAGGGACGTCGCGGCTGGATTACGACATCACGCCGAATCACCGGCTCTCTCTGCGCAGCTTCGTGAACAGCTTCATTCAGCCTTCAGGGGATGTACCGGGAAACCTGCTGGCGATGAACAATAACTGGACCTACGACTTTGCCATCAACGAGCGCTACTACAACGAGACGTTGAACTATACATGGACGATCTCGCCCTCGACGGTGAACGTGCTCTCGGCCTTCTGGACGCAGATGAATGCGGTGAACGGCGCCGAGGCGGATACCAAGGAAGGCCAGCCCTTCTGCTGGTCGAACTATATCGATGTGACCGAATTGCCGGGGCAGTGCTATGTGGAAGGCTTCTCGGTGGGCGGCGACGGGTTCAACGTGGGCTACTACGAACCGTCGTCGGAGGGTCGTACGACTTATGGGCTCTATGACCAGCTGACGAAGACGATCGGCACGCACACACTCTCCTTCGGTGTGGATGTGCAGCACCAGTCGGCGGCGGAGCAGACGCAGTATCCGGCCGCGCCGATCCTCGACTTCAGCGGCGAGTATACGGGCGTGGGGCTGGCCGATTATCTGCTCGGCGACCTCTCGTCGTACACGCAAGGCGCCGGCGAGATTGCGGCAGTGCATGGCTGGCAACCGGGTTTCTTCGCGCAGGACGAGTATCGCTTCCGGCCAAATCTGACGTTGACGGCAGGGCTGCGCTGGGATCCGAATATTCCGCCCCAGATTGTGAATGGACGCGCAGCGACTTTCGTTCCCGGACAGCAGAGCACGGTGTATCCCAATGCGCCGGTAGGCCTGGTCTTCCCCGGCGATACGGGTATTGGCGATGGGCTGATGCGCACGACATACGGGTACTGGGAGCCGCGCATCGGTGTGGCCTGGCAGCCGCGCAGCCTGCCGCATACCTCCGTGCATGCGGGCTTCGGACTATTTACCTCGCCGATGATCTACTCGGACTACAACCACACGGCGGACAATGCGCCGTTTGCTCCGACCTACAGCCTCTACGGCACCGGCACGACACCGCTGGACCTGGCGGCTCCGTGGTCGACATTTGCGGGCACCAATTATGTGAGCCCATTTCCGCCATTTGCATCCTCATCCTACAAGCCGGCCTCGACGGTGGCTTTCAATTCCGGGCTGAGCATTCCGGCAACCATCGATCCGGGCTTCAAGCTGGGCACGACGCAGAGCTGGAATGTGACGCTGGAGCAGCAGATTGGTCAGGCGATGGTGTTGCGGCTGGCGTACGTGGGTAGCCAGACCTATCATGCGCCATTCATCCTGGACCGCAACCCGGGCGTGTACGCGAGCGCGGGAGCGCGCAGCCAGTACACGCAGTTCGGGGAGATTCTCGACATGCTGAGCTACGGCACAGCGAACTACCACGCGTTGCAGGTGAGTCTGGAGCGGCGGCTGAGCCACAATCTACAGTTCCAAACCAACTTCAGCTGGTCGAAGACGCAGGATCTGGCATCGTCGGCCAACATCAGCTTCGGAACGAACCAGCTAGGCGATCCGTTCAACCTGGCATGGAGCCATGGCATTTCGAGTGAGAACGTGCCGCTGCGCTGGGTAGGCAACCTGACCTACACCACACCGGAGCTGCGCGCACATAATGGCCTGCTGCGGCAGGTGCTGGGGAGTTGGGAGCTGAGCCTCATTACCACGGCGCAGTCCGGCTTCCCATTCTCGGTGAGCGGCGGCTTCGGCGCGAACGAGTCCGAGGCGCTGCAGTATGAGGATCGCGCCGATCGCGTCTCCGGCCAGGGACTTGAGGTGCGCAAGGGAGGGAAATCGAACTGGATCAACAGCTACTACAACGTGAATGCGTTTGTAGAGAACCAGCCGGGAACCTTTGGTGACAGCGATAAGAACCTGATGCAGGCTCCTCCGCTGACCTATACGGATGCGGGCCTGTTCAAGAACTTCCCGTTCCTCGAGCGCTATAACCTGCAATTCCGCTGGGAGATGTTTAACGCCTTCAATCAGCCGAGTTTTGCGGCTCCGAACTCTACCAACCAGCTCTCCTATGATTCGACGATCGGCAATGTCGGCGGTAGTGAGGGTAAGATCACGGCGACGGGATCGGAACCGGCACGTATCGGCCAGATGGCGCTGAAGCTGACCTTCTAACTGCTTCGCGCAGGGTGGGACGCCTTCGGCTTCCGCTCCCTTTGGTTGCGGAGTGGGGTTCTGTTCTACCCCACTCATGCCCAAAGCAGGCATGGGCGGGCACTTGGCTTTGAACTTGAAACATGGTTACAAGGCCCGGGTTCTCAAAACCTGGGCTTTCTTGTTTCTGCTTCCTTCATGAGACGCATATCCGGGGTCTATCATCAGCGGCATACGCATGAATTGGTTGGGTTCACTGGGAAGCCGTGCGGTATGGCGGCTATGGATGATCGCACTCGGGCTTTTATCGCTCGGTAGCGTGGCAGCGCACGGACAGATGAGCACAAGTCCGCGCCTGCAGTACACACAGCGCGTGTGGCATGTGCAGGATGGTCTGCCAGAGGAGACAGTGCAGGCTGTGCAGCAGGCTGCAGAGGGTTACCTCTGGATTGGCACGACTGGCGGTCTGGTGCGCTTCGACGGCTCGCGCTTTATCACCTATAGCCGAAGTACGAATCCGGGTGTATCCGAGAACAGTATCTTTTGCCTGGCGGCGGTAAAGGATGGGAGTTTGTGGTTTGGTACCGAGGGTGGCGGGCTGGTTCATCTCGAGCATGGGAGCTTTCACAGTTATGGGCCGGAGCAGGGGCTGACAGACAGCTTTGTGCGCAGCGTGATCGAAGACAGCGCGGGACGCCTCTGGGTAGGTACGGATAATGGTCTCTTCCGCATGGAGCATGACCGGGCGCTGCGTGTGGATACCTCGCAGGTGGCGCCGAGCCTGGCTGTGCATGCCATCTATGAAGACCGCGAACATCGTGTATGGGTGGGTGGCTCGCGTCTGCTGATGTTCTCCGGAGGTGGGGTGCATGCCTACCGGCTTGAGGGAGCTTACAGCCAGAACCGGGTAAAGAGCATCGTCCAGACTTCCGACGGTACGGTGTGGGTGGGCACCGTGAGCGGGTTGCAACGGCTAAGAGGCGGACGTTTCGAAGCCGTGCCTGGACTGCATGCCACGGTGCGGACACTGCGTGAGATGGACGACGGGACGTTATGGATCGGAACGATCGGACACGGATTGTTTCTCTACAGCCATGGCCTTCTTCAGAGCGCCGCCGATCGTGGATTGTTGCCGAGCAAGACGGTTCTGAGCCTGGCAACGGACAGCGCGCACCAGATGTGGATCGGGACGCAGGATGGATTGACGCGGTTGAGCCGCACACCGGTGGGAGTGGTGCCGCTCCCGGGTGGGTCGGATCCGGATTTCGAGACGATTTCCTTTGACCCTAAAGGGGACCCGGAAGGGATGGTATGGGTCGCCGCGTCGCAGGTCTATGCGATTCGGCAGCAGCTCGCGTCGCTGTATAGCTTTTCGCAGCTTTCGGGCGTTCCGGTGCGGAATGTCTTTCGCGATCGCGAAGGAGGTCTCTGGATCGGCAGCGATGGCAGCGGTGCCTATCGTGTTGCCGCAGGCGAAGTGACGCATTACTCGGCACCGGAGACGTTATCGAATAATTTTGTGCGCGGATTTCTCGAGAGCCGCGACCGGGCGATGTGGATTGCGACCGATGAAGGCGTGACGCGCATTGCGAATGGGCATGTGCGCAATTACCGCGTCCGCGATGGGCTCGCATATTTCAGCACGCGCTCCCTGATCGAGGACAACGAGGGCAAAATCTGGATCGGCACGGATCAGGGCCTGAGCTGCTGGGAGGCTGGACGATTTGTACAGAACGAAGCAACACGGATGCTGGCGAAGGAGAAAATCTGGTCGATCCTGCAGGACCGTTCCGAGGCGATCTGGTTTGGCACCCGGGATCACGGCATCTTCCGCTATCGAGAGGGAGTACTTGAGCACTTCACGACGGAGCAAGGGCTGACGAGCAACAGTGTCTATCAGCTGCTGGAGGATCGCTTTGACCAGCTGTGGATCAGCAGCCCGGATTCCATTTCGTCGATCCCACTCTCGGCGCTCGATTCGGCACAGCCGGAGAGCGGTGCGCAATTGCCGGTTACGACCTACGGCATGCCCTACGATGCAAGCGGAGCGCAGATGTATGGAGGCAGGCAGCCGGCAGGTTGTGTGGATCGTGACGGCGGGTTATGGTTTCCGAGCAGCAAAGGTGCGCTGCACATTGTGCCTGAGCCGGCTCCCCGGCTGGAGGCGCCTGCTGTGATGCTTACCGACGCTATCGTGGATGGCCGTTCGATCCCGGCGAGTGCGTTGCATACGATTCCTGCGGATACGTCGCGGCTGGAATTCAGTTACTCTCCCCTCTCGCTTCGTGCCCAAGGCAGCGCGCATTTTCGCTATAAGCTGGAGCCTTTCGATCGACAATGGACGTATGCGGGAAGCTCGCGCATGGCGGCCTATACGAATCTTCCTGCCGGACGCTACACCTTTCATGTTGCTGCCTTCCCCTTGAATAATCCTGAGGCGGTATCGGAGACATCGCTCACCTTTCGTAAGGAACCGCATTTCTATGCGAGCTGGTGGTTTCTTTCGCTTTGTGTTGTGCTGGCAGGATTGCTGGTCCTGGCTTCGTACCGTTGGCGAATGCGCTTGTTGAACCTGCGCTTTCAGGCGGTGCTCGAAGAGCGCAGCCGGCTGGCGCGGGAGATGCACGATACGGTCATTCAGGGTTGCACGAGTATCTCCGCGCTGCTTGAGGCAATATCTTCTTTCGAGCGGGAGAACACGTCGATGCAGCATGATCTGTTGCACCATGCGCGTACGCAGGTTCGAACGACGATCGAAGAGGCGAGGCAGGCGGTGTGGAATCTTCGTCACGGCGAAGAGCCGCAGCAGGATATTGCGGCGGCGGTGGAGTCGATGGCCGAGCACACGGCCCGCGAGTTTGGTATCCCCATTGTGTGCCGAAAGACGGGCTCTGCATTTCTGATTCCACGATCGGCAGCGCATGAAATTCTGATGGTCATTCGCGAGGCTATCTATAACGCGGTGATGCATGGCCGCCCGTCGCAAATCTGGATTGAGCTGGAGGCGCAGTCCGGGTGGCGCGTGGGACAGGGCGTAGGACAAAGAGCGGCGCAGCTCTCCGCAGTGGTGCGTGATGATGGCATGGGCTTCGACCCTGCCTCTCCGCCTGATGATGGCAAGCCACATTACGGTATTGCGGGCATGCGGGAGCGGATCGAGCGCCTGCACGGCGAGATTCAATGGACAAGTGTTCCGGGCTCGGGAACGACTGTTTGCTTCAGCATTCGAAGGCAGGCGCTGGCTCCAGCGCGGGAGGGCATTGCCGTATGACAGAAGAGACGCAGACGAGCGTGCTGGTCGTCGATGACCACCCGATCATGCGCTATGGCGTAGTAGCGATCATTGCCGCGCGAAGCGATATGCGGGTGGTTGCGCAGACAGGAACTGCCTCCGGAGCAGTCGAGCTATTTCGCGAACATCGTCCGGACATCACGTTAATGGACCTGCGCCTGCCGGATCGCAGCGGGGTCGAAGCAATTCGCGAAATCCGGAGCTTTGCGCCGTGGGCCAGATTGATCGTGCTGACGACGTATGAGGGCGACGAGGATATTCATCAGGCGCTCGAGGCGGGCGCACGCGGCTACCTTATCAAAGGCATGCCGCATGAAGCATTGATCGAGGCGATCCGGAAGGTGAAGGCAGGCGGGCGCTTTGTGCCTGCACCGGTGGCGAGAGCGCTGGCCTCGCGTATGCCTGACGGTGAACTCAGCACGCGCGAGCGCGAAGTGCTTGAGCTGCTGGTGCGCGGGAAGAGCAATCGCGAAATCGCCGAGCTGCTTTCGATCAAGGAGGCGACGGTGAAGTCGCACGTCAGCGTCATTCTTATGCGCCTGAATGTGACTGATCGTACACAGGCCGTCATTACGGCGCTGCAGCGCGGACTTGCACATCTGTGAGTGTGCTGATTGCTGCAGGTCCATAACCTCAAATTCAGGTTTGGTTCGACTTTTGGTGGATACGCAAGAAGTTGTGCCTCACGTAATGTTTCGGGTGCAGATGTATTCGCAAAGAGCGAAGCCATCTGTGCGACTATCACCCGTATGGTCTGGCTCACTGCGCGATGCGGAGGGTAGACTGTCTTTATTCGCATTGAGCAGGAACCTTATCCATGTCCATCTCGCGTCGAGAATTTTTAAGCTCCGGAGTTGTTACCGGGGCAGGTTTAGCTCTTGCCCGTTTTATGCAGCCTTCTGCGGCCTCTGCCGCCGAGAGGGAAGGCCCCAACGTTACATCTTCTGCCGTATGGCCGATTGCACCGCGTTTTCGCGAGGCGCACAGCTTTGATCAAGGATGGCAATTCGCGCGGTCGGATGGGAGCGTGCAGGGTCTTCCATCTGATGTTGCCGGTGGGGATCTGATTCCGCCTGATGACAAGAGTTGGGAAGCGGTGACACTGCCGCACAGCGTGAGGCTTGAGCCGCTCAATGCCGGCGGAGGGCAGAATTTTCAGGGCGTGTGCTGGTACCAGAAGCGGTTCACCGCGAAACCGGAGTGGCGCGGACGAGTCGTGAGACTAACGTTTGATGGGGCGATGTCTGTTGCCGATATATGGCTTAACGGACGCCATCTGACTACCCATTACGGCGGATATCTTCCGTTCGTTCTCGACCTTTCTCCGTTGCTCGATTTTGCGAATGGGAATAACCATGTTCTGACGGTGCGGCTGAATAACAAAGACAATCCCGAGGTGCCGCCAGGCAAGCCGCAGGGCGAGCTCGATTTTGTTTACTTCGGTGGACTCTATCGCAGCGTACGGCTGGAGGTTATCCATCCGGTCCATATCAGCGATCCGATGTTCGCAAACAAGACCGCGGGTGGCGGCATCTTCGTGACCTATCCTTCGGTGTCGAGAGACGCAGCGACTGTGCAGGTGCAAGTGGATGTTTCCAATGTCTCTGGGCGAACGCGGCATGCGGCTGTGCGGCTGGAGCTGTGGGACGCGGCGGGTATGTCCGTTGCGAAAGTAGAACGTGAAGTCGAGATCAACGAAGGTAGCTCGCATGCGATCACTCAGATGATCGTCGTGCAGCAACCACATCTATGGCATCCCTATCGTCCGTACCTCTATCAGTTGCATGCAATAGTGCTCGAGGAGGGAGTTTCGGTCGATGACCAGTACCTGCGCATCGGGATCAGGACATTTCGCTTCGATCGCGATGAGGGGTTGGTGCTCAATGGGGAGAAGTTCTTTTCTTTAGGAGCGAACCGCCATCAGGATCATCCCTATGTCGGTTGCGCGTTGCCTGCTTCAGCGCATTACCGCGATGCATGGAAGCTGCGCGATGCGGGCTTCACCTCTTACCGCTGTCATTATCCCCAGCACCCGGCATTCATGGATGCTTGCGATGAGCTGGGCATTCTGGGTATCGTGTCAAACCCTGGATGGCAGTTCATCGGTGATGCCGTCTTTCGGGAGCGTGTGTATCAAGATGCACGGGAGATGATTCGCCGGGATCGTAACCATGCGTGTGTGGTGCTATGGGAGGCGCAGCTCAATGAGACGGATAACAGGAGTGTTGCCGCAGAGCTCTATCGCATCGTTCATGAAGAGTATCCGGGCAAGGATTGTTATGCCGCCGGCGACCGGATTACGGAGCCGGTTTCAGGCTTTTCGGGATGGGATGTAGAGTACTCACGCAATGATGGTAGCCGACCCTTGTGGACTCGCGAATGGGGGGATCAGGTAGATAACTGGACCGACCAGCAAGGAAGTGCGCGCGTGGACCGGGAATGGGGCGAAACACCGATGCTGGTGCAGGCGGCGCGTCATCTGACAGCGCTCGATGAGATCTATGCGGAATTAACGGAGCCTCTTAAGCCGGGCAACGCTCGGGCTGCGGGCGCAGACCTGTGGGCGGGGATTGATTATTATCGCGGTTATCATCACCAAACATATTTCGGTTCGCCGCTTGATTTGTTCCGGCTGCCGAAGTTCGACTATTACCTGTTTCAGAGCCAGAGACCAGCGAGTCGCGATGCTTCGGACTATGGCAGTGGCCCCATGGTTTTCATCGCGAACTTTGCGACTTTCCAATCCCCAACGACGGTGATAGTGTTCAGCAATTGCGAAGAGGTGCGGCTGACACAGAACGGAAAGCTGGTTGCAACGCAGCGGCCGGATGAGGGATATCATCTGCCACATCCTCCCTTTACCTTTCGCCTGGAGCCGTTCAGTCAACTGCATTCCATGCTGTTTGCTACCGGCGTGGCTGCGCCTGGGACGGCGATCGGCAATGTGAAAGCGGAAGGATGCATCGGCGGAGTCGTAGTCGCAACCCACGAGATCAAAGCGCCGGGTGTAGCGACACATATAGAGCTGATTGCCGATACCTGTGGCCGCTCGTTGACTGCGGATGGCGCAGACTGGGTACGGCTCTATGCACACGTCTGCGACTCACGGGGGACCACATACCCCTATGGCGCGGATCAGGTGAGCTTTCATGTAGATGGGGAAGGCGCGATTATCGGTGATGAGCGCCTGCTGGCCAATCCCATGCGAGCGCAGGTAGGTATTGCTACGGCATTACTTCGGACAACACCGCGAGCCGGTATGATCCGGATCGTGGCTTCCGCTCCTGGTTTGAAGGCAGCAGAACTGCAGATTCAATCCGTGACAGGATAGGCCATATTTAGAACCTTATCCTGATGAGCTGCTGGGATCGCTTATGCCAGAGAGCGTCCAGCGTGTCGGGCGAGGTTTATCTTTGCTTTGCGGATGGGGCATTCGCTTTCTCATTGAGAGGGAATATCGCGATAAGTCGAAGGCCAGGAGATGCGTTCTCGGCGTGAAGTGTTCCTCCATGCCATTGCACTCCGCGGCGAGCGATAGAGAGGCCGAGGCCGAGACCAGGTCGCTCACTTTGCGAGTCTTCTTCCCGATAGAAGGGATCAAAGATTCGCTCCAGACGCTCAGGTGGTACGCCTCCGCCGAAATCGCGGACGGTGACGATAGCCTCATTGAGCTGGTGATGCATCGCGACTTCGATGTGAGACCCCGGAGAGGAATGGACAATCGCGTTACGAAGCACATTTTCGAGTACACGGCCGATAAGTTCAGGACGGGTATTGTGCAGGATCATAGAGGAAGATTGAAGCTCGATCGTGACAGACCGTGAAGAGGCTTCGATCGATGCATCCTGGACGGCATTTCTGACGATTTGCTCGAGGTCTGCATCTTGTAGAGGCGCTTGATTCTCTATCGCGCTCCAACGTTGATGGAATTCGGTAATCTCACCGACGAGCGCGGATAGTTTCTTTACATTCGTTTCGATCTGTGCGGTCAGGTCGTCCTGGCGCTGTTGCTTCGCCAGGTGTACGGCGAGGGACAATCGCGCGAGAGGTGCACGAAGTTCGTGGGAAATGTCCTGCAGGAGAAGCCGTTCGGTACGGAAGCTCTGCTCAACGCGCTCGGCCATGGCATTGAAGTTGGCCGCAACCTGTCCAATTTCGTCTTCACGATGGGAGGCGATTCGCAGCTCCATCTGTCCTTTACCGAAGGCATGCAGTGCGTCGCGGATGCGGCGTAGCGGGAATACCAGATAAAGCAGGGAGAACAGGAGCAGGCCGGTGGTCACGATCATGCACACGGCAAAGTAACCCCATGTCGCTGGGCCGGTCTGGATTGCAGTACCTACTACGGCAAAGCAGAATTGTCCGTCATCGGAGCGTTGGGCCAGGTGGAAGACCCCGTGGAAATATCCGCGATATCGCAGATCGGTCGCTCGGGGCAGAAGTCCCGCCAGCGAGTTGCCGGTAATGAGGTCGGTTCCATTCGCAGAGAGCAAAAAGTGCCGACCACCGAAGGCGCGATCGAGGCTGCGGAGGTATTCCGCAAGTGCGTCTGGTCCATGTGCCTGGAGCGCACTGCGAGCCTCATTCAACTCGAGGCGATCCATTGCCTCGAATGTCGGAGCGACGTACATCTCGTAACTCTTCTGCGCCAGGAAGTGCGCAACGAGGAGTCCACATGTCAGTGAAATCAGGTAAGCAGCCGTGACGCCGATGAGAATGGAGCGCCTGAACAATGACCTACATCCTTTCGATTGTCGCGTGCAGCGAGTATCCGATGCCGCGAATAGTCTGAATGCTGGCGGCGTCTTCGCCAAGTTTTGCCCGAAGGCGGCTGATGTGCACATCGAGGCTGCGATCAAAGGCGTCGAGCTCGCGATCCTGCAACGCGAGTGCGATGGACTCTCGTGTTACCGTTCGGCCCCGCGCATGAAGCAACATGGAGAGTAGTTCTGCCTCAAGCGATGTGAGCCTTATCACGCGATTGTCGTGGGTAAGTTCCCGGGTACGGGATTCAAAGCGATGAGAGCCGAAGAGGAACACCGGATCATAATTGCTGCGATGAGTGCGCCGTAAAACTGCACGTATGCGCGAGAGCAGTTCATCCGGATCGCAGGGTTTGCAGATGTAGTCATCCGCTCCGCCGTCGAGGCCTTGTACCCGGTCCGCAGCCGCGATACGCGACGTAAGCATGATGACCGGGATGTCGCTGACGCGACGCAGCTGATGCAACGCCGAAAAGCCGTCCATTTCTGGCATGGCGACGTCCATGAGTATGAGGTTGAAAGGGGCTGACGCGACTTCCTGCAGTGCCTGCTTGCCGGTGTGACATAAGGTCACATGGATGCCAGCCTGGTGCAGGATCACGCCGAGTAATTCGGCGTACTCAATGTCGTCATCGACCAGAAGTATGGATGTGTTCACTGTGGAGTCTGAACCTCATTCCCGAATTCAGTGTATAAAGTGTGCCAGCCGGAGCCTCTTAAGAATTCTTAAGAGACAGAGATGATGCCATGCGGCTCAAATATAGTTCGCGCGTGAACCGCGCCTGGGGCAAGGAAACGACCTATGCAGAAGTTCGACAGAAGCTCAAAGAGAGGAACACGCCGTGGAGCTGCGCTCCTGTTTGCGGTTTCACAATTTACGTTCGCAGCCGCGATGCTCGCGCAGGATACCTCGCACCCATGGATGAATACGAGTCTCTCTGCAGGTGAGCGTGCCGATCTTGTGCTGAAGCAGATGACTCTCGACGAGAAGATTGCGCTGCTCCACGGAAATGGTATGCCGCATGTTCCTAACTGGCAGATGCCGCTGACTCGGCTGGGCAATGGTGGAGCGGGATACGTGGAAGGCATTCCTCGTCTCGGGATTCCACCGATTGTGATCTCCGACGCAGCGTATGGCGTACGCAGTAGCGGAGAGAATGGCCGGTATTCGACTGCGCTTCCTTCTGATCTGGCAGCGGCCTCGAGCTGGGATGCGGGACTGGCCTGCGAGTATGGCGCACTGATCGGTCGCGAACTGCGCGATCAGGGGTTCAACATGACTTTGGGCGGTGGTGTCGATCTGACGCGAGATCCGAGGAATGGGCGAACTTTTGAATACGCGGGGGAAGACCCTCTGCTGGCCGGCACGGTGGTCGGCAATCTGATGAAGTGCGAGCAGGCCGAGCATGTCATCGGCGATATCAAGCACTATGCGATGAACGATCAGGAGACCGGCCGGAATATTGTTAATGTTCTGGCTTCGAAGAAGGCGATGCAGGAGAGCGATCTGCTTGCATTCCACATCGCCATCGATATTGCGAACCCGGGCGCGGTGATGTGTTCTTATAACCGTGTAAACGGCGCGTACGCCTGCGAAAATCCTTATCTTCTGCATGAAGTGCTGAAGTATGACTGGAAGTTTCCCGGTTTCGTGCTTTCAGACTGGGGTGGGACGCACAGCACGGTAGAGGCGATCGCCGCTGGTCTCGATCAGGAGCAGCCGATGGCCGACTACCTCGGCCCGAAGTTGAAGGAGGCTGTGGAGGCCGGCAAGGTTTCGGTGGCTGAGATCGATGACAGCGCCCGGCGCGTGCTTTATGCAGAATTCGTGTCCGGCATTGTCGATCATCCCGTTGCAAAGGGCGTGCCCGATGTAGAGGGGGGATTGGAAGTTGCGCGGAAGGTCGAAGAGCAGAGCATCGTGCTGCTCAAGGATCAGAATGGGGTGCTGCCATTAACGAGCTCCGCAGTGCACTCGATTGCCGTGATTGGGGGGCACGCCGATGTCGGCATGATCTCGGGTGGAGGCTCAGCGCAGGTTGATCCTCCGGGCGGCAATGCGATCGTGCCGTGGGGGCAGGGAGCGACGCACTGGCAGGATCATATCTGGTTCCCGACCTCGCCGCTCAAGGCGCTTCGCGCACAGATGCCCGATACCAGGATCGACTTCAATTCCGGGCATGATCCTGCAGCCGCAGCTGAAGCGGCTAAGAACGCCGATGTCGCGATTGTCTTTGCCTACCAGTGGGAGTCGGAGGGGATGGACCTGCCGAATCTTTCGCTGCCGGATGGACAGGATGAGCTGATCGAGAAGGTTGCAGCAGCGAATCCGCGAACGATCGTGGTGCTCGAGACGGGAACAGCGGTGAAGATGCCGTGGGCGGATAAGGTGCAAGGCATCGTTGAGGCATGGTATGCGGGAAGCAATGGCCACAGGGCATTGGCGAATGTCCTGACGGGACAGGTGAATCCCTCAGCCAAACTGGCGATGACTTTCCCTCGAGATGAAGGGGATCTCCCGCACCCGAGCATTCCTGCGCTTTCTCGCGAGGATGAAGGGCAGGGTACGCACGCGGTGAATGGTGAGACACACCCGGCGTCGAAGTATTCGGTGAGCTACGACGAAGGTGCGAAGGTCGGATATAAGTGGTATGAGGCAGAGCATAAGCCCGTTCTTTTTCCATTTGGCTTCGGTCTCTCTTACACCACGTATGCATATTCTGATCTGAAGATCGGCGGCGAAGGCAAGGAGCGTACGGCGATCTTCTCGGTGAAGAATACAGGTAGCCGCGCAGGTACGGAGATCGCACAGGTTTACGTCACCATTCCGGATGTAGCAGGTGAGCCATTCCAGCGGCTTGCAGGCTGGCAGCGTGTGGAGCTTATCCCGGGCGAGTCGAAAACTGTTACGGTAGCTATCGATTCGCGCGTGCTCAAGGTTTTCAACGAACAGAAGGGCGACTGGACGCTACTTCCGGGCACCTATCGCGTTGCAGCAGGGGCATCGTCTGCTGATACTCCGCTTCGGAGCGAATTTGCAATTCGCTGATTAGAGGCTTTGCTCAAATAAGAACCCATAGCCGAGTACGGATAGGGGAGAGCTTCTATCCGTATGGTTACGGATGATGTGATTCGTCCGGAGGTGGAATCCAGCCCTCATAATAGAGTGGACGAGCCGGAGCATCAGGATGCATCTCCAAAGGGCCACGCACAATGAATCGAAACTGTGATGGTTTGGAGTTGCGCTGCATACGAGTTTTTATGCTTGCGTGGTTGCTACTGCTGCTGTTGCCTCTAGCCGGATTCGCAGCAGATCATCGTGTCCGCTTTTCGGTGGCTCCAGGGGGCGACGCGGAGTTTCACACGGTGCAGGCGGCTATCGATCACGCTCCGCTCGAAGGCGCCATCATCAGGATTGCGCCTGGCCGTTACCGCGAGAAGATCACGATCCATAAGCCGCATATCGCGCTGATTGGAACAGGGGCATCGCCCGAAGACACTGTCCTGAGTTGGGATGATTCGGCAAAAACAGTGGGAAGCACTTCCAGATCTGGCAGTATCTTGGTGGATGCTGATGGCTTTCAAGCGGAAAACCTGACGATCGAAAACACCTGGGAGAACGAGCACCAACGCTCGAAGGAATACGCTTCGCAGGCCGTGGCACTCATGATGAGCTCGGATCGCGCGGTGCTGGATCATGTGTGGCTGCTAGGAGCCCAGGACACACTCTATGCGAACAGCAGGACCTGCCGAGATGCGTCGTCGGAAGAGGCCTGTGCGGCTTCGAGACAGTATTTCTCGAACTGCTTTATTGAAGGACATGTGGACTACATCTTTGGAGATGCAAAGGCCGTCTTCGATCATTGTGAACTTCATTCGCGTGCTGCACCGAATGTGATGATTACTGCGCAGAGCAGACATTCTCCGATGGAAGACTCCGGTTATACCTTTCTTCATTGCCGCATTACGGGAGAGAACACAGTAGGCAAGGTGGCTCTTGGCAGGCCATGGCGTCCCTATGCCACCGTTACTTTTTACGAGACAGATATCGAACAGACGATCATGGCAGAAGGCTGGTCGGATTGGAATGACCGGCTTATGACCAGCACCTATCGCGAATACGACTCGCATGGCCCTGGTGTGAATGGAGGGCATCGTATCGTGGATAGCCCGGTTTTAACCAGGGCGGAGAGGAAGAAGCTGAATCCTGGCCATCTGCTTGCGGGTAGCGATGGATGGGATCCCGAAAAAGTGGTAAAGGCACTGCGCAAACTGCGTTGAGCCAGGATTGTGCGTTTGTTGTGATGAAGATCGGAGTTGCTACGATCCGTTTCCCCTGTCAGCAGGCTTGGCGAAGCGAAACCAGTCTACGTCTACGTAACCATTCTCTCGATTCATAATGCGGCTTTGTGCAAAGAGCCCCAGCTTTGCCCCGATCCAAACGCCCTCCCGAGCCTTGAAACCGGAACCGGCAGGTTGAAAGCTTTGGCCGTCTGTACTGAAGGAGAAAGTCGCACGAGCTTCAGCGTCCATGTCTATGTGTAAGTAGACGGTGTCGGACTCGAGTTTGCCGATCACTGTTTCTTTTTCGACTCCGTCCTGTTCGGCATCCATGCATGTGCCGTACACAACAACGAGTCCGGCTTCGGTCTTGCGTATAGCGAGATATGCATAGTCCTGCCCAAGCAGAACCAGCCCGCTGCGATCGCCGATTTGGAAGTTATGCGCGGTCAACCTGGTGGTCAGGGTGAAGACTGGCCCTGGAAGTTTTTGCGAGAGAAGATTAGGAGTGGTCCAGAGACGCTCCCCGATAGTGCTATCAATTGCGACGTTCAATAACCGCAGTACGCCGAGTGCAGGAGAGGGAAGAGCCCAGCCAGGCTGTGGGTTTGCCTGCCACTGCCATTGCGGACCGATCTGGGAGCCATCGAATTCATCGGAATCGGCCGGTGTTTCGCGCGGCTGGAATCCTGTAACGTGCGGCTTTTGAAACTCAGCTACAGGTTCCCCAATGCCGTGGTGATCCTGATTCACGCCGATGATCGGCCAGTCATCTTTCTGCCAGTGCATGGGCTCAAGCAGGACCACGCGTCCGTACGGGCCGCGATCCTGAAAATGGAGAAACCAGTCTTCGTGTTCTGCCGTGGTTACCCATGCGCCTTGATGCGGTCCGTTGAAGGCAGTGTTTCCTTGCGCGAGAACGACTTTGCGTTCGTAGGGGCCGTAAATGGATCGGGAGCGTAGCACTAGCTGGTAGCCCGCAGTGACGCCGCCTGCAGGAGCAAAGATGTAGTAGTAGCCGTGATGCTTGTAGAGCTTGGGGCCTTCGAGCGTGGTGTCGCTCGGATGCCCATCTACGACCAGGCTGCCGTCATCGAGCAGCTGTTCTGCGTCCGGCGTCATGCGATCGATCACCAGAATATTTTTGATTCCGGAACGGCTGGCCGCCATGCCATGAATGAGATAAGCCTTGCCATCGTCATCCCACAGGGGACAAGGGTCAATCCATCCTTTGGCCGCGCGGATTAACTTCGGCGGTGACCATGGGCCGGTGATTTTCGTGGCTTTCGTCATGTAAATGCCGAAGTCTGGATCGGAATAGAAGATGAAGAACATGCCCGCGTGATAGCGGATGCTTGGAGCCCATGCGCCGCTTCCATGGCGGGTAGTGCGATAGGTCTGCAGAGGAGATAAGGCTGGCAGGGCATGTGCAACCAATCGCCAGTTCACCAGGTCCCTGGATTCGAGGATCGGCAGGCCGGGCACCTGATCGAAGCTGGATGCGACCAGGTAGAACATCTCGCCAACCCGGATTACGTCCGGATCAGAATAGTCGGCATAGAGAACCGGATTTTTGTATTTGCCGTTTCCCTCATCGGCAACCCATACGTTTGATAGCGTACGTGCGTTTTTTTCGGCTTGAGCAAGCCGCGAAAACAGACATAGCGATAGAAGAAAAACGAAAAAAAGCAACGCAGGACGTTGAGAACGCTTGATAGGCACAATGGCTAGACCATACGAAGGCGATACAGAATTTATACATGCATGGATGGAGTCATGCGACCAGCTCTTCTGCTTCGTCCTGCATATCGAAGGCGGTAAATCTGTGAATTGGCCGCGCCGCCAGTCTGTTATCGGGTGCTAGCAACAAGGTCCTCCAGTGATCAAACGCCGGTTGCCGGACAGGATACGCAGTGTCCATTCGTATTTCTATCCATGCATGCTGATCCCAATTCTTCGCGCGTAGCGTTGCACGGCAATCCTATTGGTCGGGATCTTCTATATTTCTGAAGTCGTTATTCTGGCACATGAGAGAGTGTGCTTATTCTGATTCACGACAGTTGTCATTACTTTATTGCAGATTTCTATCTGCGCGTGGAGCATTCTAGGGTGATGAGTTCACATTGCGAATTATTCGCTGTTAACGTCGAGCACCGCTTGGAATGTCTAAAAATGTAAATGCCGGTCTTGGATTGGAGCAGGAAGCATATTGGTAAAGAGGAGAGACGTTGCATGAAGCAGATGTTGCATGGAATGGGTGCCTGGGTGCTGCTCTTCGTAGCTGTTACCGCATTTGCACAGGGAGTACAGCTGTCTTCTGAGCGAGTGCAGCAGATTGCGGCTATGCTTCCTGCGGCCGCACGAGGGCTGGATGTTCCATGTTCCAACCGCGGGATTTGGGCTCCTCGCGCTGCACAATTGCAGGATCAGATTCAGCAGGCGGATAGTTTGATCGCAGAGCCGCTGCCGGCGTGGAGCGATGAGGCATATCTTGACTTCAGTCGAACAGGACAGCGTCCGCGCGGCGAGGCAATGTTGCATGCGCGGCAGGACCGGCTTGCTTCGCTCACGATGGCGGAGTGCGCGCAATGGAAGGGGCGATATCTGCAGGCGCTTACTGCTCTTCTCGACGGACTCGCAGAGCAGCCGACCTGGACGCTCCCTGCGCATGATGCAGACCTCAGCTCTTTCCACCGGGAGCACTATCGGGTGGAATTGAACTCCGCGGTGTTGGCTGATGATCTTGCAGAGGCGCTTTATCTGCTCGGTAATGCGATTCCCCACGCTACGCAAGATCGGGTTCGTATGGCAATATTGGAGCGCACTATTCAGCCTGCGCGTGAGATTTATCTAAACCGGTCCAAGGAGTTTTGGGTTAGCGGTGCGACGAATTGGAATGCCGTGTGCCTGGATGGCGTGACCGGAGCAGCGCTGATGACGCTATCGTCGAGCAAGGATCGGGCATGGTTTACGGCAGTCGCGGAAAAGTATTCCCGGAATTATTTGCGCAGCTTCACTCCGGAAGGCTATGCGATCGAAGGCATCGGGTATTGGGGATATGGTTTCACGCACTATGCGCTGCTGCGCGAGATGCTTTGGAACCAGACCGGTGGGGGCATCGATCTTTTCCGCAGTCAGCAGGTAAGGAATATTGCGCTCTTTGGCCGCCGTTTTCAGATGATCCCTGGAGTTATGGCGGATTTTGGCGACGCGCATTTCGGAGTAAAGCCGAATAACTCGCTCATTGCATATGTCGACCATGCATATTCTCTTGGCACACAATCACTGGAGAATCCATTTTCCTTTGGGAGGCCACTGCTCGGACAGTCTCTGGTCGCTCAGATCACCGCATGGCATCTGGCACCGCCACTGCAGAGGTTCGATACGGCTACCCTCGATGTCGATCCGTTGCGAGACTACTTCCCCGGAGCCGGTGTGCTGGTTTCTCGGCCCGGAGCGCAGGGAGGTGTTGCGATCACGATCAAGGGAGGCGGTAATGGAGGGCACAGTCACAATGACCTCGGTGCCTTTTCAGTCGGCCTTGGTACAGAGCAGGTCTTGGGGGACCCAGGAGGGCCCGAAGCATACAATGCAAACACCTTTAGCAGTAGACGCTTTGACTCGAAGCTGTTGAACTCTTACGGACACCCCGTGCCGGTGATCGGTGGACAGCTACAAAAGGATGCGACCAGCATCACGCTTAGAGGACCTGAAACACACTTCACAGGTGCTGAGGATACATGGATGCTCGATCTTTCTGAGGCATACGCTGTCCCTGCATTGCATGACTTTACTCGGACAATGAAACATACACGCGCCGGAAAAGGAAATATTGAAATTGTCGACCGGTTCAGCCTGTCGACTCCCACAACTGTGGAAGAATCATTGCCTACACATGGACAGGTGAAACAACTGGATGCGCATACGCTTCTCTTCACCATGCATGGTGAGAGCGTGCGTGTGACGATCGAAGCTTCAGCGCCAATTACAATCCGCCAGGAGACAATCGACGAGTACGGCAATCCTTTCCTGCGCGTGGGAATCTCTGCCCTACTGCAGGGTCACGCAGCGTTTGACATGATTATTGAGCCTGAGCCCTAGATCTTAAGCTATCCATGCGATCGTGCTGGTAACGGTCGCTCTCTCAGAGGTAGTGCATCGCTTGTTCAGCCTGGATTTGTTTCGGGAATGCCTAGACAGGAAGGTTCATGAAAAAGCTTGGTTTTGTACTTGGGATTCTCGTTCTTCTCGCATGCACACATCCGCTGGTTGCAAGAGTCCGGGTGATTCGCCCCGGTAACGTGTGGCTCGACAGCAGCGGACAGCAGATTCAGGCCCATGGTGGTGGGGTGATTCGCTGGCATGGCAGGTATTACTGGTTTGGAGAGGACAGAACCAGGACAAACGATCCCGAGAAGCGATATGTCGCATGTTATTTCTCGAAGGACCTTGTGCGCTGGAACTCGTGCGGGCAGGTGTTCGTGTTGAGTGATCCGGAACACCTGGGCAAGAACTGGGTGCTGGAACGCCCCAAGGTCTTTCCGAATCGGCGGACGGGGAAGTTTGTCCTCTACTTCCATCTAGACGATGCGAAGTATCAGTTCGCGCGTGTTGGCGTGGCGGTGAGCAACCGGATCGATGGTCCATATACCTATGTGCACAGTTTCCGTCCCCTGGGGCAGGAGAGCCGAGATATCGGTCAGTTTATCGACGATGACGGCTCAGCCTATCTGATCTTCGAGGCGAGACCGACCAGGGGCTTCTTCATTGGCCGCCTGTCGGATGATTACCTTGAAGTGAGCGAGAAGATGAGTTTCATCCATGCCCCGCTCGAAGGCGGGGCGCTCGTGCATGATAAGGGAATTTACTACGTAGTGGGTTCGCATATGACAGGGTGGGCACCGAACTCGAATGTCTATGCCACATCCAATACGCTGATCGGTCCCTGGACAGAGTTCAAAGATGTGGCTCCGCCCGAGGCAAAAACCTATGGGGCGCAGTCCACCATGCTACTTAAGGTCGAAGGCACGAAGCAGACGACTGTGATCTTCATGGCAGATATCTGGAAGCCAAAGACACTTTGGGATTCGCGCTATCTGTGGATGCCGGTCGAGATCGAGGATGGAAAACTCCATTTGCCTGCACCTCAGCCGTGGTCCATCAACCTTAAGACAGGTGTTACAAAGCTTAAATAGTGTATCGGCTCTCTCATGGAGATAGCTCCGCAGTATCGTGCTCAGCGCTCTGCTCCGCTGTGCCAGCGCAGGCTAAGGCTATAAGTGGGTTTGTAGTATTCGCGTTGTGTCATGTACTGTGGGCTACCGTTATAGAACCCAAAGACCTCATTGGTCAGGTTCAATCCGTCGATATGCGCTTGCAGTCCGTGCCAGATGCGCGCGCCTACCTGGGCATCCACTTGCAAGTGCGGAAAGAAATAGTTATCACCATTTGGCCCGTTCGGGAGGCCTGCCGAGTTGTTACTGGGGTCTGCCTGATTGTTGAAGTACTGATAAGCATTGTCGTTCGCGCCGTTGTAGCTAATGCCGGTGTGAATCTCGAAGCGGCCGTATTCATACGATGGCTCGATATTGAACGCGTGGCGAGCCTGTCCGATGAGTGGTGGCGCGTCGGTACGTCCGGGAATCCCATGAGTGTGCGAACCGGTATAAGCATAGTTCAGCATCATGCCCAGCCCACTCAGTATCCCTGGCAGGCTATTGAGCCGTTGTTGCCATGAGAATTCCAGTCCGTAGATGCTCGCGTTGTCCGCGTTGATATTCTGAGCCGCCAGATCGGGAGAACCGTCGGGGTTGACGGTGGTATACGGAAGGTAGACTGAGACGATCGGATCGATCAACTGCTTGTAAAAATATCCTGTCTGGATTACGCCGAAGGGGCGCAGCTCCTGTTCGAGCAGGAGGTCGAAGTTATTGGCGTGTGTAGGCTGTTCATTCGGGTTGCCGATCGCGTATCGCGGTACACTGCCCGCGCCATTGTCGAGTAGGTAGGGAACCAGATCATATGGATTAGGGCGGGATATGCCGCGCGCATACACCGCACGAATGGCGGTTAGCTGTGCTACCTGCCAGCGCGCCTGCACGCTGGGCAGGGGATCGATGTAGGACTTGCTGGTCGAGGTGGGCGATGTTCCGATCCAGTTTCCGTTGTCATCGAGGCCGTCTCCATTCGGACCGGCGGTTGGGTTGACGGTGAAGCCAAGAGAGTGAACCTGGGTCGCCTCAAGCCGTAGACCAGCCTGCAGCCGGAATTTTGGCCAGTCGATCGTATTCATCATGTAGCCGGCGGAGACTCGCTCGATCAGATCAAAGTTGTTTGAATCGGACCCGAAGTGCGTCAAGGTCTGATCCAACGGAAATTGCCCTTGATTTTGCGCCACGTAGGCCTGCATCCGGTAGTAATCCGTGAATGGTCCGTTGTGATAGCTGCCGTCGTAATAGTTTGGATCGGTGAAGCCCGTTTGAAAGAGTGAAGCCAGTACCGTGGGATTGCCATTGGCATCTGTTGGAGTGTCATAGGTCGGCGTCCACGCATATTGGAACGCATGACTGTTACGAAACTCTCCGCCGAATTCGAAGGTGGAAGATAGCGAGCCAAGATGGTAGTTGATACCCATTCCGGCCTGCTCCTGCAGGTTTAGCTCTACGGCCTGCCCGGTCGTGGTGATGAACTGCGTCATGCCGTAATTGTTCAGGTTATACATCGGCGACGAGCCGACCATACAATTCTCTGACCAGCGCGGACGATGAATATCTGCCTGAGCATTGGGATCGAACGTGCATGAGGCCTGTCCCGTAACATTCCCATCGCCGCCGGCAGGAAAGTTGATGTTGTTGAGAGCGTTCGAGGTCGGTGCAAAGTCTGCTTCGGGATTGCCGCCGGAGTTCAGTTCTCGGGAGCGTGAAATAGCCGAGCCCCAGTGAACCCATGAATTTTTGAAGATGTGATTGCCATTGAGCGAAAATGTGCCCACTGCCAGATCGGGCCTGCGCAAGGACTCGTAGAAGCTGGGAGCCTTATTTGTTTCGATCTCGTAGTACCATTTGTCACCCCAGTCCTTGAAGTCGGAGAGCATGAAGTGAGCGGCGATGATTGAGTGATCGCTCAGTTTGTAGTCCAGACTGCTGGTGCCACCCCAGCGCAGCCGGTCGTAGCGGTATTCGCGCAGCGTGATCTTGTTGAAATCAGGAGTGTCGGATCCATCCGGGTTGAGGATTGGGTTAGGCTCGATATCGTTAATCCCGCGGCCGTTGTAATCGTATTCGGCTCCGCCAATCAGTCCCCAGCGTTGAGCTGCGCCAAAGCGCATCCCAGCTGTCGTATCCACCTTGCCCATGTAGCGCGTGCTTTGGATTGGTGTGTACCCCATGGTCGTTTCGATACCGAAGTATGGTTTCGTTCCGGCTGTTTTCGTAACCAGGTTCACAGAGCCGCCGATGCCGTCCGCATCCTGGTTGGCCGATAGTGTCTTGTTCAATTCAATCGACTGAACCATATCGTCGGGGATGGTCGCCAAATCAACCTGGCGGATGGCGACCTCTGGCGCAGGTATGGTCACGCCGTCGATGGTCACGTTCGTGAGACGCGGATCAAGCCCGCGTACCTGCACATACACACCCTCCCCTTCATCCCGCTGTAGCGTCACACCCGGCATGCGACCTACCGCGTCGGCGATGTTCGCGTTTGGCAGTGCGACAATCTCACTCTCCGGTATCACGTTCACGATGTTTGCCGAGGTGATCTCCTCGTTAATGGCCTGAGTCATCGTTTGCGTTGGTCCTGATGCCTCGGTGACAATCACCTGCTCGGTGGCAGAACCGACCTGGAGAACAACATCCAGGGTTTGAGCCTGCCCAACTCCCAATGCGACAACTTGTGCCTGTGGATTGAAACCTGGTGAGGTGACGGTCAGAGTATAGCTCCCTGCAGCCAATCCGATCATGGTGAAGTTCCCCAACCCATTCGTTATGGCCACAGTATTTCCGGGACTGATCACCACGCGCGCATTTCGGATGACCGCTTTCGATCTGTCGGTCACTGTGCCGCTGATCGATCCTTTCGCGCTCTGTGCGAGCGCACTGGAGGATGATCCCGGCTTTGCCAGCATCAACCCGACGAACAACAGACAGATCAAAATTCGCTTGCCTGCTTGCATACTTGCCTCACAAAGCCCGGAGTGGGTGATTCGGGTGGCAGTATGGCAACGCAATCTAAAATCAAACTAAAGGTCTGCGGCCGAAAGCTCCTTTTCATGCGGAATTAACCTTTGCGCATCGCCAGGTGGAGACAAGAAGCTTTTATTTGGGTGGCCGGCGTGCGGAGATGAAACTTTCACTCGGCAGAGGCTGCATCCCTCTTCCTGCGCTGGTATGCTGCAACCTTGAACTTGTTGCCGCAGATATTCATGCTGCACCAGCGTCGTGAACCTTTTTTACTTGTGTCGAAAAAGTGAAGTACGCATGCTTCGCATTGGCGAATCCGGTGGCGCTCTGGCTCACTCAGCAAGTTCGCTGCACCGTCGAAGATCAATGTCCACAGATCCGATGGCCGTTTCAATTCAAAGTGCGGCTCCCGGACAATCTGGCCCTCATGCCTGCGGATGGCCATCACCAATGGATGCTGGTGAAGACCTAGATTCACCTCGTGGATGAATTCCTCAGAAGGCGCCGCGCCATCTTCGATGCGCACAACAGCGGCGCGCAGCCGCTCTCGAAATGCAATTAACTCCTTGAGAAGTAAAGCTGCTTCCGGCATGTGCCGCCAGCTTCGTACGACTGCCTTCGTCTTTGTGGAGCGTACAACTCCCGCAGCAATCAGCCAGCGCTCCAGAGCCTGTACATCAGAAAGAAGTTCGGTTGGCCCTTGATCCAGTACCGGTCTTGTGTTTAGCAAATCCAGAATCAGCCTGTTTGCCACGAAAAGAAAGCCATCGACCCATTCGCTGGGCTCTATAGTAGAAGCGCGCATTGAGACTCCTCTTTCCCAAAATAATTCATAGAAACATAAACACCTATATTGACTATTTTAAAGGTGTTTAATATTCTCGCTTCATAGGCGCCGGATCATCCGCGCTCGATTGCCAGAAGGTTCGCCGCAGAAGGAGAGATTATGCAGACGTTTCAACATGCCGATGTTCGCGGCCTCAAGATGTTCTACCGCGAGGCTGGATCCAAAGAGTCCCCTACCATCGTGCTTCTACACGGTTTTCCAAGCTCGTCGCACATGTTTCGCGATCTAATTCCTCAACTGGCGGACAAGTTTCATGTCATCGCGCCAGATTACATTGGTTTTGGCTATAGCGACGCGCCCGATGTAAGCGAATTTGAATACACCTTCGACAACCTGGCCGTCTATGTCGAATATTTTCTGTTCAACGTCCTAGGTCTGAAGAAGTTCAGCATCTACGTGCAGGACTATGGCGCTCCTATCGGATATCGCATTGCCTTCAAGCATCAGGATGCAATCGAGGGTATCGTTGTCCAGAATGGAAATGCCTATGCCGAGGGTATTGGCGGTGGCTTCGACCCGTTGAAGCCATTTTGGGCAAATCGTACGGCAGAGACAGAAGCACCGGTAAGGGCGGTGCTTGCACTTGAGACGACGATCTTTCAATACACGCATGGCGTCAAGGATGTGAGCCGTATTAATCCCGATGCTTACACCGTCGATCAGCATTTTCTCGACCGTCCAGGCAACGATGCGATTCAATTGAATCTGCTCCATAACTACCAGGCGAACCTGCTGCATTATGACGAATGGCAGACGTTCTTCCGCAATAAGCAGCCGAAGACGCTGATTGTCTGGGGTAAGAACGATCCGTTTTTCACCGTCGAAGGTGCGCAGGCATATCTGCGTGACATCCCGCGTGCAGAGTTGCATCTGCTTGATACCGGACACTTCGCGCTGGAAGACTCCTCAAGGTTCATTGCAGAAAAAATTTTGCATACCTTCGCCTGATTGCGTCGCCAGTCTCGCATCTCATCCGTACGAAAAGATGAAAAGAGGAAAATCATCATGTCAACATTGAGAAATGCCACAGTAATTGTGATCCATGGCGCATGGGCGGATGGTTCGAGCTGGGAGCCCGTCATCCGCCGGCTGCAGGACGACGGATTCCACGTTGTAGCTGCACCTATTCCACTTACTTCACTGAGCGAGGATGCTGAGGCGCTGCGGCGGACAATTGCCCGCACACAAGGTCCGGTGATTGTTGCTGGGCATGCCTACGCCGGAGCGGTCGTGGGAACGGCGAACGACGAGCGTGTGAAGGCGCTCGTCTATGTTGCCGCTTTGGCTCCGGACGAGGGAGAAACAGTTGCGGACGTCTTCTATCGTGAAGCATCTCATCCAAAAGCTCCTAAGCTTGCACCAGATGCAGACGGCTTCATCTGGATGCCTGATGAGAGCTTCGCAGAGGCATTTGCGCAGAATGCAACCGCTGAACAGATTGCTTTGAGCCGTGCGGTGCAGCGGCCAATTTCGGTCAGGAGTATTCAAGAACCAATTACTTCGCCTGCATGGAAGACCAAGCGGAGCTGGTACCTGCTTGCAGAAGAAGACCGGATGATTCATCCCACAACACAGCGTTTTCTGGCAGAACGGATGAACGCGACGATACGCTCATTCGCCGTTGACCACACGCCGCTGCTCACTGCGCCGGATAAAGTTACAGGCATTATTCGCGAGGCAGCCCAAACAGCATTGCTCTGAAAAGCGGTGCGATGGCTATGCAGGATTCCGCGGTGCTGTGCATTTTCATAGGACAGGAGTACTTTCGTGAAACAGAACTCTGTGGCTATCGTTACCGGCGCCAGTCAAGGCATTGGCCGCTCAACTGCCATTCGACTGGCTAAAGATTTTTCCGCAGTTGTTCTTGTCGCAAGGAACGGAGATTCGCTGAAGGATGTTGCGGATGCGGTTCGCACGGCAGGAGCCGAGCCACTTTCTTTGGTGCTAGATCTTAGCAGAGTGGATGCGCCTGAAACGGTTGTCCAATCGACACTGGATCGCTACGATCGTATCGATGCTCTGCTCAATATCGCAGGAGCGGTGCCACAGATCGATCTTTTTGAGATGACGGACGAGCAATGGTATCAGGGCATGGAACTGAAGCTTCATGGAGCGCGCAGGTTAACGATTCGAGCGTGGGAAGCGCTGAAAGCAAGCAAGGGATCAGTGGTCTTCATGTCGGGGAGTGCGGCGCTCGATCCAAAACCTGGCTTTGCCGCGGTAGCAACGACCAACGCAGCGATTATTGCCATGGCAAAAGCTTTTGCGGAGCAGGGAATCAAAGACGGCGTACAGGTGAACAGCATTGTGCCGGGCGCGGTGATGACGGGAAGGCGGCGATCGTTTCTTGAGAAATGGGCGCCGGCTCATAATATGAGCGTTGAAGAGGCGACAAAGAAGTTTCCTGAAGAGGCGGGTATCAGCCGTTACGGAGAGCCAGAGGAGATTGCCGCGCTGTTAGCGTTCATGGTGTCGCCAGAGGCCAGGTGGATGACCGGAACCTCCGTGCGCATGGATGGTGGCGAAGTCAAGGGGATCTGATGCACTCTTGGATTACGCGAAAGATGTGAACACGAATGGGGAACAGACGAGCATGGCAGGACAATCGGGAGGTGATGATCCCGTTATTCTTGACGCGATGCCGGCTCCCAATAGTTAGCCTGAACCTTTGCCGCGCGTAGGCAGCGAGTAGTGGCCATATAGCGCAAATAGATCGTGGCGCTTGCACCAAAGATGGCGTGTCTGCCAAGTAAGATCATTATTCATACTGCGCAGATTGTTCGGTACATACGAAACAGCGAAGAATTTGGCCGTGGTCAGCGATGCCAGGCTTTTCTCCGCTCTATCGTCGAAGTGCTTTATACCGGCGCGGATGCGATTGTCTGTGTGACCGCATATGAGCTTCGCCGTCTGACTCTCTGTCATCAGGCTGCGCCTGGTGATGATCACGCCTAGGCCTGGCACCTATGTTCCTTCAATCGAGCAGCGTACTGAGTCCGGGCCACATGATCCGGAGTCTGAACCGCATGATCCTCTGTATCTCGAAGCCCAGCGCCTATGCTCTCCGACCTCCATCAGAGGTGACCCGATCCTCGAATCTGAAGCTGCATATTTAGGAGGTGCTGGTGGGCATTGGGCAACTGACGCGCAAGGCCATCATGTCTGATCTCTCCGAAAGTAATCTGCGTGAGGCGCCCGTTGTGCCGATCGGCAGTGCAGGAACGGATCTCTGGACGGCAAAGCTGACGAACGGCTTTCGCTTTCTGTACGCGATGGTCACTAGCCGGCAGATGATCCGTTCCCGCCATGCACAGGCTGTTGACTATGCGCCGCAGGTGATATCCGCTGTTTATTGGCAGAGATCGCTGCTTGATAGCATGAATGGCTGCGGACTAACATCCGACCTGGCATGGTAAAGCCAGGCTCTTCTTTAACTGCTCGGCTCTAATTTATCCAAAATAATCGGTAGAGATCAGCTGCCAGCCTTGTTATCGGCACTGAGATTTTTCGTGTCCAGCTTCGACTGCATCCAGTCGAGCATCCGGCTATTCGTACTTACTTTTTCGAGGTATTCCTGCCGGCTATGGTACTCGACGATTTCGGCGCTGCCGGCTGCAGCAGTTTCCATCTGACGACGCACATCTTCCGGCATAGCGAGGTTGAAGAGGTTCTCCTGAATGCGGATTACCGTGTGTGTTGGATGTTTCCGCCATTGAGTCAGCCAATGGACGGGATCAAGCGGTGCAACCGATGCCAGGAACTCCGGCCGCAGGTAGGCAGGGCGCTCGCTCTCTGGAACCTGCGGAGATTTAGCCAGCCAATTGGGCCAGTCCCCCCAGGGATCCATCACATCGACAGCCTGGATGCGCGAGTCGGTGGCTGCAGCAAGGATTGCAATGGTGCCGCCGGAGCCCTGGCCGAAGATTCCAACACGGTCGGCGTCGAGATCGCTGCGAGTTTCCAGATAGTTGATCACCATCTGTACATCGTGTACTGACGCACCGATAGACTCGGGGAGCTGGCTGACGAACCACTGCTTCATTGGCCGATCATGGTAGCGAGAGCCGGTCAGCGCGGAGACGAATCCGGCAACGGCAAAACCATGCCGGATGAAATTCTCACACAGTGCATTGTTGAGAAATTTTGCCGTATCGGTGGGATAGCTGTAGAGCACCAAAACAACCGGAGGCTTTGCGATTCCCGCTGGACGAATTACATAGAGATCCATTGGGTCGTTATCACGCCATTGCACCTGTATCAGCTCGCGAGTGAAATCGGGCAGGGTGTCCTTCTGGCCGAGAATTGGCGGCTGCGCATGCAGACCACTGCCTGTTAGAGAAAGAATGTCCCAGCGTTCAGTGCTCGGATTCTGGGCTGGCGCTTGTGCCTGCTGGCTCCAGAGAGCGGGCGTGAGGATAGAGAACAGTAAGCAGGCAGCAAAGCTGGTGCGGGGCATGCTGGGGGAGCGGAACATGGAAACCTCCGGATGTGGTGGTTGCGCACTTTGCGTCGGACGCTCGAGGCCCGGGCCGGCTACTGCTGAACGAGATAGAGCTGCAGGGGAGCCCCTCCGATGCGGGCGGCCCAGTTATAAGAGGTGACGAAGAGGACGTACTTATTCTCCGGATTGCCAGCGACAACGATCGCGGGGAAGGTGCAAGTGACGTAACCCTGAGCGTTGAGACTGGTAGTAGCCGTGCTTCCTCCTCCCGTGTAATTGGCGCAGTTCTGGTTGGGATCGAGGACGGTAAGAGTGGCTGAGCTATAGAGGCCGTTGTAGGTGGCGTCCTGCGCACCCAATGTGAGGACGATGTTTGCTTCCGGCGTTTGGCTTACATCGTCGTTGGGATAAATGCCGCCGGTCATCGAAGTTCCCGAAGAGGCGGTCTGGCCGAAGGCAATCGGTGAGGTGATCGTGATCGTTGGAGATGTGCCGTTGTATCCCAGAGCGGTGGCCGACTGGTAGAAGAAACCGGCGTATTGCTGGGTCGTCACGCTGCTCGTAGTCAGTGCTGAGGTCGGCTCAATGATGCCGGCGACGGAGGCTCCTGTAGGTGACGATGCCGTGGGGTCGCTCTGGTCGGAGGCAAAGAAGCCGGAGGGGCCGATCCATATGTTGGACTGCGTACCAGCCGTGGGTGCTTCGACCTGGTTGGGAGTCCACAGTAAATTGAGGATGCTCTGCTGCCCGGTAAAACTAATCGTGGCCTGATCGTTGGATGTCGCACAGCTTCCGTTGAACGAGCCGGGTCCGATCACGATGTTCCCTTGCAGGCTCTGGAACTGCCAGCTCTTGCCGGTAGTGTCTGTACTTGCGACAACACTGCCATAGCCGAGTGTGGGTGCGCTGCCGCCAAAGCTATTGGAAAAGGTGCCGGCCTGCATTCCGATGTACTGGAAACGGACCCGGCCGGTAATGGCATAGCATTGGGTCTGGGGTACAGCGAAGATCGGTGGTGTGGTGCTATCTCCTGGCCGGAGTATAGCCGCACGGCCGGGAACCTCGACAGCATATCCGGCAGAGCTGTCGGCGCCGAGTTGGAGAAATCCATGCGCCGACTGGAAGGTACCTGAGGTCGAGGCCGTGGAATAGGTGATGGGCCGATAGGTGTAAGTGTTCGAGGTGTGATTGACAATGAAAGTCCACGCTCCCGGACTCTGCCCGCCGGAGTAAGTATTGCTTGCACTCGCGGCAGAAGGTGTAGGAAGTCCCACGGTAGCGTCTGGATTGGGAACTACCAGCGTTGTTGATCCTCCGCCACAGCCGAGCAGTATCGTGAACAGCAAAAGTGCGTGAAGCGAAGCAAGAGTAAGCATGGGCCGATGGCTCGACCACGTCACATATGCAGGTGCGGTGCATGGAGAGCAAACGATGTTGACAGAGGGGAGAGGCGAACTGCGGCGTAAAAATATTTTCTTCATGTCAACCTCGCTCAGAATGCCAGTTTCAGTGCCAGCTGCAGGGTGCGCGGACGGTGGGCGTCGACAGGATGGAGAAAGGAATTACCGGTGAGGCAGTCGGTTCCGTCTCCTCCTCCCGCGCTGTAATAGGCGACTGGTCCGCCATAGCAGCTGACTTCGTTCTCCGCCTGATTGCCGAGGGTCGGATCATAGATACGGAACTGGGTGTGGTTGAAGACATTGAAGGATTCCGCGCGGAACTCGGCGTTGACGACCCCGGCTATCCGGAAGGTTTTGAGCAGAGCCATATCCCAGTTCCATCGGCTGGGATTGTTGAGGGAGTTGCGTCCGGCATTACCAAAAGTGAGGCCCTGCGGAGCGAGGAACGCTGCGGGATTCAGTAAAAGCGGGCCAAAGCTTTTGCTGTTCCTGCCGCCTGCGGGTACACGGCTGTGAGGCGAGATGCCGGAGAGATCAGGATAGGAGCCTGAGCCTACGCCGTTCGCTACGCCTGCGTTATCGAGCGCGCTGATGCCCGTCGGCGTACCGTTATTCACGACGGTGAAAGGGATGCCGGTTTCATAGAGCGTGAGACCACTGAGCTGCCATCCTCCGAGTACAGCCTTGACTGAGCGGGAATTGGCCCATGCACCGCGGTCATAGGGCTGATCCGCGGCTGTATTGGTGGGATCGTTGTCCATGAAGTGCAGGAAGTTATCAAAAAACTGGATCAAAGGCAGGTCGTAGATATAGCTGATGTGCAGGAGATGGCGCTGGTCAAAGTTCGAGCTGGCACGATTCGAGCGCAGGTTGAAGGAGTTGACGAAGGTGCTGTCCGAGCGGTCAGAGGCATTATCGAAGGAATGGCTGTAGGTATATGCGATGCCCAGTGTCAGAGGGCCGCGCGTTCTGCGGAGTGTGGCCTGGAGAGCGTTGTAGTTGGAGTTGGCGACATTCTCCAGAGCATAGATTTCACCGATGCCCGGGGCATAACTGCGCAGTGAATTCGGTGAGATGCTATTGGCGGTGGCTGACGAGAAGCTGTTGACTGCGCCGATCGCGCTGTAGCACGCAGAGACAACATTGGGATAGGCCGCATCGCCCGGGCTCACCGTCGTGCCGTTGATGAGTGTAAAGACACCTGCGGGCGAAACTGTGCAGTCACCTGTATCCGAACTTGTGCTGGCTGCGTAGTTCGCGCCACGGGTGTGCAGGGGTTGGTGGGCGGCGAAGGGATTCTTTCCCGTTGCCAGCGGAGTCAGCTGGTTGCTCTCGACCTCTGTCGTGAGATGTGTACCCTTGCTGCCCACATAGGCCACTGTGGCAAGCGCGTCGCCTGGGAGTGTGTGTTCCATGCTGAAGCTCCACTGCTGCACGTAGGGCCATACAGCTTTGGTTGGAATGGCGGTAACATTGATAGGAAAGGCCGATGGGGAATAGACACCGGATGAGTTGTCCAGGCCAATGGTTCCCCAGCCGGTAGGATTAATTTGCGTCATGCTGAGAACGATGGGGGCTGAGCCTTCGAGAGAGCCGGTGTTGGCCTCATCCGCGGTACCGTGCTCGAAGAAGATGCCGTAGCCTCCGCGCAGAGCCAGTTTGCCGGCTCCGGTCGGGTCCCAGGCAAAGCCCACGCGCGGCGCTGGATTGAAGAGATGTCCGGACATGCAACTGGAGGGGATGCCGTTCACGCCGCATCGCACGACGCCATTCACTACCAGCGGATTCACGCTGCCGTTGCTCAGATAAATCGGATAGTTTGCGCCAGTTTCAGGGTTGCGCAGACCGCCTTCTCCGTCGACTGTTACAGTCTGTGCCAGCGCTGAGCTGAAGATAGATCTCTCCCAGTTCCAGGCATTGTGATCAGCAGTAGTGAATGTGCCGAAGAGACTGAGGCGCAGGCCGAGGTTTAATGTCAGGTGCGGTGTCGCTTTGAAGTCGTCCTGGATATAAGGCTCGACGATTTGATAGCGCTGGCGATAGTGGGACTGACCACTGTCCTGCTGGAAGCTGGAGATGGCTCCATAGCCACCGGCCGGCGCGGCGTTGGTGGTCTGGCTATAAAGAAAATCGGCAAAAGCATTGCCCGTTGAGCCGATTGTGCGCTCATTGCTGAAGGTAAGCAGCCCTTGCGTGTCGCCCGTAGCTGCGCCGATGGGACCATTGATCTGATTGCGTTGAAAGACGACCCACTGGGCGCCGAATTGCAGGTGATGCCGCCCCAGCATCTTGTCGAGATTGTCGGCAAAGCTGTAGGCAGGGTTGCTGTGCTCCCATGGCATGTAGCCAGGATCGGTCGCAAAACCCAGGCCGCCATACTCTTCGTTATTGCCTGCAATCGCGACACCAGGCATCTTGGCTATACCATCGGTGCCGTGGCCGCCGTTATTGAAGATGGTGCTGAACCCGCATTCCGCTGTATTGCTGCAGCTTGTATCGAGAATCGTGGGCCGTGCCAGACTGACCGCGGGTGCGCCCTCATCCTGAAGAGTGATGTGAGAGTTGGTGTAGCTGACGACAAGCTCGTTGAGGAAGCTCGAAGAGAAGGCTCCGGAGAGCCGCGCTACCAGGCTCAGGCCCGGCGCATAGAACTTATTCCAGATGGTGGGAAAGGTGTCCTGGGTATAGGCATACTGCGGGACAGGTGTAGTTTCGCTCCATTCATCATGGATGTAGCGGAAGCTCAATTGCTGATTCGCAGGGAGAGCATGGTCGATGCGAAAGAGTTCTTCTCTCCAGTATGTCGGCAGCGAAGCGTCGGCGAGATAGCAGGATGAGCCTGTGGTGGTGCAGCCGGTGGTTGCGTTCGGGGCAGGGAAGATGCCGTTGCCAAGCAGCGCGAGTGCATTATGGTTGAGGAAGACACCGGTATTTCCTGGATAAGTCATCTGGTTGTTGTAAAAAGTGAAGGGGCTGGTGCTGTTGCCCAGGTAGAGATCGGGGCAATCCGGATACTCCGTGCGGGAGAACGATGCCTGGCCGCCATTGGCTACGGCCGGGCAAACAGTACTGAAATCTCCGTTACGCTCTCCAAGCGAGGGCACAGCCTGCCGGTAGGCATAAGGGTCTTTCTCAATGCGCGCTTCTTCAGAAAAGAAAAAGTGAGTGTGGCTACGCGCGTCATAGAGATGCGGAATCGACAATGGGCCGCCTATGGTTCCGCCGAAATCATTGCGGCGATAGAGCGGAGCGCTGTTACCCACATCGAAATAACCTTTAGCATTGAGATCCTCATTGCGGAAGAACTCATAGAGGCTGCCGTGATAGCTATCCGCACCAGATTTGGTGGTGACAATGGTGGTGCCATTGCCTGTGCTCGGGTACATAGCGCCATAATTGGAGGTGAGGACCTTGATCTCCTGAATTGCATCAATGCTGGGATAGACGATGAGGGTGCTGTGATCCTTGTTGATGCCGACGTTGAGCGTTTCCGAGCCATCCACCTGAAAACTGTTGTACTCGGTGCGGCCACCATTCACGCTGTAGGCAACGCTGCCGGCCATGCCTACCCGCGCTTCGTCCTGTTGGGTCTGATTACTGACCCCAGGAGCAAGCGCAATGAGTTGCGAGAAGTTTCTGCCATTGAGCTGAATACCGGCAACTTCCTTACCTGTGATCGTGCCACTGACCTCGGAGTTCTCTAGATGCAGCTGCGTGAGTTCCGATCCGCTCTGCACATTGACTGTCGTTTGTGCGCTACCAACACTTAACTGCACGTTGAAGATCAGAGCCTGGCCCATACCCAACGCTACGTCGTGAGCAGAAACGCCGAAGCCTGGCGATTGCACAACAATGCGATAGTGCCCGGCGGTGAGATAGGGCACAGTGTAGGAACCGGCATCGTCGGTTTCGGTATGCAGTTGCACGCCTGAGTCAAGATTTGTAACTTCCACGGCGGCATGTGGGATGGCGGCATTCTGAGCGTCGGTAACCTGACCGGCAAATCGGGCGGTCTGTGCAAGGCAGGGGAAAGTCCAAAGGAGCACAAACAGCCAAAACGACACACTGCGGAGACATCTTCTGAACCATAGGTGCATTGCTGTGTCCTGTCCTACTGGTGAGGGGACTTGATATCCGTGAGAGAAGAGTCTTGCTGGTCAGGGTGGGAAGCGGGGAAGTTCGAGGCGGCGGCTTGTACTGCTGCAGCTGAGGTGGCGAGGTCTTGCAAAATAAGTGCGGCGGAGCGGGAGTGCTCGTCGCGTGCGTAGACCAACTCTCGCGTCAGCAATTGATCGCGCTCAACGGCATTGCTGAGGTTAGCAATGGTATCGGCAGGAGAAGACTGCGAGGAGAAACCGAGGGTGGGGAAGCTTTCAATCTGCTCATGTACAGCAGAAAGCAGATGCAGCACATGCAGGCGCGTGAGTTCAGCTAATAAAGTACGGGCGCCGGGAGAGAGCATTTGTATGTCGGGGTACTGGCGCTGCAGCTCGTCGAGATGGTGATTCTCCCGCCCCAGTGCTGCCGAGGTCTCAAGCAGGATGTAGGCGAGCTGGCGGCAGCGATCCTGTGTGAGATGCTGCGAGACACAATCGTCGTCAAGGGGGCTGACCTCAGAAGAAACGGAAACAGCCTTGATCTCGGTCGGAGCAGATGAGGCTGATTGTTCCGAAGCTAGATCCTGATAACTGCGAATTTCTACCGAAACATGAGGAATTAAGCGCAGGCGGCTTGCAATCTCTTGTTTGCGCTCGTTCGTGGCGACGATGCCCTTGACCGTAACGCCCCCGACAGAACGCACGATTTCGAGACGTTCTGTCTCTGCATTGAGCTGCTGGAGTGCGAGCATCGCAGCGAGCTCGGTTACATCAAGATCCGCGGTGGTGAGCGTCGCTGGATGATAAGCCTGAGGCAGTGTAATGGGATGCGATATCGTTGTGCGAGAAGAGAGCGGCTCGAACCACTGCTCGCTTCTCGCATCCCAAGGCAGAACCTCGTAGCTCAACTCGGCAATCTGGATCGTTTCCTGATCTCGATAGACAAGGCTGCGGGCGACGGGATGCAGGTCACTCAAGCGAAGAGTGACCGATTCGCTGAGCACTGGCCCGGAGGGGGCATGAGTGGTGACGGTGATCAGACCGGCTGCTGTATGCGCAACGCTGTCCTGCTCTCCAGCGATATGATCGCGCCATGCTTCGAAGCCGGCAACGGAGAGCGGGTCGTTCCACTCAAGTCCAGCGTCGGCAAGTTTGTCGCGCAGCTCTTTCTCCGCGCTATTGATAGATTGCGGCCGTGGACGCCGACGCCCATCGATATCGCGATAGAGATCATGATGAAAGATGCCACGCGAGGAGTGAATCTCCACGCTCTGGTGAACGATACCCGGACCGTGCGCGATGCGATGCTGGCGTTCCGCACGGACACTGTCATTGAGCATGGCCGAGACCTGGATCTGCTCTTCCGGATGCGTGGTATGTTGCCAGATTGCGAGACCAGCTGCTAGGAGGACAATCGCGCTCACAGGAATTAGCGGTTGTATGTACAGCCAATTCCGTAGCCTGGTCCAAATCTGCTGCAGCTGTGAGCGGTCCGTTTTTCTCACATCCTCAAGCTTTAACTCTGCTGGGGATTCATCGTCCTGCCTGGGCCGCGGTGTGAAATTCTCGTTCCCTGCGAATACGGCACCGAACTGTGGATCGAAATAATGTGCTTCAATCAGCGCGCCTTCCGCAGTGAAGCGAAGAGAAAGGCGTAGATTACGGTCGCGGCTCAGCACGACTCCGCTTGAAAGCTCTGGCGATGCCTGCGGCGGATGTTCTGTGACTGGAAGCATTAACATCAATAGCCCTTGTTCGCTGAAGATCTCGATCAGTTCCAGCTTCTCGATAGACCGCGCCTCAACCTTAAGAATGGCGCGAGCTGAGCTGATGTCACGAACAGCAGCGACTTCTCCGTTCAACACCATGACCAGCTCTGATGGGTCGTGATAGAAAATCTCCCGCATGCGCTCCCGACCGTGCGTGAAAATACGCGCGAGGATATCCTTTTCCGACGATAGGGAGCGCTTTGAGCGCGAACGACGTCGGCCAGTTTCCATTGAACTACTCGCAGGGAGATCAGGCGGTGCAGCACCGATGCGCCGAATCTTTTCCAAACAAGCTCGACAGCTCACGATATGGGCTAACAGGTCGATATCGAGGGATGGCGCGTTGAGTGCAGCATAGCGGCGTTCAAGTTCCGTCGCGGGACAGTGACCGCATGATGCGGCGAAAATGGATTCGATCAATGCATCGGCAAATTCAGGGGAGGAAAGCGTGCTGTTGAGTTGTCGTACTTCCGGTGCGGCTCCTCGACCGAGTACCTGCATTCGCGCCGGATCAGCCAGATAGCTCTTCAGTTCCTCGCGTGCATTGCGCAATCCCAGATCGATCGCATTGCGCGTAACCCGGCAGATGGCAGCAACCTCATCTACAGCAAAGCCGTGGAAAAATCGCAACAGGAAAAAGCTGGCGAACTTAGCTGCTCGCCGCCTCCACAACAGGTATTCGAGGATTCTTCTTAAGTCGTTTTGCACCTGCATCTGGTCGAGGGTCGAAAAAGTGCGCAGGCCAATTGTGAGGGTATCGAAATCGACGACATCGAGGTTTTGCAGCAGATGGTTGCGGCGGCGTTCGGTTAAATATGCAAAACGGAGTTGCGTGTAAAGCAGAGCTTCGATGTTATCGCCGTCGATGCTGCCGCGAAGATTGAGAATGCGGACAAAGGTTTCCTGGACAAGATCCTCAGCCTGGGCGCGATCATTGTGAGAAAAATGCAGTGCCCACCGCAATAGCCATGTGTACTTGGCGGCGAAAAGGCTCTCAAGCGTCAGCCCGGAGTCGGAGTCTGGGAGGCGCGGGTGAACGAGGCGCATATGCGTTTCCTTTTATATCCGCGTGCAGGTCGTCGAATCTGTCGTATGTACGTCAACTTTTCATAATTCCCGACTCCGGCGCACTCTTTCTTATATCCGTGTGTCCCTTGGGATATCTTTCCAACCTTCATTACTTGTTTACGATGATTTATTTCCGATGTAATTCATGCGATGTTGATCGTTATGTAATGATCGCCGGTTCCATGTGGCGATAGTTTCTCGATCGGAAGCGCAGAAATAAACCAGGCGCTTCTCAGGGCCATCATCAGAGCCTGCCTCAATTACTCGCCATTCGCAAAAGATATTGAGTTATTTCTGCTGCTAAGTCTTAGTGCTTTTCTTTAAGCAGTTCGCTTCCGAACACCACACCCCAAGTCAGGCTGCGGAATGCAGCATGGATGCGTGTGGACGGCCCCCTCACCCCCAAACGGGAGTAGCCGCACAAGGCTGCTCGACCGGAGGAATTATCGCCATGAAAGTTCCGAAAGGAATTATTGCCGTTCTCGTGCTGGTGCTCGGCACCATGTTCGGGATGAACAATGCCAACGCTCAAACGCTGAAGGTTCTCACTGCCGGATCATCCGCGCAGTTTGGTCCCTTCGCCGTTGCTGCCTATGCGCTGGCCAAAGCAGGCGGCGTCACCGCTTATCACTACACCGTGAAGTCAGGCAGCTGCCCGGGAACCTCCTGCTATGCCTACTTGAATGACAGTCGCACCGTCACTTCAGGTGGAACGACTTACACCATTCCACCCGAGCCGGGTAACCTTTGGGTGTGCTGGAGCACGAATGGCATCTGGGCCTTCCTTAGCGTCGACTCGACGGTGGGTGTGCGCGCTTTCAGTGCAGTACCGCGCGCTACGTTAGCTCTGGCCGCGCTATCTTCGCTCCCGGTGAGTGCGACCACCAATTACACCTACTGGGCAGATGGAACCAATGACACTGCTCTCACCAGCACCGTGTACAGTGCCCTGAGCGGTACAGCTCTGACGGCAGCGAATACAGATATCCGCCCCGAAGATGCGCTGTTTGCCACGAACCGGGCTCTGAACAGCCTCGGTTACGGCTATGTGCCGGATCCGCGTAGCGGCCACAGCGGCCAGTACCTGATCGGCAATCCTATCGTGAGCCATTTCACTTCGACGTCGATCGCTAACCCTGTCTCTTTCGCCATTGCTGGTGGTGCCGATCCCTTCTCGGGTAGCACTGGTCCTACAGAAATCACGCTTCCCATTGGCGCGGCACCGATCGTCTTTGTCGCCAGCACCGCCAGCGGTAGCACGGTAGCCAGCGCCACCAATATCACCACGACCAATGCAGCTTGCTTGTTTAGTGGTTACGGAACTGGCGTCAGTGGTTCTCCCTCGGCCTGTTCGGCAGCGCCGTGCTCCTCCAGTTATGTATCGGGAGCCACGGGCACCATCGATCCGGTTCTCCGCGAACCTCTTTCCGGCACCATGAACACCACCCAATACACCGTCTTCGTGCCTGGTGGCGGCGATCAGGAAGCTAACATCCCCAATCCTCCGACTGCGGCCAATGATGGCAATCCTTTGGCGATTGCTTGCGGTAGTGGCCATCGCTACCGTGCTGTAGGCACAGGCGACGATGTCAACAACGTGATCGCTACACCAAACACGCTCGGCTATGCCTTCTTTAGCTATGAGTCCGTGGGTGGCGGTAAGACGGACCGCTATCTCGAACTGAACGGCTATGACCCGATCTATCCCACCAGCCATACCTACACCGGTACTTTGCCAACCTGTGCGGTGTCCGGCGGTAGCTACGACTGCCCGCTCACCTCAAGCACCGGCTTGTCCTTCCCCAATCTGCGCAACGGCGATTACACTGCCTGGTCGGTCTACCGTCTCATTACCGATTCGACCGGTGAGACCAACGCTCAGGCGCTGGTTACCGAGGCGCAGCAGTTGGTGGATAACACCATCCCTGACTTTGTGCCCTTCACTCCGGTATGCGCCACTTCCACTTCGGGCCTCAATGATCCGGGCCTCGATGTCTATCGTGAGCACTTCGTGCCTTCGACCATCGAGACCACTCCTGACACCGTATCGATCACCCCGAATGACGGTTCCCTCGGCTCGACGGTGACCTGCCGTGTCATCGCCAAGTCCCTCCCCCCGCTTACCCTTGGCGGCGGCACCGAAGCAGGCGGCGATGTGGGCGGCACTGTCGAAGGGCCGTTCACCAGCTCGCCGAGCACCCCTGGTCCCACGGAAAGCCAGCCGCACTAAGAGGCTGATTTCCATTTATCCGGGCGAAGGCTCTTGTCGAGTCTTCGCCCTGAATCTGCTTCACCAGTACGACCGATCTTCGGATTTCCTGTCTGGATGGCTTTGTGAAACTTCGTTTCCTCGCTCTGCTCTCCGCGGTATTGCGTACTTTGCTGCTTGCTTCCGCATCGCTTTTTTTGCCGCTGGCTGCCTTGGCGCAAACGAGCGGTGATACGACATCAGGCTTCGAGCCGGGGCTTATTCACTACTTCGCAGGCGATCCCAGTAACTCGAATGCGAGCTTTTCTGATGGTTCGCTCCCTACTCAGGTACCGCTGGGGAGTGTGGTGGCCACTGCTACAGATAGCCACGGGAACGTCTATGTCGCGATCTCGACGAGCCTCTTTGTGATTTACGGAGGCAATACTATTCCGCAAGCGCTCAAGAGCGTTGCAGCAGATCCGGAAACTGGCCGCATTTACCAGGTTGCCGGTTTTGGTGTCACAAGTTGCGGTGCCTGTGAAGGGCAGCCGCTGAGCCAGGTCAACATCTCAAACATCGCCGGATTGGTCATCGATAGTCAAGACAATCTCTATTACTCCGATGATGAATCGCAAGATGTCGGCACCGTGGACGTAGTGCGTAAAGTGGATGCGACTACTTCTATTGTTACCACTGTGGCTGGGCAATGGGGTGTGAACAATTCCTCTTTCAGTTCGAACATCGGCAATGGCGGTCCGGCCACCAGCGCGGTCCTCTACTACCCGGAAGACATCAAGCTTGATCCGTGGGGCAACCTCTACATTGATGACAATTTTGACGATGAAGTGCGTGTTGTCTATCAGGGAAGTGAACCGCCACCGGCATTGGCTGCCGAGGGAGTAAGTGTTACGTCCGCTCAGAAGGGCTATATCTTTAACCTCGCTGGGCAAGCTGCCTACTACTGCACAACTCTCGGAAGTTGTGGCGACGATGGTTTAGCGACTTCGGCAGGGTTAGGAGCTGAGACCTCAATCGGAGTGGATGCAGGCGGCAACGTCTACATCGCCGATGGCATGACCTCTTCCGCTGGTGCGAATGTTTCTTACATCCGGATGGTATATGCAGGTGTCAGTGCGCCAGCCGCCCTCAATCAATATCTCAATCCCGGAGGAGGCGACAGCGGTGCGCCTCAGAGCGGCTATCTCTACCCGATAACGGGGTCTGGTGCAAATCCACAATATGGTCCTTGCACAATAGCAGGTTGTGGTGATGGGGGAACGGCTGCAGATGCAATCTTTGGCTCGGGAGCCCTCCATCTCTGGCTGGACAGTCTCGGTAATCTCTATGTCTCGGACTTGTCCGCGCACGCCGTTCGCAAGATCGACGTCTCGGGTTATGCTTCGACAATTGCCGGGATTGATAACCCATCGCAGACGCCTCCAGCAACTGTGCCAGTTCCAGATGGTGGTCCGGCTGTTGGCACCTATCTGAATGCCCCTGAGCAGCTTTCCTTCGATGCGCAGGACAATCTCTACATTGCCGACGGTGGGACACTCGTCTGGAAAGCATCTCCGCTGCAGGCTCAGAATATCGACTTTTCTGCCTTTGATCCTGCAACAGTGACTTATGGGGCCAGCCCGATTACGCTAAGCGCCACAGCCAGCTCAGGATTGACGCTGCAGTATTCGGTAAGCTCGACGCCGAGCGGCATCGGCAAGCTGAATGGCTCACAGCTCCAGATCGAGGGAGCCGGACAGATCATCGTTACAGCTGCGCAACCCGGGAACGACGTCTATCTTGCTGCTACGCCGGTTTCGCAAATCCTGACTGTCAATCAGGCTTCTCTGACTGTAACAGCGAATCCGGCCTCTAAGATTTACGACACGGCAAACCCAGACTTCACGGCAACCATCACCGGGTTCGTCAACGGAGATACAGCTGGTACGCCAGGTGTCTACACCGGTGCGCCAGCCTTTACTACCACTGCTGTTACCAACTCATCGGTCGGAATGTATCCGATCACACCCTCACTTGGAACGCTGAGCTCGAAAAGCTATAACTTCGCTGCCTTCGCTGACGGAACACTCACTGTCACCGGTACACAATCGCAAACTATCAGTTTTCTTTTGGGACAGTCTTCAGTGGCCTATGGCCATGTCCCAATTACGCTGAGTGCTACGGCTACTTCGGGAGGGGTTGTCTCATTTCTGCTGCTGAGTGGGCCAGGGCAACTCTCTGGTGCGAATAACTCCATGCTGACTATTACCGGAGCGGGAACGATCGTAGTAGAGGCAGTTCAGGAGGGGTATCAGCAATATCAGGCGGCAACACCCGTAACCCACAGCCTGACAGTCACCCCAGCGTTGTTGACTGTGACCGGCCCATCCGTGGCGCTCACCTACGGTACAACTATTAATCCTGCCAGCTTCCCGGCAGCTGTCATCACTGGATTTGTGGCTGGTGATACAACGGCCACTACGCTGACTGGAAGCGCACAGTACACCACGGTAGCAGGAACGCCGAACGCGGGGACGTATCCGATTAACGTGGGATTGGGCACACTCACGCTATTACCGGCTGCGGCAGCGAACTATGCTTTTGCAACCACGGTCAATGGCACGCTCACCGTGAATCCGGCTGCACAAACCATCAATTTCAATCCAATTTCAGTCAGCCAGACCTATGGCAATCAGGTCCAGCTTACCGCGACGGCCAGCTCGGGCCTGACGCCAGTTTTTACTACGACAGGTCCAGCTTCCTTCTACAACAACATCAATAGCCTGCTTGTGCTGAATGGCGTTGGCACGGTGACGGTGACTGCCACGCAGCCGGGAAACGGTAACTATATGGCTGCGCCGCTGCTATCGCAGACCTTCACGGTGAAGCCAGCACCTCTGAATATTCAGGTCAATAATGTTGCGCGTGAAGAAGGTGCTCCAAATCCTAACTTCACTTACCAGATAGGCTGCACGCAGACTGGAGTTTCAGGCTGCTTCGTCCTGAGTGACGGGGACACCCCCAGCGTCATCACAGGTCTTCCCACAATCAGTACCGCTGCGACGCAGAGCTCGCCCCCAGGAAGCTATCCGATCACTATCGCACAAGGCACGCTATCTGCGCCTAACTACTCGCTCGTCCTTATCAACGGGACATTGACCGTTACGCAACCAGGCAGTTACGTCATCACCGCCAACCCATCGACATTGACTATCCCTCAAGGGCAGATTGGTCAGGCGACATTGACCATCACACCTGCAAACTATTACCAGGGGACGATCAGCCTAAGCTGTGGTTCACTCCCGGCAAATGTTTCCTGCGTATTCAGTCCTGCCACCTATAGTTTTCCCGGTAGTCAGAATCCGGATGGCAGCGAAAATCCCGCCCAGGGAACGCTGACTATCAATACCTCCGCGGCTGCGGTGGTCTCTTCTGTCAAGACCCTGGACAAAGGACCACGGATGGCCGGCTTCCTGCTTCCAGGTGCCTTCGCCGCATTGGTTCTGGCGTGGTCTCGCAGACGCGCTACCAGGCAGATGACGCTCTGGCGTGTCCGTGGCCTGGTCGTGTTGGGGCTCGGTATGGTGTCACTCGTTTCCTGCGGTGGTTCCACGGGGCTCGAGACGGCTGCTTCCGGGACAATAACCATCACGGTCAACGGCAGCGGAACTACACCGTCGGGTAGCGGCGCGGTTACAGCATCTGTGCCTGTCACTGTGACAATTCAGTGATATACAGGTCTTCCTGCGGGTGGAGAATTTGTGCCGCCCGTTCTTTACTTACTTGTTTGAGGGCTCTCGCATAGTGGTCCGGATGGTGCAACTCCCGCCAGGCGGATCCCAATCATCATGCTTCAGCTGCTAACCATGCTTTCTTCATGCAAAGACGGAAGGCAACGGCCTCTACTGCAGCGACTTTCCGGCGGCTGAACCCTAACCTTAAGAGGACGAATCGATGCTCAACACATATGTGAAGGCCTTTGCCGTGGCGATGCTGGCCACCTCTGCTGTTGCCGGTGCGCAGTCGGTCAAGGGTACAATCGCTCTGCCTGGCTTGCCGGAGCAACTGGCGGTCAATCCCATCACCAATCGCGTCTACGTAGCCGTGCCTAACTTCGGAGCCGAACCGTATGACACGCTCTCCGTCGTCGATGGACACACAGATGCTGTGATCCAGAACATCGAAATTCCCCCGGTGGCCTATGCGGTTGCGGTCGATCCCTTCCGCTGCCTCGTCTACGTCGGTGGCACCTATGTGGATGCCAGTGGCGTTTCACAGAACGAAGTGGCGGTTGTGAATGCCCGCACGAACACCGTGCAAAAGACGATCGCTATTTCCACTACGCCAGGCAATGGTATCCAAGGGCTCGCGGTGAACGAAGCCACCGGTATGCTGTATGTCAGCAACGGCAGCGACAACGAACTCGATGTAGTCCAGAATTTGACCGTGCAACAGCGCATCTCGCTCAGTGCTCAGCCCTTCGGAGTTGCCGTGAATCCGCTTATAGGTAACGTATATGTTGCGCTGGTTGATGGCAATGTCAGCATCATCAATGCCAAAACGAATCAGATCACTGTTACTACGCCCTTTGGAGCCTCCGATGCAGGTATTGCGGTGAATCTTCTCACCGGCAACGTGTATGTTGCGAATTCTGTCAGCTATCCAGAGTCCGGATCGGTCGGAGCTCTCAACCAGAGTGGGACACTCGAGGCTATGATCCCAGCTGGCTATGCGCCCCTCGGTATTGATGTCGACTTCGGGACTAACCTCATCTTCGTAGCGAACAGCCAGTCCAATACTGTCGGGATCATTAGCGGAAAGACCAATGCAGTGACTGCGACGCTGCCGGTCTCCAGTCTCTTTCTGGCAGTAAACCCGGTGACACAAAAGGTCTATGTAGCTCCCTCAGCAAACACTCCCATCCTGACTGTCGTAAATGAAAAGTAAGCTTCACGCAAATTAAAGAGGGAGCAATAGGAGTTGCTCCCTCTTTGACTTGCAGC